>NZ_CP124543.1:6553932-6866024 GCF_029953635.1 Halotia branconii CENA392 | reverse complement strand
AGCTAAATCCTGACGCAAACGGTTGATTATAGGGCTTTGCACTCGGTTAAGGTGTGCGAGTCGCAGCACCAACTCACGGATTTTCACAATAGTTTGGTCACGAATTTGTACAAATCGGCGCTGATCACTGTGATAGTCGAAGTAATAACAAGCCAGGGCTAACGAGTCGGCATCATCATCTTTATCAGGTAATGCCAGGTGATTGGCTCGATAATTTCTAAGCTCTCTATGACCAACTAACCGAACCTCGACGCCTGCGCGGGCTAAATGTGTACCCCACAATTTTGAGTAATTGTTGCCTGTTGGCTCCATTAATGCAATGTCCGGCTTGAGTTCCAAAAGTTGCTTGATTCCTTGGCTATTGGCACTTAAGCAATAGAACGGACATTCGTAATAAAATTGTCTTGGTTGATCTGGCTTGTCTGTCAAAAGACACGCAACAACTGAGGACTTGCTGATATCAAGTCCTAAAATTCTGGTCATTCAATTTACCTCGTGGGTGGTTTTTTATGTCCCTGATGCCATGCCTGCGAATCACCCGTAAGCCAGTAGCTTCTTTCACTCTCAAGGCAAAAGCCGCAAGTGCCACCTTGCGGCGACAAGGGAAGGAAGCGGTACACAGTCAGCAACCGAGCTTATGAGGGAGTAAAAGCCAAAAAAGCTTGCTTCATCTAAAAAGCCCTAAACCACTGGTGCGTGTACCGCACGCTCTGATTTGGACTCAGACCGCGACGTGAGCGCTGCTCACGTTTCACCGACGAGTCAATCCGGCTCATCAGGCGTTATTCATCGTCCTCAAAGTCGTCATCATCACCCACTAATGAATATGAATTTTTGGGATCAATTTGATTGAGAACATCAACAGTTGCCCGACCGCTGAGAACATCAAAAACTGAATATCCCCCAACCGCGATCGCTTGCTCAATTTGGCGCATTTTCCAACGTTCTTCTAGTTCAGGAGTGCGTAGCCTGGGGTCAATGTCATCAATACTGTTGATTGGTGGCGGTTGCTCGTCACCCTCGATCCAGCGGTCGTGTTGGCTGTTGTAAAATTCTCGCCAAGCCCTAGCAGATGGTGGCTGTGGTGCGGTTTCAAAAAAGTCAGCAAACTCTTTGCTACGCTGGAAACCTTCAGCGTCACATTCCATAGATTCAACCCAGCCGTTAATCATGGCAAAGCCTCCTTGAAAAACTGCCTCCTCCATGACTTCGGTGACATCAGCACCGCGACGGCTGGCAATTAGTTGAGCTAGAGCGTTGGCTTGATTTGGCTCAAGGCGCTCAAAATCTATAATCCACAATGCAATCTGTTTATTATTGACGATGACTCGCTCTAGGGGGAACGGGTCACGCATGGGAATCATGCCATTAGGAAACAGGTCTAATACTGGCTCGTAAAGACTGCCGGGCTTGAGTCTTACCCAGGTATCATGTTTAGTCATGTTTTTAAAAATTACTTAATGACGCGGATGAGTCAAAAGGGATCTCGTCTGGGTTTGGTTCCTCCGTCCCGGTTAATTTGTCTTTTTCTTTTTGAAGTTGCTCGATTGCTTCTAAAAGTTTTCTACGTTCTTTTTTAAGCTCACTTAACTCTTGCTTGAGTTGTTCGCTTGCGTCTTCTCGGATTTTTCGCTCTACTGTCTCCATGAGATGGGAGGTTTCAGTTTCTATATCGTCTTCTTCATAAACTTCAGCAAACATCTCTAAATGTTTGCTTTCGTAATTCCCAGCATTGAAAATCCGTTTATAAGAAATGGTTTTGATTTGCATAAGTTATGTGCTATTTTTTACTTGGTTGAATCGGTTTTATCAAGGCGATCGCGTTGTCATTGGCGCGATCGCCTTTGGCTCTAACCGCCGAAATCCCTCCTGAGTTTTTCAATCAGCCTCATTCCCTTGTCGTAACGTGTGCCTGTGTAGCCTAAAATCTCGGTGGCAATGGTGCTGTCAGATTTTCCCTCCCCAAATTTCTGAATTAATCGCCAAATTAAGCGGTTTTCATCTCCAATATTTTCGCTATAATCCTTGTCCTGACTGGTTTTCAGCGATTGTTCTGGGCTATTTTCAGGCGCGATCGCGTTGTCAGGGTGTGGTTGGACTATGGTTGAACCATTCCGCATTGTTGCAGCTTTCATCTCGCGGTATGGAGGGAGTTTCAAAGGTTGATCATCAAGCAGACAGTGACTCTGGTTGGTTTTTAACCAGCTAATAAGCTGCTCATTTTTCAATGATTTGGCGTGTGCTTGAGCCTTTTTCCCCAAGCGAATACGGTAAAAAGCATCGGCTAAGTCGCTTTTACCATCTAAACCCCAGGCTGATACTCGGTCATACTGACTGAGTAGAACTGTAAAGCGTTTGGCTTTACGACCTCGACGGGCGTGACGCTCTAACCATTCGCCGCTACTGGCAACTTTTGAAACGAGTTCTGGGTACTCTTCCGCAATGATCACGCGCTCACTGCCAGCCAAAGCACCGTCACCGCGTTCAGTTCTTAGCTTGAGTTGGTTACTCAAGTCCTCCAAGTCCTCAGCCATACCGCGCTCGATGGCTCCCCAATTTTCACCCTTGCCGATGACCTCAAGTCCTTGCCAGTCGGTGGGTGTACCCTCACACTCATAAACACGAACGCGACCGCCGACAGTGTAAGCGAGGTATTGAGCTAGGGTAGACTTACCCGTACCCATCTCGCCGATGATCATCACCTGTTTACCCTCAATGGCGCTGATGATATCGGTAATGATTTCTAGTGGCTCCTCAACAACAGCAGCGCTGGCTTCAATGACTTGGGTCATGGGTGTGCCGGCGTAAGGCAATGCATCATACACCTTAAGCAAGCACTTGACCCCAGCTTCCAAGCCATCGCATAACCAAACTCCGAGTTTTAGAGTGGCACGGGTGACGTTGACTGAGAATAGTGAAAGGGAAAATAACACTCTCCCCATTCCCCAGGCACAGTAACGCCCAAGAGTTTGGGCATTGGGTAGATGCATGTCTACCCAAACACCAGCTGTAGCAGTTTTGGGAGGTGAGGCAACCTTGATATCTATTAGGTCATTTGCCATAGGTCACCCCGTCTTTGAACATTGAAAATTCAGATTTACAGGTTTTTAAATTGTCTTGCAATTGCTGGATGTTGGCTTCATAACTGCCAGAACGGTCTTGATACCACAGGGTAAAACCTACAGCTAATACTGCAACCAATAGCCAAGACAAGTTACTTTCGCTTTTCATGGGTTTAATCGAGTGCATCGAGAATTGCGTTGAAGTTGTACAACGAGCTATCTGGTTCTGGATCTGCTTGGGGCATGGGGTCAAAGTTGGCGCTGATTGCTTGTCTGATTTCTGATTCAGAATTACCCAGATCCAAGTTTGGCTGTAAGTTCTGAACAGGTAGATTTGAATCTGGTGGAGGTAAACTACTGCTGTGCATTGGTTTGACCTCGGTGATAGTGTTCCATTGCCTGATTTACAGCCTGTTGATCTTCAGAAGAACGCCCCAAGTCTGGTTTATGAGGGTCATCTTTAGCAACGACTATTGATGCTTTCTCGGCTATATCCTGGGGAACACCGCCGGCTGTCAGGTGTTGCAGTGATGTTTTGTAAACTTCTAGGTTCATCCTCCAATCCTCCGATACATAAAGGAATTAGTTGATGACCCCTCACGGGCAACCAATTCCTCTTCTGGTGTCTCTGCAATGATGTCAGCCCAGCCGGTTTTATCGTTGTTGCGGATGTTATTTTCAGCTAGAGCGCCAGTGCCGGGGCGAGCTGCTTCAAATTCCTGAATTACTTTTTGTTCTTTGGGTGTTAGCGGTCTTGGTTCAGTCATGGTAATTTTTTATTAAGCAAGGTAGAAACAAGCTCTAGTTGCGAGCTAGAGCTTGTTTGGTATCAGTGGTTAGACAGTGAGACGCGGTAACAGCGTCCAGAACCGACCATCATTACTTGACGGTCGGCAAGTCTGACCGCCTTGGAACGGCTGACTTTCATCATGGGAAATGAACCGTCAGCGCTGAGGCTGAACATTTCGTAATTTCGTAAAGATGACCACTCCACGGCTGTTTTGTCTGACAGTCCTGAAAAAGTCACGGGGTTCATGTCTGCGGCAGAAGCAGCACTGGGCAAAGATGGCAAGTGTCTCTTCTGCTTGTTTTTAGGCTTATCGTCGGTCTTTGATCCTGTCTTAGTGCCATTAATGGCGGGTTCTAGTGCTTCCATAGTGGTTGCATAAGGGTATGATGCACGGTCTTAAGTCCGTGCATAGTGCTTTTACAGTCCTGGCATAGTGCGGTTTAAGTGCCACTATGCATGGTGTTTAGTATTGCGACGCGTCGCAGTCCTTTTTACTGAAGGCTTACTGTTGCTGGGTTATAGCGTTTCCTTCCTTGATTGTTTCTTGTTGCACATAGCAAGGAGGATTGCAAGGTGTCTCATATACTCCTATTTCAAAGAGTCGGCAAACATCGCAATCCTTACAGTCGTTTTTACTGCTGCTCATGGGGCATAAGTTTCTATGAAAGATGTTTTTCATACCGGAAACTAATGATATATTAAACATACCGAAAACGAATAGTCAATGGTTTCCGGTATGAAATTCAATTTGAGGTATGTAAAATAGGTTTACTGTTGTGAAAATACAAGAAAATGGCAAGACCTCGGAAGCTAGCAGAGGACGCAAAAAACGTGTCTCTGAACCTCAGCGAGAAAGATTGGAATTTGTTCCTGTCCAAAGCAAAGTCAATGGGATTGAGCAGATCGGAACTGGTAGCGAAGATAGGCAGAGGGGAGATACCACTGGGGCAAGAGAACAAGGAGAAGCTACTTCTGGCAAAGTTCTAGAGCGTCTCGAATTTATCGAGAACGCTTATCTTAATTACGTTGATGACCAACAACAGCACCTAGAAATTCGTCTGCTTGAAACCAAGAAACAGAAGGAAGTCTTCAAGAAAGCAGTCCAGGAACTGAAGCAAGAAATATACGATCTGGTTTCTACTGAAGCAACTGAAAACAAAGAATAACCCGTCCTACGTACAGATAGGGCGGGTTTATTCATGGCGATCGCGTCTAACTTCAAAAACCGGGCGCGATCGCAGGTACTCTAAAAAAATACTCACCAGAGATTAAGTGGTGAGTAAAACTTTTCAAAGTATCAAAAATACTAATGAATAATAACAGAAAACAAAGGACTGAAATAGCAATTCAGATAACTTTTAATGCCGTCATTGAAAGTAATTATAACACAACATCTGGAGGAACTGAAAAATGGTAGCAGTTCCTTATTCCTACACAGATGAATACAGCTTTAAACCTGCTGATGATAGGTTGCCACCACAAAATATTGAAGCAGAAGAAGCCGTCTTAGGTGGCATTCTACTAGACCCAAGTGCCATATATCGTGTTAAAGACAGGCTAAAAACAGAACATTTTTATATTGGCGCACACAAAGATATTTATCATGCTTGTCTTCGGCTAAACAAGCAAGGATTACCAACCGATTTACTACATGTTAGTAGCTGGTTATCAGACCATGATTTACTTGCAAGAATTGGTGGCAGAAGCAAGTTAGCTACCCTTGCAGACCGTACAGTCAGCGCTGCAAACATTGATAGCCTCGCGGGGATAGTAATCAAAAAATACAAGCGTCGAGAACTCCTAAAATCAGGTTATAAGACTATACAGTTAGCCTACGATGAGGAGCAAGATTTGGTAGATATCTTTGCAACCGTTACTAACAAAATCAAGGCAGTAACCGATACACCCTTAGCACCTACAAAAGATGAATATCAACGCTGGAAACATGACCGACTACTAGAAGAGGTGACGAATATTTATACAACTTGTGTAGAACCATCTTTTAGGTTTCTCAAACTGCATGAGTTAGCGAAGGAACACTCAGTTACTAACAATTTTCTAGAACATTTTTACTTAAAAAGTCTCACGGCTCAATGTAGTAAATTACTCACCTATGAAGAATTAAAAGAGTTAGCAGGTTCTACAGTTCGTGAGTGGTTATTAAATGGCTTGGTTCCTAAAAGCACAACTATTTTACTAGCTGCTGATGGTGGAATTGGTAAAACTAAACTCGCTTATGGAATTGGTAAAGTCCTGATTCAGGGTAATCAGTTTGGTAATTTCATTGCTACAGGAGAGAAACGCAAAATTCTCTATTACCAAGGAGATGAAAGTCCCGGCGACATGATGCAAGCATTGGAGTCGCTAGGTTATTCAAAAGAAGATATTGGCAAGTACGTTAGGGTGCGGTTTGGCTGGAGTGCTGAAAATATCCCAGCTTTAATTGAAGACTTAAAAGAGTTTCAACCTGATTTTGTTGTCATCGACTCGCTTTCAACCATTAACAGATTTTCAATTTATCAGGAATCACAGATGGAGTATGCCCGTCCCATCCTAGAGATGACCGGGCTGGCCACTAATTATAAAACCACCTTTTTACTAATTCATCACAGCAATAAGCTAGGTGGTGTCAGGGGTACAACAGCCATTAGAAATGCAGTTAGTGAGGTCTGGACACTATCAAAGGACAGCAGTGAAACTGGTACGCCTAACGACCGCATCTTAGAAATTGACAAATCGCGATCGCGCTCCTCCGGCAATAAATATCGGATGTTTTTTAATCCCGAAGACCTCAGCTTTACTTTTATGGGAGAAGAGGGGCAAGACTTTGGTGGCCCAGCGCAATCGGCAAAGGAAAGAACATTGCAACTGCTGGCTGACCACAGAAACGTCAAATTTACCAGTGAAGAAATAGCCCACAGGCTAGGCTTTTCAAAGGATTATGCCCGTCGTTACCTAACGGAGCTATCAGCCGATGGTTTGGTGAGCGTAAAGCGCCAGCCGGGGAAAGCCAACCTCTATTTCCTTGCTTACGAAGGATCACCAGAGGATCACCCCTCGGATCACCTCGACCCACATCCTGAAAGCTTTGCTAGTAGAGAGATACAGCCAACTTTTGATGTTAGTATAAAAAAAACAGGATCACCCCAGGATCACCCCTCGGATCACCTCCAAAAAGTAGATGCAGTCAACAACACAGCCAAAGGTGATCCTAAAAGTGCTGAAAATCATGAAAAAATTCAGCAGTCAGAAAATTTTGCAGCCCCAAGCCACCTTGAGGATCACCTTTGCTCGAATGCCTTGCTAGGTATAGAGTCTGGAGGTGATCCAGGGGGTGATCCTACCCCGGATATGTGTGAAAAGATACATACCCAGGAAATAGCAGTCAAAGACTTACCAGAGAATAATTGCAGCCATTCTCCGCAGGGTGATCCGGGGGGTGATCCTGGGGTGATCGTGAATAAGGACGATCACCCCTCATCACACCTAGTCCCCAAAATCAGCATTGAGGTTGGTGATATCTATTGGTCAAAGTCATTGAAAAATAAAGTCAAGGTCACAAAGCTGTACCCTTCCGCCAAAAAAGCGGATGTAGTTGTTGCTAAAGACCCAATAGCAAAGCCTCGCTTACTTTGGTCAGATTTGGTTGCCTGGACAGAAGAACTAAGGATTGGGGATGAGGTGGAAGTTTTGGAAGGAGAACACCGCGGCCAGGTTTTGCTTGTTAGTTCCATTAATGGTGGTATTTGGCTCAAAAAGCCTAGCCGTAATAGCTTCTCTCCACCATTGAGCAATAATGGGCAACCTTACCACGCACAACAGCTTAAAAAGGGCTGACAATTATAACTTCGGCGAGTACTATCTGCAAGTCTGGTTTTTTGTGATCAGTTCGGGCTGCTCCTGAAGAAGTTTTCTAAACTTTCTCAACTCATCCCAGGCGCGGCTAGTCATATCAGGCTTTTTAGAATGCTGGTTTGGGCGAAAATTGCGCTGTCTAAATTTGATGTAGCAGTCAATAGCATCAAGAATTAAATCGGCTGTATTGACGTGTGACAACTCAATACCGTCATCTATTGCTCTGGCATAATCCATGATTTGAGCCGCCAACGTGATCGGCACACGGATAGTTTGAGTTTTCCCGTGGTTCCAAGTGCTACCACCTGTCCAAGTACCAGTAGTATGTCCACCTTTGCTCATTTAAAATCCTTGTATTGACGTGTGACACGTCAATATAGCATCAAGCCATAAAAAATGCGATCGCGTTAATAGGGTCAAAATTGCGATCGCAAAATCCCAAGTTATTACTGATGTTGTGACTTAGCATATTCGCTTGGTCGGGCTTTGTCACAGATTTGGATTTGGGGGTTCATAGAGCGTTGATGGCTCCCTTGACGCGATCGCTGTCAATATCTACATATTTTTCAAGTGACTTAAAATCACGGTGTCCAGTAATTTTTTTGATTGTGTACAAGTCCGTTCCGTTGCGATGCAGCTTAGTTATAAAACTCCGGCGGGTGCTATGGGTACTAATTCCTTTAGCACTCATCCCAGCCCTATCGACTGCTGCTCGCAGAATCATATCAGCCCAGCGAATAGTTATAGCCCCGTTTCCGTCTCTGCAAGGGAACAACCACAATGAGTTATCCTCTGGTTGATAAGTTGCCAGTGCCTCAGCCAAAACTGGATGCACGGGCACTTGGCGAGTTTGGCGTTTACCATCTGGTGTAGCTTTGCGGGTGCAAGCTCGAAAATTGATATACTCGTGCGGTGTTCCGTCTTCGCGATAAACATCGGCAACCTGCAATTTCACGAGTGCCCCCCATCTTTCACCTGTGTACCATGCTAGATCCAGAAGCAACTTATATTTTTTACTGCGGATCTGCTTGCGAATTTTGGAATATTCCGCATCGCTTAAAATTGCAGCTTGACCGTTTCTATGGTTTTTCATCGACCTTCTATCTCGCTCCTGCTATTCCGGTTTAACCAATGTCACTGGTCAAACCGGAATATTTTTATTTTTAGGTATTACTAATACTTCGCTCAATACTAGGCATGACAATACTTTCACGTCGTCGGTGAATGTTCTGGATTTACATAAAACTGGAAGATTTACATAAATTTCAATCGCTCATAAAACGGATCTATCACTTCTATTCACTTCATCAAAAATTCGTTTTATGGCAGAACCAACTTTAACTCAGGTATTTGGTGCTAACGCGATTCAGGACGCAACAACTATTACTATTACAAAATCTGATTTAGCAGGATTAACCGCTTCTAGTAACAACACTGGCGAAAGTTTGTTAGTAGCTATTTTGTTGCAGGCGAAATCTTATTTAACTACGACTAACTTTGACTCCAATATTGACCAATCTATTGTTATCGATACTGGCTATACAAGCTTTATCACACGCGGCACTGATAACACTGGGTATAGGACTGATCAACTAACAATCTCTTTGAGCAAAATTGACACCGCTGCAACAATTGACCCGGATAATTACTAAAGATGACTCAATGTTTTCGGTTCTACGGCAAAGGGGCTGACGGGAATGTTAGTTACGAATTTTTTGCTTGTGGCACAACACCTGAATATCGTGCCAGAAACTCAACTACTGTATATCTTTATCTTGATGGTGTAAACGTTGCCGGGACAAATTATTTTTATCTGACTACAACGGCACAAGTAACTGCTGTAGCTAATGATAATCCTAATGCTGGTTATACAAAATACGGTAATTGCACCGCTTGTAACGCGGTTCCTTATGATTGCATAAATAATTCATGTGTCAAGAGCAATGTTTACGGGACTCCTGGCGAATATGACTCATTAGCTGAATGTCAAGCCGGCTGTGGCATGGTCAGCGGTCAGACATGTCCAGATCCATTTAAGTGTCTCGATCCAAATAACTATTGTCCTCCTGACATGGTTTGCATAGAACAAGCTGAGTTCAACGAAATTAGGAGATTATTAAGGTGATATGCCAACTTCTGGAGGGCAAACATTAATAAGTGATGTCGATGGGCTGAAATCGGCATTACGCGCACTAGAAATAAAGTTAAGTGATACCACAAACATAGCTGTTAGAACCGCTAATGGTTTAAATACGGTAGAGAGGAAAACAGATAATTTATCATCAAAAATTGATATCGTAGACGGAAAAGCTACTAGGTCGCTTAGTACCGCTAACGGTGCTAGTAACGAAGCTAAAAATGCAACTGGTGTCGCCAACAAAGCCGACAATAAGGCCAATAAGGCGTTGAATGTTAGCAACGAAACACAAGGCACAGCAAGACGAGCGCTCGTCGTAGGTGAACGTGCTGAAATCGTTGGCACAAAAGCAGACAGAGACGCGGCGGCTGCATTCGGTCAAGCTAATAATGCAAGCGCTCAAGCAACTAAGGCTGCAAGCGATGCCGAGTTAAGTAAAGGTTTGTCTATTCAAACCAGAAGAGTAGCAGAAACGGCTATCAGTGAAGCCAAAGCGTCAACGTTAGTGGCTAAAGAGGCAAGCGCACTAAGTAAAGCGACTAGGGGGATTGCTGACAATGCTGTAGGGGTAGCAAAAGCAGCCCAACGCGCTATTGACATCGTAGACAACAAAATCGCTAGTGTTGTCGGTCAAGTTGGCAGGCTTGCTAGCAAAGTAGCAGATGTAGCTTTAGACGCGGCTGAAGCAATAGGCATATCAAGAAAAGCGTTAACTACTGCTGGTAAGGTAGCTGGTGATTTATTGGGACTTGCCGCTAGAGTGGCAGGTTTAGCGAGTACTGTTATCGAAATTTTGCAGTTAGTAGCCTTCGCTGAGGCTTTGGGTTCTCGGATAGACGGCATAGAGCGAGAGTTGACATCACTTGGTGACGCTGTATCTAATATTTTAGGTCGCCAATTGCCAACCATTAGAGGTATAGCCAGGAATGCTTTAGAGGTAGCTAGTTCGGTGCGTGGTGTAGCTGACTATGCCGTAAGCTTAGGAAATTCTGCAAGCTCTCAAGCAAGCAGTGCAATATCTCAAGCTAGGCAAGCAATTGGCACAGCGGGACAAGCAATTCTTGCAGCTAATGTTGCTCAAACCGTTGCATCCACAGCAATCAATACAGCAGTACAAGCAAATTCTCAGGCAGTGAAAGCTGCAAGTATTGCGATCGCTGCGGGTAGCGTCGCCGCAACTGCAAACGTAACTGCCAACGCTGCTAGCACTTCAGCAAATGAAGCTAAATCAACAGCTAAGGATGCTAAGGACACAGCCAAGAAAGCCCAAAACACTGGTGATAATGCCCTAGCAAAAGCTGTAGAAGTAGCTGCGGGACTAGCGACATTATTGGGACTGTATCAATTGCTTAAACTTAAACCCGGCATTCCAGGTGTTCCAGGCATTCCGGGTCGTGACGGTAGACCCGGCAGGGATGGACGGCAAGGCGCTCCTGGTATCACGCAAATTATTCAAATTCCAGGCCAACCGGGCAGAGACGGAAGAGATGGTTTAAATGGATTCCCCGGTAGACCAGGGAGAGATGGAAAGGATGGAGTAGATGCAGTGCCTTATAACGATTCAGGGCTAAAAGCCTTTATAGCAGCTCAACACTCAGCAACTAGGTCATCGATATTGGCTCCGATCATGGCATTGCTAGCCCCAATATTTGCTATTTGTAAGCAGATTTTAGATGCTGTTAGTCAATTTAGTAATGCCGCACAATTAGCACTATTAAACATTATTAATAATAAGCTCGGTGTCCAACTTCCTGGTGGCATTGCTGGTAAGTTATCGCGAGTAGCTGAATGGCTGCATTTAGATCGAGTTTTGAATGTTCTTATCTGGTGGCAGACTTTGCACAATGCCTATATGCTCAGTGCCAATTTAGGACAAACATTAACTAGTGCAATATCCAATGTATTAGCAGCAATTGGTATCAAAGATGCAGAAGGTAGCCCTTTAGATATTGGTGCAATTTTAGGTGGTCAGTTTGATTCACTCGCTAAATCTGTAATTGGTGAGAGTGAATGGGGAAGTATTAAAGCTGAATATAAAAAATGGAACCGTATTTATCAAGCTGCTGCTAACTTAATGAATAGCATTCAATCAATTGGCTATTCAATTTTAAGTGCTTTAGAAGTTGTTGGTTCTTGGGTTGCTTTTATTGGTAATGCTTTAAAAAGATGGGGAAAGGTTAGCGAAAAAGCTTACAGATGGATGAATCCTACACCTAACTTTCAAAATAAATTTTTTACTAATTTAGAAAACGCTGAAAATGTAGTTTCTCAAGTAGATCAAGTTGCTAGTGAGGTTCTCTCTGTCCAGCAAACTGTTAACCAGATTGGAGAACAAAAAGAACAATTTACTAAAGCATTGAGTCAAGAGCCAGAAAGTAAGCAAGGAACTACACCACCAGAGGCAGCACAAATTAAAGCTGCTTCTGATGTTGCTAAATTGTTTAGTGCAACTGGTTTGGCTATTACTGATATAGACAAGGAGGCAGATGATTAATGCCATTACCAGAAGGATTTGATGAGTGGGAAAATCTACAAGATATTGTCAGACTGGAGCATAATAAAGCAGTTCGAGCATATTTTAAAAACCAGCCAGATGATGATATTAGTAATCCTAAGCCACGACTGAAGCATTCTTGTTTAATGAAAGATGACGACACCGATGTTATGACCATGATGAGGATGTGGTTGTTTGAAGTAACAATAGGAAGGTTAGAAGCAGTTCAGCGCCCAGTGTATGGTGTTCCTTGGTTTGATGTGCAATCAGAACGAACTTTTAAGCCTCAAGTAAAACTATTCTTTTTAGAACCTTATAATTTTGAAATTCATAGCAATGAATCAACACCACAAGCAGAAGGCGAAATAACTTTTAGGTTGATGAATGAATCAAGTGAAAGTATCAGCAGAACTGACGCAGAAACATTAGCAAGAAAAATTAAAAGTGTTTTTGCGACACCTCCTTTTGTTTGGCATAAAGGACGCTTTAAATGTACTTATTCAGATAAAGAACGTGGTTATGAATTAAAACTGTTAGTTCCCAGTAAGACTGAGGGAGAAAGAATTATTCGAGCCGTGCTAGATATCCAAAATCATTCTCTTGACCGTGATTATCTGCAATTTATAGACAATGACCGCGTTTATTCAAATAACCCAGGAACACATCGAGTTTATGGGCGTACAGTTAAAAAGTTCGTGCGTAGACGCACATCTGACGTAAAGTTTCGTTATGCTCAGTTGTTTATTTGGGGAAAACAGAATCCTGTGAATTTAGTAGCTGTTAGTGGATCTCGGCTACGAAGTGTAATTGAACGCGTTTAATTGAATAAAACTAAAAATTTTACGGACAACCTTATGTTATCCGGTTGAGAAAATTACTGCTAAACCCTTGCTAGAAATGATTTACGCAAAACATTTTTTACACAAACCTCAGTAACTATGGGAAGACGCAAAAGCGCCAAACAGATTGAAAAAGAGTTGCAATATGCTCGTGCAAGGGAAGCTTATAACCCACCCGTTAGAGAAGATGGTGCAAGTACTCGCAAAAATCCTTTAATTGCAGTAGCTTACAAACCTATACAGATTGCAGCTGGAGAAACTGCTAAAAAGTACAAAGTACAGGCATCCCAAAAAAGTGTCGTGTTTTTTGGACAGACAGCTTTAAACTTGGTTGATGCCGGTTCAGAAGATCCTTTACCTCGCGGCGCTAAGCCTGCGAAAGTTCACGCTACTGTATCAGACGATTCACCTAATATCATTCGGGCTTTAGGTAGTAATCGCCCATACAAGAGATATGCGCCAGGGAATCGTGGCAGTAACACCCAATATTCTTACACTGCACCACTTTCAATTCAATCAGCAGCAGCTTTAGATAATGAAGTGAAAACTGTTTTCAACGCTGTTAAAGGCAAATTAGGGGGTGCTTATGGGCGTGTTTGGTTTACGCCTGAATATTTTGTATTAACTGGCAGTGGTGAATAATTTTTTAGAAACTCCTGCAATTTGGTATCCGGGACAGTCGCAATTGGAGTATGAGGAGGAATTAAATCTCATGCTCCAGCGGGCAAATATGACAGCAGCGTTTCTGCGCGGCAATATTCACCCAGATACCTTTCTCGACTTCCTGGACGAACAAGAGTATGACGTTTTTGAACTAGCTGAAGATTGGGAATTAGTCAAAATATGACACTTCAGCTTGACCTAACAGCAATGGGAGCTTGGGAATTAACTTACTACCAAAAGTTAGTAGGTAATCCCGACAACCGCAGAGCCAGAGCGCCGCTAATTGACCCAGTAGAGCTTCCTTATTTGACTGATAGTCACGTTTTTTTAGTCGGGGCTTCCTGGCTTAATGCCAAACCTACTTGGATTAGAGCAGGATATTTCTATCAACAAATTAGCGGCATTCATGTTGACGACACTGTAGTTTTTGAGGGATTGGGACAGGTTCCAACCACTGAAGTAGATGGTACACGCCGACTAATTAAGCTTAATGCGATTGAGTTGGTTCAGTTTCCCAAGCTGACCGAATCTTATCGTTTGAGGTTTGAGGCTTTACCTTGGATTTACCAAGTCACTCTGGCTGTCTGGGAATACAGAGGAATAGAAACTGATACCACGGAAGATTTAATCAACGCGGTTCGCTCCAAATTAGAAACAATTGAGTTCAAAATTGATAATTTATGACTACTGCATTAAGTTACAGCGCATTAGCCGAAAAGTTACCCGCTGGTTCAATTGAATTTGTTGGAAATAATCAAGTCAAGCTTAATTTCAGCACAACTACAGAAAGCGGTAGCAATCTGACTCTTAATGCTTCTTGTGTTAAGGGAATTGTTAAACTTTTGCAAGGATTAGCTGCATTAACCGACCAAGTGAATGAAGCAAGAGTTAATGCTGAATTACCACCTATTCAATTTGCCAGTCAACAGCTTACGGGTACACCGGAGATGCCAGAGTATGAGTTTACTGTCCGGGTGAAGGTTGACACAGCACAGTTTATTGAAAATTTGGATGATCCAACTGATTAACACAAGTGACTACTACAAAATCAGTAATAGCTGTTAGTAACTCAACTAACAGTAACAGCCCAGGAATCACAATTACTTTAGAATCTACTGGTATATTTTTAGGAATCCTTGTTAGCTTTTCCATTTTAGGTGGGTTAGGCATCAAAATTGTTAGCAGTATCAATAGAATTTCAACTTCAATTATTCAAATTGAAGAAGATTTGAAAGAGTATGCTAGCAATGCCGAGAAGATTAGAGAGTTAGACAAAAGATTTGATTTACACGTTCAAGAGTATATCAACAGAAAAGATGTAATTCAAATGCTGTTGGGTCAAATGAATGAAAAAATTGACCACAAGTTTAAACGAGTTTTATTCTACACCCGCGATATTCAACGCTTTTTACAGCGCGACACTAACTTCCAAATTCGGGAATACGAAGAGAATACAGAACAGGAGTAATTACAAGTGAATCAAAAAACTTTAGATCGATTCAGCACAGTTTTAGGTTTGGTTGCAGGAGTCTCTAGTGTCCTGGGCGGTAGTGGGATGATTGGCAGTAACACTGCGACGATAATCACAGGAATATCTACAGCTATTCTGGGCTATCTGGTGCAACGCCCGGCTAGTGACAAGCCGGCTGACTAACCGGACGGAGATTACTTTAGTTCAAGAATCAAGATCAACAATCCAAAATAAAAAGAAAAGCTTAAACACAGCATCCCAAATAGTTTAAGTCTTCCCCAAGGATAACCATATAAATCATCGTAATAGGCTATAAACGTTGAGGGTAAAGTTCCCCAGTATTTGATAAATTCGTCTAATTCTCTAATTAATTTTTCAAGGTTGAACATGATTAGTAAGTTTACGTTAGAAAATTACTTTCAGATACACGAAGGAAAAGCAATTGATTTTAGACTTAGAGTCCAAAAAGACCAAAACAATCAGTATAGCTTTTACATTCACCCCCAAGATATTAACGGGGAAACTTGGGATTTTAAGGTTATTGGTAATTTCCTAGAATGCACTACATCCACAAGTGAAACTTTAAACAGTCTATTAGTAGACGGTGAGACACTTGACAATCTTGATAAAAACGTATTGTTTTTGATGATTAAGCATCTCAACACTAAAATCAGCGAACTAGAAACCGTCAGCACTTCGCAACGCGATCAGCTATTTCGCCGGGTACAAGAATTAGAACAATTCCAGCGTGAGTACGAAACTGCACAGGAGTATGAAAGCGATCGCAGTTAGGTCTACTGGGGATTCTCCACACACGGCGAGCCATAGGTGAGCGCGGATTATAGTAAAACTTCAGCATGAATAATTTCTCCTAAAATTGGCAAAAAGACCAAACGGTCTGTTAAAGTCTAAAAAAATTTGCTTTGGGAAATTCAGTTGTTCTGAGTTGCTGGCTGATAATCTCCTACTATAAATTTAATATGACTAATTTCAAACGTCTACCTTGTAATTTAGATTTAATTCATCACCTGTTAAACCCCGAATACCCCAGTTAGCCGGAGGCGTTTCAAAAAGTGTAATTTCAATATCATTAACAGCGATATTTAAGTTTTGATTAATCTTCTGAATTAATCTATAAATTAAGCGCTTTTTGGTTTCTAGTGTACGCCCCTCAAACATGCTAATCTCAATGATTAAGTAATTTTCTGACCTATCTGATGGATAGTAAAAGTCATCTCTTTCCAGGGAGAAGAATCTATGAAATCGTTTTTTAGGGGGAAGTTGCAACACCTCAATAATAGAGCTATGAATGATATTTGCAAGCTTTGTTTTAATAGGGTTAAGTTTTTCTGCTAGACCGTAAACCTTAATTTGTGTCATGAATTTAAAGGTAATTTTCTATATACTGATTTAGATGATTAACTGCCCTTTGCATGTGAACAGAGTCTCCATAAAGCTTACTAATCATAATTGCTCCTTCTAAGGTTGCAGTGATAATAGTTGCGATTTCCTCAGCATTAACTTCAGGGCGAATTTCACCCTTTGCAATTCCTGTTTCAATAATTCGCCGAATTAAATTTAGCCAAGAGTTCATCGCCTGTTGGGTTCGTTCTCGCAGCGCCGGGTGAGCATCATCACTTTCCACGGCAGTATTAAGTAATGGACATCCTCCTTTAATGGGTGGATTGTCTGCAAAATTACTAAAAACCCCAATGATTGCTTGTAGACGTTCGACTGCATTACTTTTGCTACGTAAGGCAGATCTGTAATGCTTGCTGACACAAGCGATCGCAAAGTCAAAAGCTTGTAGTGCTAGCTCATCTTTACTGGGAAAATGATTATAAATTCCTCCTTTTTGCAATCCCGTTACACGCATAATGTCGGACATAGATGAGCCAGCATACCCCTGTTGGTTAAACAGTTCAGCGGCTTGTTGAAGAATTTTAGTTTTTGTCTCTTGGCCTTTAGACATAATATTTTTCCGACCGATTGGTCTGATTAATTTTAATACAAACTTTATTTGAAAGTCAATAACGGTAGCTTAATTTAATTGCGTTAACACAGCGGTAGCGAGTCTGCAAGCGTCATTGCGAATTGGTTTCATCCCATTCCTTCAAAGACTCTAGGCGCAAGCTTTCTGGCTTTCGTTCACCGTCGAACTCACGTTAAAACAATTGCCAGCTTTACGGCGACTGGATATTTTAATAAAATAACATCATCAAAAAGATTCGCAGAAATATCAATGGATTGGATTACGTTACTGCGATCGCTACAGTCTGATTTTGTTAAAAGGTTAAAAACTGGTTGTCTGCTTCATTGCGAAACAGAAGGTCAATATAGCGAATTAACTATAATCTCTGGAGAGAGGTTAAAAGTGTTGCGACAATTTTGCTGGCTAATGGCTGAAAAGTATAAGCGTGTTTCGCCAGTTCGTGATGTTTTTATCAGCTATCTCAAAGGAAAATTAGGTGAAGAAGTTGTTAAAGAACGTTTAGCCGAGTTGATTACAGAAGTAGATTATGAAAAGCGATTTGGTGGCGATGGCAAAATAGATTTTACTTTAACTGCTGACCCGTTTATAGGCATTGAAGTGAAATCACGTCATGGCAGTATAGATCAAGTTAAGTGGTCAGTTAGTTCCGAAGAAGTTGCCAAAAATGCCGTTATAGTTTGTATTTTGATTCAAGAAGAAGTGAGTGAAGCACAATCTGAATATCACCTTTTTTTGGCTGGTTTTCTACCTACACGGATGATTAAACTAAAAACTGGAAGAATCTCATTTGGTATAGATCAACTTTTATATGGGGGTGGTTTATGGTGTTATTTGGAACAGTGCCAGTCTTCTATAACTTCTAGGCAAGAAACTTTAAGTTGTCAGGATGTTTTACAGCCACAATCTTTATCTATACTTAGCACAAATCAGCTAAATAAATCTACATTTTACATTAATACAAATAAAGATTTCCATTACCAAAGTCTGGGTGACGAATGTTTAAAGAAAGGACAATATAAAGCTGCTATTGCTAATTATAACCAAGTATTAAAATTTAATTTTAATAATACTGATATTTATTATAAACGAGGTTTAGCTTACTATAATTTGGGAGATTATGAAAAAGCGATCGCAGATTATTCTCAAGCAATTAAGCTAAATCTGAAAGATGCCAAATCTTATAATAAACGAGGTTTAGCTCGTTATCAATTAGGCAATTATCAAGAAGCAATTGAAGATTACACTCAGGCGATCGCGATTAATCCTCATGGTGCGATCGCTTACAAAAATCGTGCTGAAGCTCGTTCTTTTTTAGGAGATAATCAAGGAGCAATTGAAGATTACACTCAGGCGATTAAAATTGATCCTCAGTATGCCAACATTCACAAAAATCAGGGAATTGCTCGTTATTTTCTCAGATACCAGCAAGGGTTTACTCAAGCAATTAAGAGTAACCCGGATAATGCAGAAGCCTATAAAAATCGTGGTAATGCTCGTTTTGATTTAGGTGATTATGCAGGAGCCATTGATGATTATACTCAGGCAATACAAATTAACCCTAACTATGCTGATGTTCATTACAACCGTGGTAATGCTAATTATGAATTAGGAAATTTACCGTCAGCAATTGATGATTATACTCAGACACTCAAGATTAACCCTAATTATGCTGATGCTTATTATAATCGTGGTACTATCTACGATCAAATGAAAGATCATCAGGGTGCAATTGAAGACTTTCAAAAAGCGGTAGACATCTATCGTCAAGAAGGCAATATAGAAGCACTTAAAGACGCACGGTCTAGAATTTTGGATTTAGAAATAGAAGAGTCATTAGATATTTTAAACTTTTAGATAATGTACTGATAGTAAATGTATTAAAAAGAAAATGGTACAAGCGATCGCTATTATAAATAAGTGTTTCAACGTAGATCAACTTTTCAAGTGTATTCACTCGTGTATAATTTGGTAGCTTAATTTAAATTAGTGTGAACATTTACACTAAACTTAACAATCAAATACCATGATTTATCATCACCAATTGCAGAAGTATTTAACATTTTTATCTGTTGCAGTCATATTAGGGACTGATTTAGCAATCACAAAAACTCCTCCTGTTTTGGCTCAAACTGTTATTAATTCATCTGTGAGTAAAAGTGTGACATTTACTTGCAATGATAATGAAGCGACAATTAAAGCTAAAAATGGCCCCAAGGTAATTAATGGACAAACAACTATCTACATTGGTTATCAGCAAGTATCATCTAAAAACAAAGACCCCCGAATTGTTCGTTTTGATAATGGAATCAAGAAATGGTGTCGCAGTGATTACGAAACGACGAATGATGATGGCACAGGCTACGGATTATTTTGGGACGGAAAAGGCGTATTGTATGGAGTTTTTACCTCCACAGGTACTCAGACAGGTAATGATTTCCGGCGCTTTGCTACTGGACGTTGGCTATCTAGTTACGGCAGTGGCGGCGGCGCTAAAGTCGCAGTGATCGCCAAGATTAATCCCGTCAATGGTAGCGTTTACTATGCCACATTTCTCTCTGCCAGAAAACCAAGCGATGGCAAAACTAACTCTTTAGTTGTCACAGGACTATCATGGAATGGTATAAATCTAACTGTGAAGGCAGATTCATGGTGGACTCCCCGCCGCGCTGATAAAAATTCCATGACTTGTTCTGGTTCATCACCTTACAAATACATCGGCGCATTCACTAGCGATTTAACCAAAGTAAGTGCAGCTTCAGCAATGAATTGTTATTAAAAACTCTATCCCCTTGTGGGCATGGGGCATGGGGCATGGGGAAGAAGTTATCAGTTACCAGCACTATTCACTGATTTAACCACCTGTGATACCATTTCACGAAATTATTGATACAAATTACTTTTCTTACTCCCCCTGCCTCCCCTGCTTCCTCTGCTTGCCCAAATGTATCAACTTTAAAGTAAAACGGTATGAAGGGATGGAGTTTCTCGCTGCTTTCAATGAAAAAATTTTATTGGATCAAAGCAATTCTGTAATCGAAAATAGCCGTTGTCTGTCTATTTTTTGCAGCTTGATTTTTTCGGCGTAGAAGGCTTGATAATAAGATTGATAACGTTCTGGTTCAGCTTCTGGATCTGTTGTCTGCCATAGTTCCAAAAAGTGACGATAGCGTTTTTCAATCATCACCAAATTCATGCAAGCGATCGCAGCTTGAACTACTTGCGGAGTCCGCATTATTTCTTTTTTCCATTTCTCGTTGAGATGAAACAGATGTGACACTACTCCCAAGTCTTCTGACAATTGTAGGTATCTATTTTGCAGAGTTGAGATTAAATCTATTTGTTCTGCTTTTATTTCTACAATCTGTTGCCACAAAAATCGATGGTGAGAAAGGCTAAATTGCAAATCTTGTTCTTCTAATTCGTCAATAATCCCTTGACGCTGTTCAAGACAATGCAAGTAAATCCTGAGTAACAAAGCTTCCGCGTGTTCTAAAAGACTGTAATCTGTGGTGAGTGTTGAATGAGAAGGCTTTTCAGCACCTCCCCACGCTTTTTTTGCTGAGACAGGCTTTGAATATATAGCCTTAGTAGGAGCAATTTGAGTGAGCAAATTTTCAACTCTTAGAGGTATCAGTCTGCTATCTCCTAAGCTGAGAATTTCCGCACAGTGAGAAATGTAATAGTTACGTGTATCACTATTGGCTATATTTTTCAGTAACTTAACTATTTGTTGAGTTACTTGCTGGAAATCAGTAGCCTGCCTTAAATCGCGGTTTTGAGTAATTTGCTGAATCTGCCAATCTAGCCACAGTGGGGCATTTGCCAACAATTGTTTATAGTCTTCTGAAGTGTGACTATACAAGTATTCATCAGCATCTTTACCATCAGGTATATTGAGAATTTTTAATTGAACTTCCCCTTTATATGCTAGTTCGGCAATTTCGCCGATCGCGCGTTCGGCAGCAATATTGCCTGCTTTATCGGCATCAAAGTTAAGTACTAATTGTTTCGATTCGGTGTAGCGTAATATCAGCCGTACTTGTTCTAAACTTAATGCTGTACCCAGGGAAGCAACGGCATTAGTAATCCCAGCAGCATGAAGAGCGATCGCATCAAAATATCCTTCTACGACTACTGCTTGATCGAGTTGAGAAATCCCAGCTTTGGCTTCATCTAGGGCAAATAAAGTTTTACCTTTACTAAAAAGTTCGGTTTCTGGTGAATTGAGATATTTGGGTTGATCATCGCCAAGAGTTCTCCCACCAAAAGCAATTACCCGCCCTTGCACATCGCGGATGGGAATGATCAGGCGATCGCGAAATACATCATAATAGCCACCTCCTTGTTTACGTGGCTTAATTAATCCCGCCTTTTCTACTAATTGCACTGGGTAGTGCTTATCTTCTACCAAATAGCGATGGAGAGTTTCCCAACCTGCGGGTGCATAACCCAAGCCAAACTGCTCGATTGTTTCTTTTCTCAGTTGGCGATTAGATTGTAGATATTCAATTGCTTTTAGTTGTGCAGATTGTCTTAGGGCATGTTGATAAAATTGTGCCGTCGAAGCCAGAACTTCATATAATTGTTCGCGTAAAGACAACTGACGCTGCAATTGTTGCCGTTGTTCAGGTTCTAGGGTTTGTATGTTTACTTGGTAACGCCGTGCTAAATCCAATACAACTTCTGTAAACTGGCGTTTCTCCAAATCCATCAAAAATTTAATGGCGTTTCCTCCAGCTTGACAGCCGAAGCAATAATACATTTGCTTTGTCTGACTGACTGTAAAGCTGGGGCTTTTTTCATCGTGAAAAGGACACAATCCCACAAAATCTTTACCGCGCTTGCGTAAGACAACATGTTCTGAGACAACATCTACAATGTCAGCTCGTTGTTTAATTTCCTCAATTGTGTCTGGATGCAAGCGGGGAGTTGGCATAAGTAATCATTTATTCGTCATTAATTATATTTTGACGCAATCTGCAACTAAGCTATTTGGATGATAACTAAGTAAGTCGGCAGGAACAAATTAAGCTACATTAAGCAATGTAAAATTATTGTAATTGATTTCGTAATCAGGGCTTTAGCCCTTTTTTGTTTATATAGCGTCTCGCACAGAGGACTAAAGTCCTCACTACAAACTACTTAAATAATGAACTTAAGCAATAGTCTAGAACAAGAACTTATCCGTTATAACGATTTGATCTCCAGCTATGCCAATGACCCTAGAATCTTCGTGCAGAGGGGTATGGTTTATTTTAAACTAGCTGAGATAAATGCATCTATTGCAGATTTTGACATGGCAGAAAAACTTGACCCGCGTTTAACACCATATTTATGGCAACGGGGATTATCTTACTACTATGCTGCAAAATTTGCAGAAGGTGCTAAACAATTTGAGGTAGATTTGACTGTTAACTTTCAAGATGTAGAAGAGACAGTTTGGCGTTATCTATGTATTGCTCAACTTCAAGGCGTTACCAAAGCACGTCAGTCTTTACTAGAAGTGAAAAACGATCCCCGATTTGTGATGCGGCAGATATATGATTTGTATGCAGACCGCTGTTCTCCAGATGATCTCCTCAAGCTTGGCACAGATGGTAATAAACACACGAAATTTTACAGCCATCTTTATGTGGGTTTATATTTTGAGGCAGATAATCAAGTTGAGAAGGCCAAGCAACATATCATGCAAGCAGTTGGTGAAAAGATTAATGACTATATGTGGCATTTAGCTTTTGTACATCAAAAGTTACGAGGCTTTAATTGAGTTAATCTTTTTTAGCCGATTTTCGTGCCGATTTGGGCGGTGTTCGATGTGCGCCAAAGTATTTTTCACTGCGATAGCGTAGCCACACTCGCAACACTTGGGGAATCTGCTGTTTTTGTTCTTTAGTTAATGTATTGTAAAGTGCTAAGGCGCGATCGCGCTCACCTCGACAGGCAGCATTATTGTGAGCATCCCAATAGCTGCGGGCTACCCGAATCCGCCGACAGACTTCTTTAATTAGCGCGTCTTTAGTCAGTGGAGCTTCTTGCTTTGCCATACTTCAATGCGATGAATTTCTCATGCGATCTTACCGAATCAGGCTCATCCTCACAATTACTAGGACGTTAAATTTGCTAGTCGAGCTACAATCAAATCAGCAATTGATAAAATTCTATAAACATCAAAAAATTTACAAGCGTGACACTCAAAGAGTTAGAACAACAATTTCTTGCCCTCAGTCCTGCTGAAAAATTGCAAGCTATACAGTTACTGGCTCAAAGTCTCGGTAGCAATTGGCAAGGAATTGAGAAAACTCCTAGAGTCTGCGGTGGAGAGGCTTGCATCGCTAAAACTCGTATTCCTGTCTGGATACTTGTAGAAGCTCGCCGTCTTGGATATAGTGATGCTGACCTTTTGACGAGTTATCCAACCATCACAGCTAGAGATTTAGCTAATGCTTGGATATATGCACAAGCTCACCCCAATGAAATTGAATCGGCAATTGAACGTAATCAGGTAGCCTAATCGATGGCTAGGTTTTACGCAGACGAGCAGTTTCCGTTTCCCGCTGTGGAATTATTACGTACTTTGGGGCATGATGTTTTGACAGTCCAAGATGCTGGAAATGCATACAAAGAGACCTCTTGCATAAATATCTTTTTGTCTCACGCAAAGACGCAAAGACGCAAAGAAGAAGCTAAGAATAAGGACTTTTGCAAGAAGTCTAAGGTATAGTTGATGACGAAGTGCTGGCATTTGCCATAAGTCAAGAACGCTCTATATTAACTATCAATAGAGATGATTTTATCCGTTTACATCGTCGTGATTCTAGGCACTTCGGTATTATTGTTTGCACAAACAATCGTAATTGGGAACAGTTTGCAGCCCTGATAGATGAGGCTGTAACAGCAGAAGAACCTTTGCTAGGAAAACTAATTCGTGTAGTACGTCCAGTTACTTAAAGAGTGGCATTGGTGATTGATGGGAGTTAGAGAAATAACAAAGGACAAATGATTAAGTACTTCTAATGCATATTATATTGTTGTTGCCGATTCACCAATCAAGTCTAAAATTGCTGAGGCTTAATTTTATCAGAGGAAATACTATAAATGGGACGTATTTTTATTTCAGCAGCACACGGAGGTAGAGAGGCAGGAGGAATCGATCCAGGTGCGATCGCAGGTGGTACAACTGAAGCTAGAGAAATGATTTTGCTGCGAGATTTTATTGTCACGGAACTCAGGGCGCGGAGTTTTGAAGTTTTAGCAGTTCCCGATGACCTCAGTGCCGCAGACACAATCGCCTGGATTAATTCTCGTAGTCGTCGGGGTGATGTCGCCTTAGAAATTCAAGCTGATGCGGCTAGCAGTCCATCTGTGCGGGGAGCTAGCGTTTACTATATTGCTAACAATACTGAGCGTAAAAGCAATGCTGAATTGTTACTAGTGGGGTTGTTGCGCCGTGTACCTCAGTTGCCTAATCGAGGAGTCAAACCAGATACAGATAGTGGATTAGGTCGTTTAGCTTTTTGTCGCCAAACAATCCTGCCGGCTTTGGTGATGCAAGTGGGATTTCTCAGCAGTCCAGAAGATCGGGCTTTGCTGCAAACTCGTCGCCGGGATTTTGCTTTAGGCATTGCTGATGGACTCGCATCTTGGAGTCGTGTCATTGACCCCACTCCTAATACTCCTCCAGAAGCAACTTATCCAGCTATTAACATCAACATAAATGGGCAAAATTATCCAGAGCAAGGAATAGTGGTGAATGGGAATGCTTACATCCCCATTGATTTAATAGATCGCTTGCGAATTGACCTATCAAAAGCGCCTAATGTCAACCGTATTACTTACCGCAGGATAGTATATGTGAAAGCCGTTGAACTGCGGGACTTTAATATTGCCATCAGTTGGGATGCTGCAACTCGTACCGTCAGCTTACGCTCAAATGTAGTAGTTTGCCCTGGTCAATATGATCGGGTGATGTCAAACGGTATCACCTCAGAAGTACAGTTACAACTATTTTTAAGAAATAATAATGATAATGCCTTAGCCAAGTTTCCTGACATTCCCAAACTTTACCGAGAAGAAGCGATCGCAGAAGGAGTCAATCATGATATTGCTTTTTGCCAAATGTGTGTAGAAACGGGATTTTTACGCTTTGGCAGTGATATTCGACCAGAGCAAAATAATTTTGCTGGTTTAGGTGCGATCGGTGGTGGTGCAGAGGCTGCATCCTTTCCCAGTGCCAGAATTGGAGTCAGAGCGCATATCCAACACTTGAAAGCTTACGCCAGTCTAGAACCTTTAGTGAACGAAGTCGTAGATCCACGGTTTCGCTTTGTCACCCGTGGGATTGCACCATCAGTTAATCAATTATCAGGACGTTGGTCAGCTGATTTGGACTATGGTGTGAAGATTACAGCCATGCAAAAAAGGTTGTATGAGTCAGCAGGATTGCTGTAGTTAAAAAAATAGCGTAAAAGGGTAAAACTTCATGCTTCAAAAGCTGATCAAACGGAGTTTAGCCATTGCAAAATACTAGCTTTACTTTCGACTAAACCCTTATAAGCTAAAGATTCTGGTGTCATAGACTCAATTGCAGTATATAACTTAGACCGTAACACTGAGTCTTTTTTGATTGCGCTACAATCTCTAAAATATGTACGAATAGTAAAAAGTGCTGCTTCATACTTTGGTAGCCCCCAAATGACCTGTCGCTCAATTCGCAGATAAAGTCTGGGGTACTGTGAATCAAAGCTTCTACCATGCCATTGACTAACTGATATTTCAGGCGGCGGTTCTGGATGGTGATTGAGACGGGTATCGGTGCTTAAACCCCAAGCAAAGCGCACCATTGGTTCTCTGTCAATCATAGTATTAACGATCGCATCTGCCCGGCGATTAATTTTTTCCATACCTGCAACAGGTGCATGTATCGCGGCAAAGTCTTGACCAATTTTTGCTTCGGCTGACCAGTGATTGGGATAGCATAAATGAATCGCACTCAGCCAGTTGCTAGCATTTTGAGAACGGCAGATCACAGTTAAATCTTCCTGTACCTGTGCCGCCAAAGCATCTAAGATAGATGCATAAGTTGGAGTAGCTAAATTATCTGGTGTTTTGACTTGTTGTAACTGCCAATTTGCATCTAGATCAAGTGTTTCTTGAGTCAGATAACTATGAAATCTCCAGGTATTAGCAGAGGATTTTTGACAGTCAAAATATTGTGGGTGTTCTTGGGTAAGACGATTGATGATTAAACAAGCGATCGCTCCAGCTACAGCCTGAGAATAGTTGTAAGTCTGATAGTATTTACTCAACCGTTCAGCACGGGCTAAAAGCTTAATCTGGCGATAGTGTATAAAATTTTCATCAATTTGAAATACCTGCTGGTCAGCCTGAGTGTTACTTAAGCAGGAACCAAAAGGCATCATTCCTGGCTTAACTTCGTAGCGTCCACTCATCAGTGGAAAATAACAAACTTTACCATTAAAGGCTTCGATGGTCTGAGCTTCCAAAAGTAATACCGTTTCACTTTAAAATTGATACAAATAGGCAGCAGGAAGAGGCAGGGGAGCAGGGGGCAGGGGGAAAGAATTAAAGACCAATCATCTGTTTCAAATATTTCGTGAAATGGTATAAGTTACCTAGAAAAATAGATTTTATTATCGGTCTTCATTGTAACTATACTTTACCCACTTTCAATATATATGATGATGAAGACCAGAGAGCCAAACAACCGATAACTATCTTAGGGTAACCAAGGATGCGATAACCTACGTTGGTCGAAGACTGTCGCCGACAACACGCTGTTATAAAATAAATTAACTATCGCGATTTTCTCTTATTCAAGTTGCAGTTATCATGCAGGTTTTGATGCTTGCTTGGCGTATTCTTCTGTCAGAGGAGCATAATCTTCATAAGTGGGTAGAGTCTCAAAGCTATGAACCGCAGGGGTCATCGCCCAGGGCAGCTTTTCCCTCGTCCAAGTTTCGATGAAAGGCGTGAACCATGAGGCATCGTCCAGCATCGTCGGACGAAGGTTAACAAACTCGTCTATTCCTTCCGGTCGAGAAAACATCCAACTCATGCAGTGCGGGCAGAAGTAATGGCGAGTCGCGCCGTGCAAGCCGCCGATAGCCAGTTCACCTTTCACTACTGAAAACCCAACGCTTGGAATCGCAACGCTTAAAGAAAAAGCGCTAGCAGTCATTCGCTGGCAACCAGTGCAGTGGCAAGCCATCGTCAGCAGAGGCGGCGCGCTTACCTTAAACCGCAGCTGTCCGCAACGGCATCCACCTTCCCAGGGCAAATTCCAGTCGTTCATAATAATATGCCGTCTTTGTTCTCCATACTTTGGTGACTAATAATAATATTTTTATTTAGTTTTTAAATATACCATTTTTCCCGTTTGCTTTTCGCCTCACTTTCAGCTCATCCCACCCCTGGAAGGGGCGTGATTTCGTGTCAGTGGTCAGTAGTCAATGGTCAGTTGTTTTTGCTATTCACTACACTTCGGCTAGCGGTAGTTGAATCTCGACTTCGCGGCAATTGAGCGTAGTCGAAACTCGATTGCCGCGCTGCACTGAGCTTGTCGAAGTGTCGAAACTCGATTTCCGCGCACTTGTACTGAGCGTCCTTCGACTTCGCTCAGGAACCATAGTCGAAGTAGCCTGTCGAAGTGTCGAAACTCAGTGCATCGCTAACAACTGACAACTGACAAATGACAACTAACAATTAACTACTAACTTCTTTCCACCCATGCAAGGGTGCTAGATCTTTTGTCACTGATTCGATGATCATTGGGGGTGCTTCTGATATTAGAATACTGGGATAAACTGCTGTACCCCAAGTAGGATGAACTAATACACAGCATTTGTTTTTAATTACCGGATATTTGAGCAAAGCTTTGACAACTGCTGTGTCATTGTGGGGAATTGTCCCAGGATGAGAAAGTAAAGGATAGCCAGTACGAGGATCTATGAGATCAGCCTTATAACCGCGATCGCGTAAACTAAATGCTAAATCGCAGCCAAATCTCATAAACTTTTCCCGCAGGTTTTCTTTTTCTATCTCTACTTCTGTCGTACTTTTAATTAACTGACATCGTGATTGCTGTAAAACAATCACAACCCATAAAAAAGGTTTCTGTTTCCAATCTGGCAATATCCGTTCGCAGTTGGCACAGATATACTGACTGGGAGAATGAATAGAAATCTGCACCGCTTGTCCCGTTTGGCCAACCAAATTAATAGGACAGCCTTGCTCCGAAGTGTAAACTTTAGAATAGTTCACTAACATTAATTCGGTTTTTGCAAGTTTTAAATTATTCCTTGGTACTGATGATAACTCTTAACACTTCATAAACATCATTAATTTTTTATCATAGATAAGACTTATTTACAGCTGTTTTCGTAAGTTGAGAAACTTTAATCAGACTTTTATCGCTTATTAACCTGCGTTAATCTCAATTGAATTTTTTACAAAAATGGCATTGATGAGATGAATCTAATAGCAGATGCTATCCCAAATACCAACGGTAAGCTGTTAAACTTTTTGCACATTGAGGCAAGCAGGAAAGCAGGGTGTAGGGGGCAGGCGAGAAGGATTAATGGGTTTTTCCCCAAAATCAAAAATATGTAAGTTAAATGTGGAACAGCTTATAGCATTACCTGAAATTTAAGTGTAGTAAATCATATACATACCGCCGAAATACAGGATAATCAAAGTGAGTCCATCCCAAGTGATGTACATCCTTGAACGACTGACAGCATGATAGATGAGTCCAGCGATCGCTATTGAAGTCATAATCATTGCTATAACAGCAGTAAAAATGTGTACTTGGTTGACATGTAACCAAAGATTATCTTGAAAATACACCAAATCATATATCCCCAGAATTGCCAGATTATAGAGATTTGAGCCAAAAATGTTAGAAACTGCCATATCTACAGCATTCAATCTGATAGCTGCTAGAGACACTACAACTTCTGGTAGTGAGGTAGCCGCAGCTAGTAAAAGTGCGCCGACAAAACTCTGTCCCAATCCAGTCGCCGTTGCCACTTGTTCGCCTAGAGAAGCCAGCCACACACCTAAAACTACAGTTGCTACTGAAAGTAAGACAAATATCAGATAAGCTTGCTGACGTTTGACATGTTGGTATTGAAAAATCTCAGCTTCTTCTTCTAAAACTTCAGCACGTCGTCTAGTTTCAAACTGGGCAATTGTCCGGGCGCTGGCCATGTAAAACAAAAGTAGTACCAAACTCGGCAAACCAAACCATCCCACAGTCAAAGAAATATTTGTACGAGCTAAGATGATTGCAGCAGCAGTCACGCCCAACATTGCACAGCCTAGGCTAGCGGCTAATCCATGACTAATCTGCGCTCGTTTGAGTAATGGTTCTGGACCACTAAGAATATCCAGCAACGCCAGAATGAGTAGATTGAAAAGACAGCTGCCCAAAATGCCACCCACTGCTAAATCTGGGGCGTTGAATACAACAATTGCACTTATCCCTGTGGCCAACTCTGGTAAAGATGTGACACCTGCAAGTAGCAATGTACCAATCCAGGTACGCCCCAATCTTGTTTTCTCTGCCAAAATATCAGCACTCTTTGACAGCCATGTTCCTACAACAATTACCAAGATGAAACAGACAATAACCTGAACAAAAAGTAGCATGATTAATTTCAAAAGATTAGAGATTGAGTATTACTATTAAGATTCGCACTCGCGTTTAGTTACGTAATGGCGGTAACGAAACATCGCTTCTAATTGTGTTTGTACTAGCCAACCACTGATAAATTCAATTGTTCCTCCCCCTGGCATAGAGTAAGTGATAGCATCAGTCAGCCTAGTTTTACCAGCTTCTAGTGCAAATTGATGGCGATGTACCCAAGATTCAAAAGGGCCAGATATCTGTTCGTCGGTAAATAAGCGATATTTTTCACATTCAGTATGACGTGCTAACCAAGTTAAAGGTAGTGGCCCTACAAATAGGCGAAATTCTGTGATAGCGCCGACATCAAGTCCTCCTTCACGACGAACTACTTGCGTTGGTTGCCAAGGTGGAGTTAAAAGTTGCAAGATATCTGGTCTTTCGTGAAAATTCCAAACTACTTCTGGTGGCGCATTAATCACTGAGGAATGGGTAAAGTGCAGCATGGGAAGAAAAACCTAAAATTTACTCTTCGTATTCGGTATCTATTTCGATATCTAGGGTGTCTTCATCAACCCGCACATACAAAATATTAGGGTTACAGCAAACTTGACAATCTTCTACATAAGATTGTTGTGAACCAGCACTCAAATCAACAAAGGTTAAGTTAGGTTCGCCACAATAGGCGCAGTAATACTCAGTGGTTGTTTGCATCAAGTTTTCAACTACAAATTTAATGGCTGTAGCTCTTTTGGGGATGAACTGAAATAGCTAGTAGTGGTCTGTCCCATTAATTTTGCGGGGTAAAATAACGAACTGCCAAAAACGCAAAGTACACAAAGGAAGAGAGAAACAAGAGAAATTGAAAAGTTGATTAACCTATCAAAACTTTTGCGACAGACCACTAGCCTTGATCTTTATGTGATTGTAGTTAATTGTTTTTCAAAGTAAGCACGGTAAAGTTCGCCTTGTTTTTCTACTACTTCCACAGTCTGAATCGCTGTTTGTAAACGCTTTAGCCCTGTAGGAGTTAATATAACTCCCCGTTTTCGTCTAGTTTTAGTTTGTTCTAGTTTCATCAGTTGTCTTGCAATCTTGTCTTATGGACATATACATTGAATTAGTTACTATTCCTACATTTGAAAACGCCGAAAATCCTTTATCCCGTTTCCTGCCGTTTTAAGTAAACAGTCTTTAAACAAACATGATTACGATGTCGGTATACAATAAATTTCTTAACAATCGCAAAAATTATTATCTATCTCAATAATTCTTAACTAAACGTGAGTCTCTAACGGAGGCGCACGTTAATGAAACTGCCTAGCCGTTTGGGTGACAGTTAGTTTGGAATTTCTGCGCTTATTTTTTTCCCCTGCCCCCTTGTCTACACAGCGATGGGATATTTTTTTAGTTGGAAGTTCCTTAACCACCACCGACAATTGTGACTATTTCTAAGCGATCGCCTGTCTGTACTGTTGTTTGCGACCAAAACTGGCGATGTAAAATTTCGCCGTTATATTCCACCGCCACTAAACGAGGATTAAAACCCAACTGCTGGAGCAATTCTGGTAAATAAGTTTGGGATGAGCAGGTACGAGTTTCTCCATTTACCTCAAGGGTAATTTGATTAGACATAAGTCATCACAAGATATGTCGATGGAAATTTTGAATTTACTAAGATTCTGGTTGCACACGATTGAGTTGGGACAGCAAATATTGTGTCACTAAAGTAGGTTGTTCAGCTTGCATTAGCGATCGCACTACCGCCACACGTTTTGCTCCTGCATCAATCACATCATTAATATTATTTGCATCTATGCCTCCAATCGCAAACCAGGGAATTGAACTATTTTGGGATGCATAACTGACATATTCTAGACCAGCAGCAGGTTTACCTATTTTAGTAGGAGTTTCATAAACTGGGCCTACACCAATGTAATCTGCGCCTTGGGCGATCGCTGCTTGCATTTCTTGTGAATTTGTGGTAGAGCGACCTATAATACGCTGAGGGCCAAGTAATTGACGCGCACTAGTAATAGGCAGATCTTGCTGTCCTAGATGGACACCATCTGCATCCACTGCTAAAGCTAAATCCACCCGATCATTAATGATGAATAGAGCGCCGTAAGAATGGCATAATTGTCGTAGTTTTGTAGCTTGTTCCAGACGCAAAGTGTCATCAGCAGTTTTATCGCGATACTGTACAAGGGTTAATCCACCTTTGAGAGCAGATTCTACAGTAGCTACCAAAGTTTCTGAGGGAGAAGTAACAAGATATAAATGCGATCGCCACAAGAGTTGATGGCGTTGATAACCCATCAAATCACTTTCTAGGGTATAAACCCGATAGCGCATCTGCTTAAATGCTGACCCCATATTTGGGTTGTAAAGCTTGCCGTATTCTTCCAATACTCGTAAGGCTTCTTGGACACGGCAAAAATTGGCCTGCAATAAAGATTTAACGCTTGAGCGATATTCTTCTTGAGGATGGGTTAATTCAGTACCAGCATCACCTGGAGTGTCTCTAGCTGCCCTAAGTTCAGAAGTATGCCAAATAGCTACTTCTTGGCGCAAACTTTTACACTCTCCAGTAAATCGCCCATTATTTAATCCAAAGCGACACCATTCTTCAATAATTCGCAAGCCTTCACGAGCACGATCTAAATTGGCATCTAGTATGCGGTAAACAACTTGCTGTATTTGCTCTTTTTGGCTGTATGGCTCGACCATTACAACAACCCCATTAGTGCTTTCATCGTAACAGCCAGCCTCTTTCATATTTGCAATATTCTTCGCATCGTTAATTTACTAAAGACGGGGCATAGGGGAGGCAGTGCAGTCTTGGGGTCTTCCCAAGTGGAGCAACTGCCGTCATAGGGCATAGGGCATAGGGCATAGTGGATTAATTATTTGTTATTTTCTCCTGCTCCTCTGCTTTCTTGCTTTCTTTAGTCCCTAGTCCCTAATTCCTAGTCCCTTTATTAATTACTTTGTATTCAAGATAGTCAACAGGTCAATATGTAGATTACATTATCGACATATCTATTATTTCCGAAAGTATAAGAATTTATTGTTAATTTCTAAGGAGTGGTGTGAAGTTGATTCCCCCTGTTGTGTTTACTAAATATCGTAGAGCAGATATTCTGCCAGTAAAGCTAATTGTCCAGCTTCAAAAATCAAATCCTAGACTGGAATTAGCAATACCTTCAATTTCCCATTTTTCAGTGTTGTGTTTCACAGTTAGCGTGGGATTAACAAGCCTGACATTGCTAGATGTCAGCCTTAATAGCGCCGTTGCTCAGATGCCCCTAGGTGAAACAATAATTTCTCAGGTTAGTGTGCTATTTGTCAACCCAAGTGTCGGAGATGACACAGGGGGCAATGGTAGTGAACATGCCCCTTTAAAAACCATTACTCAAGCGTTGCGAGTAGCTACACCTAATACAGTAATTATGCTCTCTCCAGGTACTTATAATGTAGAAACTGGAGAAGTATTTCCCTTAATGTTAAAACCGGGTGTTTCCCTTCAAGGAGACGCTGCCAACAAAGGCAGTGGGATTACGATTCAAGGAGGAGGTGAATACCTCAGTCGTAGTTTTGGTGGGCAAAATGTTACCATCATCGCAGCCAGCCAAGGAAGATTGACTGGGGTAACGGTTACAAACTCAAATCCCCGTGGTTATGGTTTGTGGATTGAATCGAGCAATCCAGTAATTGCAGAAAATACATTTACTGGTAGTACTCAGGATGGAATTTCTGTAACTGGTAAAGGTTCACCCACAATCAGCAAAAACTACTTTCATCGCAATGGGGCCAATGGAATCACTATTGGTGGTAATTCTCAACCCCAAGTGCGGGAAAACATTTTTGAAAACACGGGCTTTGGGATCAATATTACCCAAAATGCGGCTCCAGTGGTGGCAGGTAATCAAATTCAAGACAATCGTTCTGGAATTTTAGTCCAAGGCAATGCCCGTCCTGTTTTACGAAATAATTTAATTCAGGGTAGTAAAGAAGACGGTTTAGTAGCGATCGCTCAAGCAATGCCAGATTTGGGTAACGTTACTGAAATAGGTGGTAACGAGTTTCGTAACAATGCTCGTTATGACATTAATGCTATGGCTGCCAAACAAGTAATTGCTGCTGCTGGTAATACTCTTTCTAGTGACCGGATCGCTGGTCAGGTAGATACCAATGCTCAAACAGCGATCACCGCAAGTAATAGTAAAATTTCCCAAAATCCTGTGAATCGAGAAATTAATTTCTCTGCTCCAAGTGTATCAAATACTGCCACCAAGCCTACAGACACATCACCTAGCAGTAGTTCTAGACAATTGAACAGTCAATTGCTGCCATTACAGCCCGCTCAGTTACCATTGAATGTGCCTAAATACAATCAACAACCACTAACCTCAAAGATAGGCGGTTTTCCAATTCCCAGTAGCTTGGCAGCTAGAGAAGCATCGGCAAATACACAAGTTGCTTCTAGGCAAAAATTAACTCCATTACCAGCACTTCAGCCTGATACGCGACAGTTGAATTATGTACATATTGATACCAACACAATTGAGTTTGTTGCACCCCAACAGTCATCCTATCCAGTAGCAACAGCAAAAACAGAGCAAAGACAATTATCACCAGTACCAGAAACTCCTCCCCTTGGTAATTCAACTATTTTGCCCATTCCCAATGTACAAGTACCTCAAACTTACACAACTGCCAATGGTGGATATTTGTTACCACCTACTAAAACCAAGCAAATGCAAGGTATGCTTTACCGCGTAGTGGTGGAAGTAGCAACTGACAGAGAACGAGATTTAGTACGCCTTTTTGCTCCTGAAGCATTTTCCACAATTTGGCAAGGTCGAAAAGTGATGCAAGCGGGAGTTTTTAGTAACCGCTATAACGCCGATGAAATGCTAAAAAAACTTAGTAGCAATGGTTTAAGAAGCATAGTTGAACCATTGAATTGAACGAGCAAGAGACTAGCAGATTCACACAGCACAAATAGTGCAATAGATATGCCAAGGTGAGGACTCGAAAGTGGGAAGAGGTGGCCGAGATAAAGTCCATCTGACGGTATAACACAGAGAAAAACTCGAACAAATTTTTGAGGAGGAGGAATCCGTTAGTTTTAATGCAAAATTTTAGCTGTGTCAGTCTAGTATGTTGGTTTTCCTTACGTCAACCCAACACTTTTATTAAAAGCGACGGGAAACTCCATCCCCGGACTTCGTCCCGCTTCGCTAACGTGAGTGGTTAAATCAGTGAACAGTGAACAGTTGACAGTAAACAGTGATAACTGGTAACTTCTTTTCCATGCCCCATTCCCTATGCCCGAAAACTTCATCCCCTTGCGGGATGAAGTTTTTTATAGATGTTGGATTGTGCTGTGCTTAAATGCCACTTGCTACAAGTCGGCGGCACTTCCTACAAGTCGGGGAACCGCAAGGGCGGAGTGCCTTGGGAACCCGCCCAACGGAGTGGCTTTCCAACCTACACCTGAGGCATTATTGTTAACGTCCTACTAAATAACGTAGACCAATAAGTAACAAAAAAATGCCATAAAGTTTTTTGATCATTTCACTACTAATAAATGGCTGATTAACAAATAATGCTCCAAAAAAATTACCAATTACTAGACCAATAGCAATCATCACAGCATATTTAATATTAATATTGCCGCTACGATAATAAACTGCTGCTCCTAAAATGCCAATTGGTAATATTTGGGCAGCTATAGAAGTACCAGTAGCAAATTTTTGATCTAGTCCAATTATCAGTACCATTGCTGGAACCATAATTGCACCACCACCGATGCCAAACATCCCACCAGCAACGCCAGCAACTAGACCAATAAGTAACATTTGCACAAGTAAATTAGACATACAAAACTATGTGTTTGTTGTTAGTTATAAATTGATTTTATGTGAGAATATAGATTTGGGTAGCATCCCATGAACACCTTTTTGGGGGCTATTGACAACTTGAGTGATGCGAAAATTCACAGCTAAACTACACAATACATAAGCATCTTCTGCCGATAAATTTACAAAACGTTCTAAAAAATCAATCATATTTTTCACAGCCATTTCTAAAGCTGCATCTAAAGTTTGAGCAAATCCCATTGTGATGATATCAGTAGATGTTTCGGCTACAGGTGTTGACAGTTGTAAATCCTTGCGAAGTTTGAGTATTATTCTGCCATTCATGGAAGTTTCAATAGCAGTCACATTAACTTCGCCATCTCCTTGTGCTGAATGTCCATCACCAATAGAAAATAATCCACCAGACACAAAAATAGGTAAAAAGACGCGAGAGCCTGTTTGTAGTTCACGGTTGTCAATATTACCACCATAACAGCCGGGCGGAATGGAAGTTCGGGCAGTTTCTGGAGTCGCGACACCAAGAATACCAAAAAAAGGTTTGAGGGGAATTTTAATGCCGCTATCTGGAGGAAATTCAGCGATATTGTGGACTAAATCCAAGCGAACAAACCTCAGGGCAGGTTGAGGAAATTGCTGTGGTAAGGCTCCCCAACCTGTACGAATTGCATTGAAGCCAACTGGTAAACTAGGTGCGATCGCTTCTAATATTACTTCTAAAACATCCCCTGGTTCTGCATCTTTTACATAAATTGGCCCTGTTAGTAAGTGAGGCCCTGCTGCAATTTTCCGTTCTGGTGGCAGATTTTGGCAGATATCAACAAATTCTGGTGTGAGAAACTCTGGTGGTGCTTTGTCGTAAACATAGTAGCCAGTATAAGTTTCTACGTCAATTGTGTCACCAGAATCAATAGTAAGTGCTGGTTCTAGCAAATGTGAGAAACCACCTAGATGTACGTTTTCTTTAGTAGCTTTTAAAATATGGTGAGTCATGCCGAGGTTTTAATTACTTAATATTCTTGTTTAAGATATCTCAGGACTTTAGAAAATCAATTTGTGTTGCACTTCGTGGCTGTTGAATTGAGTCTTGTAGGGCAAAATAGAAAACATGACGATTGAACCCGACTCCCTCAATTTACCAGTGCCAGAAGAAAAATTGCCACCAGATGACTTTGAGACTGGTGTAAGTGATAATCACTTAAGCTCAGAAACACTAGCCACCCAACAAGCCTTATCTGCAATTGCGTCTTTGCAATCTCCGCAGAATAAAACGGCGCTGCAACAAGCCCATTCCAGTGTTCAGCAAAACATCAGTAATCAATTTACAGTTAAGCCAAGAGCATTGCTGATTACTCTACTGGCGATCGCAATCACTTTTGTTGGCTTGATTCTAAATAACTGGATCATCGGCGTTTTTGGAACAGTGATAACTTTGATGTTATCTTTGGCGATGCTATTGCCTTGGTTGCAGTATCTAGTCAATGAATGGTTTTCGTCTTTAGATAAAACACTGCTTGTGGCCTTTTTAGGACTCGTAGTAGCGATTATCGGCTCATTAAAGTTTACTGGTGTAGGCTATCGGCTGCTGCTTTGGGGACAGCAAATTAACTGGGAGGCTTCTGGCACGTTAGCCGAATGGTTTGGTGCTTTGGGGCAAATTTTGATTGCCGTCATTGCTGTATATGTAGCATGGCGACAATATGTCATTTCCAAAGACTTGACAATTCAACAAAACCTGCTGACAGTTCAGCAAAATATTATCACCCAGCAGCAGACAATTGATTCTTATTTTCAAGGCGTTTCTGACTTGGTATTGGATGAAGAAGGCTTATTAGAAGACTGGCCTCAAGAAAGAGCGATCGCCGAAGGACGCACGGCGGCAATTTTTAGTAGTGTCGATGGTAGTGGTAAAGCGAAAATTCTGCGTTTTCTCTCTCGTTCCAAATTACTGACACCCTTAAAACGCGATCGCCGTTTAGGTAGAGCCATTCTCAACGGTGTTGGAGGTTATGCAGAAGACCGCTTAGAAGGTGTACGTGTGATTGATTTAGGGGTGATGTTAGCCGCCGCAGACCTTTCTGGTAATGATTTACGTTGGACTGATCTTAGTGAAGCTAACCTTGTCCGGGCTAATCTTAGCGGTTGTGATTTGGTTAAAGCCAATCTTGCTCGCACTATCTTATATGATGCTAATCTCAGCAATACTGATTTTAACGGCACTCGACTATTTTATGGTTCCTTAGATCAGGCATCACCCCGCAGTCGCACCATACCACCAAACTACGAGACCGGAGAATGTACTGGTGCGGTCATAGAAAATGCTGATTTTAGCAATGTGCAACGAATGTCTGAGGCTAACCGTTATTATTGCTGCACTTGGGGGGGTGAAAAAACGAGAACCACTATTCCTGGTGGTTGCGAAGGTATTGATAATAAGTTAGGAAGATAAATTCCGCTTGGCGGCTCCTTGCACAAGGGAAAATTCAGCAGATGAGAACAGATAGAATAGTCTCAATTGAGCTTTTGCAGTAGTAGTCCCGCGCTTTATTACTTTGGGGTGAGCATCCAAAGATATTACGAGAAAACTAAAGGAAAGTGCAATGGGAAATCCATTTCCTGGAATGAACCCCTATTTAGAACAACCAGAACTTTGGCATCAAGTTCACAATCGTTTGATTGTAGCTATAGCTGATGATTTGACTCCTCAAATTGCACCTAAATACCGAGTTTCCATTGAAGAGCGAGTTTATCAGAGTGCAGAAGATATCTTACTTGTAGGAATTGCTGATGTAGCAGTTGCTAATCGTAATACTACAGATATTGGCACAACTTTGACTGCTGCAAAACTTACCGAACCTAGTAAAGTGAAAGTTCCCATACCTGAACAGGTAACTGAGCGATTTTTAGAGGTACGAGCAACTCAAAGTCAAGAAGTAATTGCTGTAATTGAAATACTTTCACCCAAAAATAAACGCTCCAAAGAAGGTAGAACCGCTTACGAGAGCAAACGACAGGAAATTTTGGCTTCGGCAACTAAATTGGTAGAAATCGACCTCTTGAGGCAAGGAGAGTCAATGCCTATTTTGGGAGCGACAGCCACAGATTATAGTATTTTAGTCAGTCGTAGCTACAACAGACCTGATGCAGATTTATATACTTTCGACTTAAGAAACCCAATTCCTGTTTTTCCTGTGCCTTTGGGTAAGGGTGAAACTGAGCCACTAGTTGACTTGCAAAGGTTACTAAATCAAGTTTACGAACGTGCTAGATTTGACTTGGCAATTGATTATACACAACCTTTGAAAATATTGCGATCGCCACAAGAAGAAGCTTGGGTGAGAGAAACTTTACAAATTAAATAGGCGGGAAAGTTCTATATTTGTAAATTTACCATCGACATCAAAAAAACAGTTTAAATCTTGCTAACTGAGTTTCAATTGCCCCTGTGAGAATTTTATTGAGTTCTTCACTGTCTTGAAACGGCAAAATCTGTTGTGTAGGTAAATCAAAAGGAAATTGTCCCTCAAAGTCTGGGCGTTGCATGTGAGCTAATAAAATTTGTTCGGAACGCTTACTTTGAATTGCATAGCCAATTTCTACACAAACATGCGGACTAGGAATTAAACGATTGGTTTCTTTGTCTGCAATGTTAGCAACAGGTGTAGTGTCTGCAATAAACAATAAACTCTTACGAATTTTTCGCATCATAGCGCGGCTCAACCGTAAAGGAGCATCACTAGGTCGGTTAGCTTCTGCTAATCCTAAAGGAAGACGCGATCGCAAATTTAAAGATGCCAAACTTTTTTGCAGTTCTTCTTTTAAGGCATCACTTGCTGGGGTATATTCAGTTTGATAGCATAAAAAAATTGTTGGTTCTAACTGAGCCAACAATGCCTGTTTAGTAAAATAAATTTCATGGCTAATCAAGTCTATGTTAGCTACACAATAACCACCACTACCTTCAATGTAAAATTCAATATTTTCCCCTTCTAAATAGCGCCCAAACCAAGTTGATTGTTTAACTTCATCGCTGTCTTCTAAAAAGTCCGCCCGCATTGCTGATCTCAGCAAGCTTTTTTTACTGAGACGAATGTCTGCTGGGCGTTTTTCTAGTTCTGCGATCGGCTCATAATCTTCTATATACCAGGCTCTGAGCGCAATTATTGACATAAGGGGCTATTTCAAATGTCTGTTGCTATTCGACTTTTTATTAGCTTACACCGAGTGATACCCTTTATACTGTTTCAATTTAAAGTTGATACAGATGACAAGCAGGGAAGGCAGGGGGAGTAAGAAAAGCGATTTATATCAAAAATTTTTAAGCTTCTTGCAGGATTAGGATCAGTTATTATTTGTTAGTTGTTAGTTGTTTATTTTCCACTGACCACTGACGGGGCAGGGCGACTATCTCTCTTACTCCTTGAATAAATGGACTGATCGCCGCCTTTGGTAAAATCATATTAATACAACAACACCCAGACATCTACTAGCTTTAATGATTTCCTCCCTTTGTTGATTATAGCCAGGGATGTAATCACGTTCATCACTCTTCACAAGCAATGAAAACCAGTTACAGCGCCCCCTGATTTTCAATATTTTGAGGAAATATCAGCGTTCGCGTTGGGTGTTGTTGGGGTTGAACGAGACAGACATAAGTTAAACAGCGTCTTTTACCTCTTTTGTTGATTACAAACCTGCTGTTGAATCTGTCAGGGAAGCTTTTTATTAGCTTCTACTATTAAATTAGCACTTGTAGATGAAAGTAGATTATTTTTGCAACTAAACTTTACTTTAGCTAGTAGTTATACCATTTCACGAAATTATTGATACAAATTACTTTTCTTATACTCCCCCTGCCTCCTCTGCTTCCCCTGCTTCCCCTGCTTCCCCTGCTTGCCCAAATGTATCAACTTTAAAGTGAAACGGTATTAGTGGTCAGTTGTCAGTGGTAAATGACAAATAACAGATGGTCTTAACATCAACCTTTAAAATTAAGGATGCATTAACTTAATTCTTGAGTATTTACTTTACTTAGCATTTTGATAGGAATCTCAATCCAAAATTCTGTACCTTTTCCTGGTTCCGAAACACACTCCATCACTCCATTATGGTTTTCTACAACAATCTGATAACTGATTGCCAGCCCTAATCCTGTACCCTTCCCCACGGATTTAGTAGTGAAAAACGGATCAAAAATGCGTTTTCTCACGTCTTCAGTCATTCCCGGCCCATTGTCAGCAATACGGATTAATAAATATGAATTATTAGTTGAGACTTGGGTAGAAATCCGAATTGTCGGTGAGGCAAGGTGGCTTTGGCTTTGTTCTGTTGTTCTTTGCTCATTTAGAGCATCAATGGCATTGCTGAGAACATTCATAAATACCTGATTCATTTGTCCGGCGTAGCATTCTATTCGCGGCAATTGACCATAGTCTTTGATGATTTCAATGCTAGTTAAATGGCCATTTGAATTTAATCGATGTTGCAAGATTAATAAAGTATTGTCTATCCCTTCATGGAGATCAACAGGCTTGTTATCGGCCTCATCCAGGCGAGAAAAATTGCGTAATGACAAAACTATAGAACGAATGCGATCGGCTCCTATTTGCATTGAATCCATGATTTTTGGTAAGTCTTCTACCAAAAAATCCAAATCGATCGCTGCGGTTGCTAATTTAATCTCATTTTGGGGATGAGGATAGTAAGATTGGTAGAGTTTCAAAAGTTCTATCAACTGTTGAGTATATTTATTAGCGTGATAGAGGTTGCCGTAGATAAAGTTAACAGGATTATTGATTTCGTGTGCTACACCTGCCACCAGCTGTCCTAAGCTGGACATTTTTTCAGTGTGAATTAATTTTGTTTGGGTTTCTTGAAGTTCGTGTAGGGTATGCTTTAGTTGTGCAGCTTGAGATCTAGCTTCTGTTTCAGCAATACAGCTTTGTTCGTAAAGTTGTGCCTGTTGAATAGCGATCGCAGCTTGATCTGCTAACTGTTGTAATAAATTAATTTCTCCATCCTGCCAATTTCTGGGACTGTCACATTGATGGGCAATAAGTAATCCCCACAGTTGCGTACCCATATTGATTGGAACAATTAAGTCGGCTTGCACTTGCAGACTTTGCAAAAATTCTCGATGACAATCACTCAAATAAGACGTTGAGACATTATTAATTACTCGTATCCTACCCCGAAAATACATCAAGGCATACTCAGCAGGAAAGCATCCTAGTGGTGCTTTTATACCCATCGATGACAGCCAGTTACCGTTAATTTCTTCGACAATCACTTCACCATCAGCTTCATCTCCTATGCGATAAATCAGCACTCGGTCTGAATTGATTAGCGGGCGAACTTCCCGCACGATGGTTTGCAAGGTGGCTTTTAAGTCTAATGTACTGCGGATTTGCTCTGCAACTTGTTTGACAGCTTTAGTTAGTAGTAATGATTTTTCTAGTTCGGCAGTTTTTTCTTGTACTCTTAATTCAAGATTAGTATTTAGCACTTGTACTTGTTGATACATTTGCTGCTGCTGAATTGCCATTGAGAAGTGATAGCACAAAGCTTCTCCCAATGAAATTTCTTGAGGCTGCCATGCTTGTGCTTGACCCTTTTTCTGCTCTCGCCAAACCTCAAAAGACAGTCTGGGCAACCGTTGCTGTTGATTTGGATCGTTTTGTCCTGCCCACAAAATTTCGCTATTAAATGCGGAACGAAAAATGCTGATTACACCGATAAAATTTTGGCGATAATGCAGGGGAATCACCAAAAGTCCGCGAATCTGAGTTAACTCGAATGCAGGAGCCAAAACTCGCAAACGCGGTTCTTTGTAGAGATCATTAATTGGCCAAACATTACCTAGCTTAAACTCACCTATCCAGTTTTGCCAGACAGGATGCTGTTCAATAACGCTATATTTTAATTCATAAGGCAATTGCGGTTGTTCGCCCCAAGTATAGACTTCTCCACTGTGATCAACATAAAGTCTTCCGCCGACTCCACCAAAAGTAGTAATAGCTTCTTCCAGCGCCCCTTGTAGTTGAATTGTGGGTAACTTATGTAACAGTGTGGTAATTCGATTAATAGTCGCTTCTCGCTCTTGCTTGGCACGGGTGACAGAAAGTAAATTACTTTGAGCGATCGCAATTGTCACCTGATCTACAACTTGTTGTAATACCTTTAGTTCCGGCTGTAAAATCGTTCGTGATTTACTGTGATGTGATACTAACAATCCCCACAACTCTGGCTTTGCTGATGGCTGACTAGGGTCTTGATGTAAAATTGGTATTACCAGCGAAGATTGTACACCCATTGCTGTTAAATATTGAATATGACAAGGGTCTACTTGCCGATAATTGATGCTCTGCGTTTGTAGAGATGCATCGGTTTCTGGGGAATACAATGGCGATAGTCCAATTTTGCCGGCAGCTATGTCCACAATTGAACGTTGCCGTAGTGAGACAAACATTTCTCTCGCTTCTAGGGGAATATCATCTGCTGGAAAGTGCAATCCTAATAGTGATGGTAAAACTTGCTCGTGAATAGATTCGGCAACAACCTCACCACTACCATCACCATCAAACCGATACACCATCACTCGGTCTGTACCTAAAAATAAACGAACTTCGGCAACAGTAGCTGTTAATATTTCTTGTAGTTCGAGCGATCGCCTGATCCGGTTTGTGATGCGATGCAATAAGTCTTCTTTTTGGAAGGCTAGCGGCAAACTATTAAGGTTGTCAGAAAATGCCATTACTGGGTACACCTAAAATAAAAGTATAAAAATGCTTAGATAGCTATTGCTTGATGCCGATACCCATTAAAACCCTAATTTTCAAGGGTCAAAAATTAAGAAAATATTAGTTATAAACATTTAATTTTATAATTTTAATATTGAGATGTATTCGGTAGAATCATGTAAATTAGAATATTCCTAATTTTTTCTATAATTGTGATATTTATTTACAACTTTTTGATTATTAATCAAAAATTAAATAGTAATTATAAAGTATACCTATCAATAGGTAAGTGTGAATATTTATCATTGGCATCAAGCAGTAAGCAAAAGCAAAGAAGATAATCTTTATTGACATAATTAGCTTTAATTATGCCGACTAACTAAAATCGAGCTGAAAATCCAGATACCAAAACTTTTAAGCCTGTTCCTTGCCAAAAGTTACTTGTCTGGGGAAATGTTGCCATTCCCCTTACAGAGCAAATTCATCATTAAAAGCAGCTATTCTGAGGCATAATCAGCAGTACTTACCGAAATAAGTAGTGACTGGCGAATTTCTTCGCGCACACTCATCAAAATTTTGCCGAGATGGTTTTGACCAGTAGTCTTTGCACCACAACCCCAGAAATAATCTGTTGGTGAGTTTTCTACTAAAATCTCATTGCCTGTGGTTAATAAAATTTTTCTAATATCGGCATGAGTAAGAAACTTTTTAAGTACAGCTTCTCGCATTACTTGAGTTTTGACTACTTGCCAATCTGAACGGAGTTGGCGAGTGCTACAGCGTCCTAGAGCCGCAGCTTCTTCTGGGGTTGCGGCAGCACGAATGGTAGGTATAATTACTGCATCTACACTGCCGACAAATTTTTGCGCTTGATAATAATGTTCTACCGTTGGCCAGTAAGTACCTTGAATTTGGATTCCGTGGGGAGAAAAATTGGAAAAACAGCCATAAGGCTGCCAAACCTTGTAAAAGTAAATAGTCATTTGAAAATTTCTCTTTTATATATCATTCTCTATAATGCCTGTAGATGCTAGCAGACAGTGGTCAACTTTAGATTGAAACCTAAAATTTGTCTCAAGACAGAAGATATTGCTAAGCAAAAAATTTTATTGTGAGAGAAAAGTCTATATGCGAGGTTGACAATGCAGCCAAAGAGTACAAAGCCTTATCAGCGTACACCGTTGATAGTTGCTGGAGTTTTCCTCGGTCTGGGTCTAGGAGGCTTCATTGATGGCATCTTACTGCATCAGATTTTACAATGGCATCACATGTTAAGCAGTGTTCGACCTTTGAAAAATGTCTCAAACATAGATTTAAATATGGTATGGGACGGGTTATTTCATGCCCTTGACTGGGTGTTTACCTTAGTAGGAATAATACTGCTGTGGCGTGCAGGAGGTCGAGACGATGTTCCTTGGTCATCACAAACATTTGTGGGGTCTTTGCTAATTGGTGTAGGATTGTTCGATTTTGTAGAAGGATTGATTGACCACCAAATTCTTGGTATCCATCATGTCAAACCAGGGCCTAATCAGTTAGCTTGGGATTTAGGATTTTTAGTCTTGGGTGCATTGCTTGTTTTAATTGGTTGGATAATGCTACAAAAGAGCAAAAGTCAACAAGAATTAGAAGTTTAAAACAAGCAGGGGGAGCAGAAAGAAGGGAGCAGGGAGCAGGGAGACAAGGAGACAAAAAGACAAGGAGAAAGAAAGATTATGAACAAATTCAAGACATTCTTCATTCCCCGGTTGCTGAGCGTAGCCGAAGTGCTGCACCCCGCACCCTGCCCCGGTTGTTGAGCGTAGTCGAAACACTGCCTCTTCTTTCCCCATACCCTATGCCCTATGCCTATAAATACTTTTGAAAAAACTAGCTTAGGTTGGCGGCTTTCTCAGTTGCAACAACAACTGGGAGAATGGTGGGAATACCAGTTTTATAAAAATTTACCGGAATTACCTACTGGGTCAATTAGTCCTTGGCTAGCTAATTTACTAAAATTCCTTTTCTGGCTTGTATTAGGCTTACTCTTGGCTTGGGTGGCTTGGCGTTTGTGGCGAGAGTTTAATCCTTATATTTATTCTTGGCTATCTAGCGATCGCAATTCTAAAAATTCTCAAGCACCAAGTCATTTTGATGATAAATCTGTAGCACTTTTGTTGGAGCGATCGCAACAACTTTATCGTCAGGGAAACTACCGCGAAGCTTGCCGTTGTCTTTATTTGGCAATATTGCAACATTTGCATGATACAAAGGTGATTGTTCATAAACCCAGCCGCACAGATGGCGAATATCTGCAATTGCTTCAATCAACCGTGACTTCGATGCAGCCTTATGAAACTTTAATTACTACCCATGAGCAATTATGTTTTAGTGATACTGAGATTTTGCCAGAAAATTATGAACAGTGTCGGCAAGCCTATCGAGAGGTTTCTCCAGAATGAAACGCTCAAACCGCATTGCTTGGCTAGGAGCGATCGCTTTAGGTGTAATAATTTTACTTACCTTAATTGCAGCTCCTAATAGCAGCAAAATCAATAATGGCTCTACTTATAATCGCGCCGCCGATGGCTATGGTGCTTGGTATGCTTTCATGCAAAAACAAGGAACTACCATTCAGCGTTGGCAAAAACCGTTTAGCGAACTGAAAAAACAACCAAGTCCTATCACTCTTCTACAGGTATACAGTATTCTTAGACCACCAATCCTAGCTCACGAAGAACGAGAATGGGTCGAGAAAGGCAATACTTTAATAATTTTAGGAGTGAATAGTCAGGTAACAGCCGCAGACTTTAACACCATGCAAAAATCGTCTTTTGGTGATGTGAAAATTGCGACCAGACGACGTTATGCTAAGGCTAATCCTCAAAAAGTTGCTTTAGGCGATCGCTTTGGAGCTGTTGTTTGGGAAAAAAAGTATGATCAAGGAAAAGTCATTTTTTCTACTACTCGCTATTTGGCTGCTAATGCCTACCAAGATAATTTAAGCAATTTTCAATACTTGGCAAGTTTAGTTACTAATAAAAATCAGCCTGTATTTGTAGATGAATACATCCACGGCTACAAAGATGCCGATGTTAGGCAAACTGAAGGACAAGGCAACTTACTGAATTATTTTATTAAAACTCCTGTGTTGCCGATATTAGTGCAGATAGGCGTTTTGCTATTAGTCTTAATTTGGGCAAAAAATCGCCGCTTTGGTCAAGCAGTAGCTTTAGATACACCAGTTGTCGATAACAGCGAAGCATATATCCAAGCTTTAGCAGGAGTCTTGCAGAAAGCTGAATCTAGCGATTTTGTTGTAGAGATGTTGGGGAAAGAGGAACAACTACAATTGCAAAAAGCCTTAGGATTGGGGCAAATTCCCCTGGAACATCAAACCCTAATTAACCATTGGGTAGAAAAGACAGGCGCAAGTACAGCAGAACTAGATGCGGTATTAAAATTACAATCTCGAAAACGCCGCATGAGTGAACCAGACCTGTTAAGCTGGTTGGGGAAATGGCAAATTGTGCGTCGGCACTTGTAGTTTCATGCAAAGAAGCTACAGAAAAAACTTCATCCACTTGTGGGTGAAGTTTTGTCAGTGGTCAGTGGTCAGTAGCAAAGCGAAAAGTGCGGTCTTGGGTTCTAAAGAGGAGCAACTTTTCAAGACAGCGAAAAGTCAAGCCAGTCTCGTGGGCGGCTGCGCCAGACTACTTACGCTTTGGGGATGTTAAACCAAATCAAAAACAACACTTCGACATGGTTCGACTGCGCTCACCAGCCGCTCAGTGCATCGCTGACAACTGACTATTGACAACTGATCCGCGTAGCGTAAATAAAAAAATATGAGCGAAACCCATTCCGTTTTCCTTCGCCTCGGTCAAAATCTGAATAAAGTAGTAGTTGGACAATCCCAACTGATACAGCAGTTTTTGGTAGCACTGCTAGCAGGTGGACACGTAATTTTAGAAGGAGTACCAGGAACTGGTAAAACCCTTTTAGTAAAAGTATTGGCACAGTTAATCCAAGCAGATTTTCACCGGATTCAATTAACACCAGATGTTTTACCGTCAGATATTACTGGTACAAATATTTTTGATTTGAATAGCCGCAGTTTTACCTTGAAAAAAGGCCCTGTATTTACCGAGGTGTTACTAGCAGACGAAATTAACCGCACTCCTCCCAAGACACAAGCGGCGCTGCTCGAAGCAATGGAAGAAATGCAGGTAACATTGGATGGTGAAAGTTTGCCATTACCAGATTTATTCTTGGTAATTGCGACCCAAAACCCTCTGGAATTTGAAGGTACTTATCCCTTACCGGAAGCACAATTAGATAGATTTCTATTCAAACTGGTAGTAGATTACCCAGACCAAGCTGCCGAAAAGCAAATGTTATTTAATCGTCAAGCAGGTTTTGCTGCACGTCGTTGGGATATTAGCAATTTGCGACCAGTAACAACAGTAGCCGAAATTTTGCAGGCACGACAAGCGCTCAAACAAGTGAAAGTATCAGAAGCGATTGTTGATTATCTTTTAGCGTTAGTTAGAACATCGCGTCAATATCCCGATTTAACTTTGGGTGCATCACCCCGTGCAGCTGGTGCTTGGTTACAGACATCTCAAGCAATGGCGTGGTTAGCTGGTAGGGATTTTGTGACACCAGATGATATTAAAGCTGTGGCATCTCCATTATTGCGTCATCGCCTGATTTTGAAACCAGAGGCAATGTTGGATGGTTTACAAATGGATGCCGTAATTGCATCAGTAATTAATGGAGTTCCTGTTCCAAGATAATAATGTAATTGATTTTTTCTAGACAAGCGATCGCATCTGATTTTACAATTTCAGTCGAGCGTAAGTAGGTCGATATTAATAATTATCGTTGGAATAAAGCAGGGGGCAGCACTTCGGCTTACTTCGACTGCGCGGCAGTTGAGCGAAGTCGAAACTCAGCAACCAACGCTCAGGCTAAACTCAGTACAAGTCGCTCAGTGACCAAGAGCAGGGAGAAAAAGAGTTTGAGCCTTATTTACTTTTATTCACATAGTTTGATTTTATTTCACCGACTTACTTAAACGCTTGCAGCTTGTCGTCAGACATCGCCTCCAGAACACCATTATTTGACCTGCGAACAAGAAACTTCGAGTAAAAAGGTAGAGCGATTGCCCTCACAACACCATCATTCCACCTTCAAACAAGAATATTCTCGTTTAAAACAAGAAACTTCGAGTTCAAAACACGAAACTTGGAGTTCAGAACACGAAACTTGGAGTTCAAAACATAAAACTTCAAGTTCAGAACAGGAAACTTCGAGTTCAGAACACGAAACTTGGAGATAAAAGCTTGATTGATGAGGTTGGGGACTTTTATTTTACTGTTTTGAGAGAGTTCTTGCGTAAGTTATATAGCTGAATGTTGACCGCTAATGTTACATCTAGTAATGTTGAACGATAAAAATCAACGTGAAAGCACAAGTATTTAGAGGCGTTAATCAACTTTCCTACGAAGAGATTCCAGTACCGACTCTGGAACCGGGTGAGGTGTTGGTACAGGTGCAGGTGGTGGGATTGTGTCAGTCAGATATCAAAAAAATTCGTTATCCTTTGTATGAACCGCCGCGTATATTTGGACATGAAACGGCTGGAATGATTGCAGCGGTAGGTAATCAAGTCAAAAATTGGCAAGTAGGACAACGGGTAGCGGTGATGCATCACATTCCTTGTATGCGTTGCGCTTACTGTCTAAATGATAATTTTTCGATGTGCGATGTTTACAAAAATATCTCCACCACAGCAGGATTTAACGCCAGTGGTGGCGGTTTTGCTGAGTATGTGAAAGTTCCTGATCATATTGTGCAGAACGGGGGATTAATTCCCATTCCCGATCACATAAGTTTTGAAGAAGCGAGTTTTGTAGAACCAACTAATTGTTGTCTCAAAGCAGTAAAAAAAGCCCAAATTGCCCCTGGACAAACTGTTTTGGTGACAGGAGCCGGGCCAATTGGGTTAATGTTTGTAATGTTGGTCAAGTATTTCGGAGCGAAAGCGATCGCCACTGATTTACTACCCTCTAGAATTGAAAAAGCTTTGCATGTCGGCGCAGAAGCGGCTTTTGATGCCCGCGACCGTGATTTAGTTGCAAAAACTCATACTCTCACTGGTGGTATGGGTGTTGATGTCACCCTGCTGGCTGTTCCGAGCGAGAAAGCTTTCTATCAAGCGCTGGAATGTACCCGCAAAGGTGGCAAAATCCTATTTTTCGCGGAATTTCCCGATGAGTTAGAAATTTCAATCAATCCCAATATTCTTTATCGCCGAGAGATTGACTTAATGGGTAGTTACAGTTCGTCTTACCGCCTTCAAAATCTATCGGCTGATATTGTGTTTAATCGGCGTATAGATGTAAAAGCGTTAATTAGCGATCGCTACCCATTACAAAATTTATCAGCAGCGGTAGAACAAGCGATCGCTCCGACACCAGAAACCTACAAAATATTGATTTATCCCCTTGCTCAAGTCTAATGGACTGTATTAGCTATACTTGCCGATTGTGACAAGATTCTAGAACGGCGGGAAAATCCAACCAAAGTCCCTAAGAGAAATAGCCCTAAAACAGCACCTGGTTCTGGCACTGTGGTTGCACTAGGTTCTGTTACTGTGCCTGTACTAGGAGGATGCCATTGATTGCTAGGAGGTTCTGGCTGCGGTACGTTAGGAAGATTACCTGTAAATTGGGTATTATGAAATTCGCCGCTACCAGATAATGAAGAAGCAATTAAAGTTCCTTCTACATTACCATTAGAAAAATTAAAGTTAGCGTTGGTAGCAAGTACACTGCCTTGGAATGAGAAACCAGTGGTTGTAACTTGAGTTGCATCCACAAAGTTAAACAAGACATTTTGCTTATTAACACCATTAAGATTTAATCCAAAATTCTTGATATCGACACTATTTCCTAAAATATTAAACACTACAGTAGAATTACTCCCAACGCCACTCAAATTTAAGTAACTACTACTAGAAAACTGGGAACCATCAATTGTAAAGACATTCAAATCACTATTGTTTCCTTGAAGGTAAATTCCGCCCCATTTATACTCTGTAGTATTTGTAGAAGCTAATCCACCCAAATAATTAGAAAGATTATTCAACTCTTGGCGCGCAGCATCAAAATCAATCGGTTTACCTGAACTAACGGGACTTAAGGAAAAATCAAGCCCAAATAAAGCCGAAACTGGCTTTATGAGCGGCAAATACGTCACGATTAACAGTCAACCACTCAATAAATCGGAAAGAAATAGCAGTTCTAAAGGCTTCTAAAGCCTCAGTAAAAGTGTTCAACGGTTTAGTTGCCCACCTACGTCTAAAACCACCAGTCAACTGATGCCAAAGGACAAAAGTATAGGCACAAAATACCAAGATAAAATGTCGCATGAGACTGGTTTTATCTCGGACTTGATATTCTTTCAATCCTAAAAAACCCTTGGCTTCTCTATAAAAGACCTCTACCCAATTGCGTTGAGAATAGGTGTTTACTATCCATTCTGAAGTTACAACAGATGTAGAAACATTGGTAATAAAGTAGTCGATATCTGTGGCATCAGAAAAAGTAGCAGCATTCATGACGATAGCTATACTTCGTTTACCTTCCAGACGTGATATCTCTACTTCAAAAGTTGCTACCCATACTTTTCTAGGTTTATCTAAATTGAGTTGAGTTTCGCTAAAAGCCTCTTGGGGTATAGACTTTGCTAACTCATCTATCCTAATTGTTCGTTGATTATTCTCTTGCTCACTAATTGTGACTTTCCGATTTTTGGCTATTCCTCCTAAATACTTTAATTTGCGATTTTCTAGTTCTAATAGGAATGATGTATTGTTACCATATCCGGCATCTACAATCACTATTCCTGGTTGATATCCTCGCTCTCTTGTTTGGTCTATTAACTTAATTGCTATCTCTGTTTTTTTCTCAAATAGAGGGTCTTGTTTTCCTTCGGGTAATGAATCAGCGTGTTGATATAACTCTATATCTAATGGTAGGCTTTTTCTCCCATCATATAAATGAGTTGTTACCACCACTATTCCATTATCTGTCTTGCCAATTTCTCCGATATATTGTCTTCCCACACCTTCGGTAAAGTTACCACTTTTCCTATGCCCTGAATCATCAATTATCAAGCTAAATCCCCTACTGATTTTAGTCTGACTACACTTGTTCATTACCTCTAAGCGTCGTTCATTCACCTTTGTGGCCGACCAAGGGGAATCTGTCAAAAAGTGGTGTAATCGGTGGTAATTTACTCCTACGGCATTTTCTGCGAGCTGGAACAAGTTTTTCCGTTCGCTTTCTCCTAACAACCCCCCTAAATAATGTCTAAACTCCCTTTTTTGCGCTTTATGACCAAATACATCGTCAAACCTTTGACACCATTTTTCAAAGCATGGGGGCATAGCTGTGGGAGTTGTCTCTTTCATGGGGGTTAGTTTGACGTAAAACCTATGCTAATTCTGCATTATAGCCTTTTTTATTCTCTTTTTTTGCCTAAGTCCCGCTAACACCACAGTTAGGTGAGCAATTGAAATAGACAGGAGTTTTAACAGTACCGCCAACAACAGCATTACCACCAAAAATCTGACCGTTATTGTAGGTTAAATTACCACCTACAACAAGTCGAGTATCTGTACCATTAGAATTAGTTAGACGGTCAGCAATTCCAAAATTAGTTAATGTGGCATTACCACCAACAGCTACACGACCTTCGGAATCTGAGCTTTGATTCATATCTCCAAAAACGAAGACATTATAGTTTTGCGCGATCCCTAGATTAACAGCCATAGCTGGTTGTATTACGCTTGTTATGGCAATTGTTCCCAATGATAGAGGAATCAATGCAAATGTAGTTTTGAGCCTTTTAAACATAGATTAGTATCATCAAATAGCTACGATACTAATTTACTGTTTATTTAATTAATAACGGAAAAAGATAGTATAAATTTTTCCATAAAATATCAGCGGTTAAAGTAATTTGATTACCGTATTTTTGCTGATTTCATAATAATAAATAAGCATTTTGATAAAATTTTAGTATTATTTAAATTAATACAGTAATTTCCACATAATTTTTGAAGACAGTTAAAATCTGTTTTAATGCACAGTCTGTTGTCGTTGATGCTGCAAGAACCATTCATATAACTCTGGATTGTTATATGTCTGCGTCCATGAATCATGATCAGCTTCTGGATAAACCGTAAACTTGACGTTACCACCACAAGCTTGCAGCGCAGAAACCATATTTTCAGACTCTTTCAATGGAACAACATGATCTTGCGCTCCATGAAATGCCCACACAGGAAGATTTTTTAAGTTCTTTGCTGTTAATGGGTTGTCACCACCACAAATAGGTGCGATCGCCGCAAAGCGTTGTGGTTCAGCTGTAGCCCAGCGCCATGTGCCGAAACCACCCATGCTTAACCCTGTTAAGTATATGCGATCGCTATCAATTGGGTAAGCTGCGATCGCTTGATCTAAAAGAATACTCAAGGGACGTACTGACCAATACTGACCTAAAGGACATTGAGGAGAAATCACAATAAATGGAAAGTTTGGCTGTTTTTCTACAATTTGGGGAATGCCTTGCTTTTTCACGTCTTCTAAATTAAAGCCTCGCTCACCAGCACCGTGTAAAAATATAATTGTTGGCAAAAGTTGCTCTGGCGTTTTTTGGCGATCGGGTAAAAACAGCAAATAGTTGTATGTATCAGTACAATTAATTTGTTGTTGTATTGAATGCATAATATTTACGGCTTGGGCTAACTTAACCTCTGCGAACAGCAATTGTATAACTCGGTCGCTGTTTAGCTTCGCGTTGACTCTTAACTAACCGAAAGTCATGATCTATATATAAATGTTCTAAAACAGAAGTAGCTAAGTAGGCTTTTTCAAATTTTTTGACAGTATTTCTATCCATTTTTTCTAACTGAATTTCTTGCCGTAAATCTAACTCAGCTCTATTTTCTTGGAATTTAGATTTTGTGATCGCTGTAAACCACTTGTCTGCATCGTCAATAGTCAGTGGTTTTTCTCTGTTTTTCCAAGCCTGAAACAACCCTACATTTTGAATGCACCAATTGTTATCTTGAATTGCGTATTTTTGCATCACCATTAAATCGAAAGCTGGCAATTTGGAAGCAAATATTCGCCAAAACCTAGATTGTCCTGGTGCGTAACGAGCAATGTTGGCATAGTAACCATTATCATGAAAGATTTGGTAAGACTGTTCGTATAATCTACCCGGCAAAATATCTTGAAAGGGTATGGTAGACCAAATTGGTATCCAAGCACCAATTACAATCGGCACTTGCTCGATGACATTGGGAAAGGGATTACGTTGACTTAATTCGTCAAAATAGGGTGTTAATTCAGTTTGATAAAATTTTACCTTATCTCTCAAAGGCTCTGTATCTCGTCCTGCTACTAGCTCTAAAGTTTTATTTTTAATTTCCTGGGTATTCCAGTCAGTTAACGTTTGAGTATCTATAATATTTTTCATTAATATCTGCCCTCAATTCGCCGCGGGAACTAATTTGTTATCAAAATCATGAGCTTCCTGGAAATCGAATCGAGGGCATGAAGATAGAGACATGATTAATTATCACGTCTCTACTGAATTATTAAATAAACTACCACCAAACTCGGTTTCCATTTTCGTCAACTCGTGCTTCCCGAATCACGTCAGAAATTTCCTCAGCATCTTTGACATGATGAAGGGCTTTTTCTTCACCGTCGGGTTCATCTACAACAAAGTAAGTTGGGACTGTAATTTGATCACCTGTAATATCTGGAGAATCTACAGCTACCTGTTTTGCTTTCTCTTCAACTGATTGTGGCCGTTCAGCGATCGCATCTCCGGGATTTGCAGTTAAGTTTCTTTCTTGAACCGTTGGCTGTTCTCTAGTGTTAGGATCGTCACCGACTGGCTGACGAATATCTGATTGATTATTTTTACTTTCTACTTCTTTATTCATGGTAATTTCAGAAATTAAGATATCTACGTTTACTAAATCTCAATTTAGTAAATTACAGCTACAATTTGTTCTTTCTTCGGAGAGAGTTTGGGATTAAAATAAAATTTTCATGTCTAAAGTTATAAAATGTATTCGTGCTTATAGGGCATAGGGCATAGGGCATAGGGCATGGGGCATAGGGCATGATCAAAAAATGGTGTTGGATTTACTTGTTTAATTGAAATGGTGTATATTTACCGCCTAATGCTTCTACAATAGTCCGGGTATTAGCCTCAATCATTTTGATATAAGAATCTCCATTACTACCCTTTGCACCAATGGAATCAGAATATAGTTGATTTGGTGCTAATTTCACACCTGCTTCTTGGGCAACGGTTTTAATTAAAGCAGGATTAATTGTAGTTTCGGCAAAAATTGCAGGTACACCAATCTTTTTAATTGACTCTACCAATCGTTGCACAGTTTGAGCGCTGGGTTGTTCTTCAGTACTAATGCCAATTAAAGTCCCTGCGATCGCAATTCCATAAGCATCTCCATAATACTGAAATGCGTCGTGTGTGGTTACAAGTTGGCGTTTATTTGGGGGGATAGTTTGAATTTGTTTTTTAGTCCAGCTATGCAACTGCTGTAATTCTTGAGTCAGTTGTGCAGCATTTTGGGTAAATTTTTCTTGATCTTCCGGGGATAACTTGATCAAAGCATCTCTAATCACATTTACCATTGCGATCGCATTTGCTGCACTACCCCAAACGTGGGGATCTGGCACGACTTCACCCTTGGTTTTTTCTAAGCGTAAAGGTTTAACAACTTCTCCCACAGGTAATTGCTGCACCTTGCCACCAGAGGCTTTCATTAACTTAATCAGTCCTGGTTCTAAGTTGTAGCCGTTATATAAAATCAAGTCGGCTTCTTCTAAAGTTATGCTATCTGCTGGTACAGGTTCATAAACATGGGGATCAGTACCCGGTTGCAAAATTCCAGTTAGCTGAATTTCATCTCCCCCCACCTCTTGTGTCAAATCAGCAATAATCGTGCTAGTTGCCACCACTCGCGGCTTGCCATCTACCCCTGGAGAGGTACGTTGCACACAACCACCTATCCAAAGTCCTAATAATACTCCAAATGTGGCTGGCCAATAGTATATAGCTTTTGACTGAGTGATTCCTCTCATCGACTTGTTACACTTATTTTCATATTCTTCTCATTTTTTAAGGTACATTATTCTCATATTCTTTTCATTTTTTATTTAATTACCAAAAATCAACTCATGAGAACTGTTGACTTTTCCTTAGAAGCAAATTCCAGCCACTTTATGAAAGACACCCAAACAACCACTGCAACCATTAATATTGCCCATTTAGGGGTGCTTTACCGGACACAAGAGGCTTTGAGGGACATTAACTGCATTATCAAGCCAGGAAAGTTAACAGGAATTTTTGGCCCCAATGGCGCTGGTAAAAGTACTTTAATGAAAGCAATGTTGGGTTTGGTTCCCCTAAATAGCGGCACAGTGCTTTACCAGGGAAAACCTTTAATGCAGCAAAGATCAAAAGTTGCCTACGTACCCCAGCGCAATCAAATAGACTGGACTTATCCCGCCACAGTTTGGGATGTAGTGATGATGGGACGAGTCAAGAAAACAGGTTGGTTGCGTAGCTTCTCAACAGTTAGCCACCAAGTCACAAAAAATGCTCTAGAACGAGTTGGCATGAGTGAATATGCTGATCGTCCCATTGGACAACTTTCAGGAGGACAGCAACAGCGAGTATTTTTGGCCCGTGCATTGGTACAGCAAGCGGAAATTTTCTGCTTTGATGAACCTTTAGTAGGCATCGATCAAAAAACTCAAGCAGTAATTTTTGAAGTCTTTCAAGAACTAACAGCTGCCAATAAAATCGTGTTGGTAGTCAATCACGACTTAGGAGAATCAATCACTCACTTTGATGATTTAATATTATTAAATTGTGAATTAATTGCCACAGGTTCACGACAACAAGTCCTTACAGAACAAAATTTACAGCGCGCTTACAGTGGTAAAGTCATGTATTATTCTGATGCCGCATAAGAGTTAAAAGACGTTACTGAATTAGAATATGAAATTTAAAAATAAACTCTTATTAACTCTTACTCTCTGCGCCTTTGCGTCTCTGCGTGATATTCATACTCCGGGTTCATATTATCAATAAACTCTTATGTTGCAAGCATTAATTGAACCGTTGCAGTATGGTTTCATGCAGCGATCGCTCGTCATTGCCATTTTAGTCGGTTTGTTGTGTGCTGTGGTAGGCAGCTACTTGATGGTGCAAAGACTAGCTTTATTAGGTGACGCTATCAGTCACTCAGTTTTGCCAGGATTAGCGATCGCCTTTATGCTGGGAGCAAATATATATATTGGGGCATTTATTGCTGGGGTTTTGAGTACAATGGTGATTGCCTGGATTAGGACGCGATCGCCCATCAAAGAAGATGCTGCAATGGGTATAGTATTTTCAGCATTTTTTGCTTTGGGAATTACTTTAATTACTGTTATTCAAAAAGATAATAAAATTGACCTGAATCACTTTTTATTTGGTAATATTCTTGGTGTTACTATTGACGAAGTACGAGACACTGCCATTATTGCCACTGTTGTTTTAATAGTTGTTTTTTTATTATATAAAGAACTTTTATTTTACACCTTTGATCCTTTAGGCGCTCAAGCCGCAGGTTTGCCAGTCAATCGGCTCAACTTTGGATTGATGCTGCTAATTGCTTTAACTATTGTTGCTAGTATGAAAGCTGTAGGTGTAATTTTAGTATTATCACTTTTAATTACACCAGGAGCAACTGCTTATTTATTAGTGAAACGCTTGCATAAAGTGATGATTTTAGGTGCAGTAATTGGAGTTATTTCTAGTATTAGTGGGATGTATCTCAGCTACTTTTATAATTTGCCTTCTGGCCCGGCGATCGTTTTAGTAGTATCGGGATTATTTTTATTAGCGTTATTATTTAGTCCCAAGCACGGGGTTTTGATACCAACTGTAAATCAAAAATAGATTTTTTCTACTGATTGTATAGCCCGTAAGATGACTGGACTTGCCATTGTTCGCTCGTTCTTTCCAAATAAAGCAAACTCCCATACTGGGGTGGCCCTGCTGGACAATGGGCGGTTATTTGAATTAATGCTTGGGAAAAATCAATAGAAAATCCTGGTCGAGTTAAAGTATATATAATAGACCATCTATAATCATGGTTATTGATAATTTGTTCAGACTGTCTTTCAGAAATCAAAGTGACATGAGGATTTGTAATCAATGGAGTGAGGCAGGAAGGTTGATTATTAATTGAAAGCCAATCTTCGTAAGTCTCTTTTTGAAGATTAGAAAAACCTATAATTTTCATTCCATGAATTAATCTTTCTGGCAGACGAAGATTTTCCCATGAAAGAACTGGCGTTAAAGAAGTGCTAGTTATTAAACTACTAGACCTTGCATCTAGAAAATTTCTTTCTATTCCGGCATCTTTAATGACAGCGGAAAAAACTTGTGGTTCATGTTGCGATCGCATATTTTTCTTAATTAAATAAGTAGTCATCATCAACAGTGTATGTCTCAGTGGTTGAAGGTATTTTTACCACGAAGGCACTAAGACACCAAGTATTTTCCAGTCAGATTATAAAACACTAACAAAAATTACTGCATAATTTTAATTTGTCGGGTAAGCTGACAACAGCAGTTTTAACCCTCAAAACAATGACAGCAGGTAGTCCCACAATTTTAGCCTTGGACTTTGACGGAGTAATTTGCGATGGACTAATTGAATATTTTGAGGTAGCATGGCGTACTTACTGTCAAATTTGGTCGCCTGCGAACGACACACCCGCAGATGATTTAGCTTTGAGATTCTATCGCTTGCGACCTGTAATTGAAACAGGCTGGGAAATGCCTGTTTTAATTAAAGCCTTGGTAGATGAAATTACCGAGGAAAAAATCCTTCAAGAGTGGTCAAATATTACCCCGCAAATTTTATTGCAAAGTAGATTACAAGCGAAAGACATCGGTGCAAAATTAGATAACCTGCGAGATGAATGGATTACCACAAATTTAAATGAATGGTTGAGTCTGCATAAATTTTATCCAGGCGTGGTGGAAAAACTCAAGGTGACTATTGCTAGTGAAATTAAGTTATTTGTTGTCACTACGAAAGAAGGACGTTTTGTGCATCAGTTATTGCAACGAGAAGGAATCAATTTATCTCCAACAGCAATTTTTGGTAAAGAAGTGAAACGTCCTAAGTACGAAATTCTGCGAGAATTAATTAAAGTAGCAGAAGTACAACCAGTCAGTTTATGGTTTGTAGAAGATAGACTCAAGACATTGCAGTTAGTCCAACAGCAAGCAGATCTTAGGGATGTAAAATTATTTCTGGCAGATTGGGGCTATAATACCCAACAAGAAAGAAAAGTTGCCCAAGATGATCCCCAAATTCAATTATTATCCCTTTCTCAATTTACTAAGAATTTCTCAAATTGGGGTTAAGAAAGTAGGATAAGCTCACGCAGAGGCGTTAAACTGTTAAGCATTTAATTTGCACATTGAGGTCGTAGGGGGGCAGGGAGCAGGTGAGCCAGCCTGGTCTTGTTGTTCCAACAAAGAGGAGGCAGCGCGGTCATGGGGGTTTCCATGCCACTTGCTTCAACGGGGGGAACCCCCGCAACGCAGTGGCTCCCCAGGAGCGACTGGCGTTGGACTGGCGAACCCGAAGGGGAGCAGGGGAGAGGATTTGCAGCTTTTATTACCATGAACATGATGCAATTTAAATGATGATTAGCTTAAGATTACCTCTGCGTGAAATATCAACTCCAAGTTTAAGATAATATTTAAAAACCCATGCTTGATCTGAATAAGTTAGCGCGGCAAATGCAAGGTTTAAGTCAGCATCTTACCTTAGAAGCTGTTGCCAGTCGTCAACGTTTAGAATTAGCGCAACAATATCTAAAACAAGCTTACGATTCTCAACAAGATTTAATTGAACGTCAAGAAAAATGGCGCGATCGCATTATTTTTGCTAACGCTACCCCCACCGAACCATTAGAAACCTGCATTGATATTCCAGTTCCCCCCAAAATCCATACTGTTATTGCTACCGACGGTTCCCAAATTGCCCCTAATCATCACGAAATTGCTTATTGTTATCTATTAAATATTGGCAGAGTTGTCTTGCACTACGGGCAGAATCGCCAGCCATTATTAGATAGTTTGCCAGAAGTATTTTATCGTCCCGAAGATTTATATATGTCTCGGCAGTGGGGAATTAAAACCGAAGAATGGATGGGTTATCGGCGGACTGCTAGTGAAACAACAGTGTTGGCAGAACTCGCCTGTGCAGCCAAAACAGAAGCGCCAACCCTAGCAATGGTAGATGGTTCATTAATTTACTGGTTTTTAGAACAGTTGCCGATTGATGCCCGCGATCGCATTTTACCCCCAATTTTAGAAGCATGGCAGCAAATGCGTGATGCTCAAATTCCACTGATGGGTTATCTTAGCGCTTCTCGTAACATCGAAGGTATGAACTTTTTACGTTTGTTAGCTTGTACCCATCCTGTACCTGACTGTCAGAGTTATTGCCCAAATCAGTTAGAAAAAGTACCTTGTAAAGTTTTTGAACCTTTGCGAGATACTGCCCTTTGGGTAACTCAACTCAAACCAGGACAACGCGGCCCTCTGTGGCGGAGTAATAACCGCATTTTAGAACTTTATGGCGACCAAATTATTTACTTTTGCTACGTTCATGTCGGTGCTGAAATTGCCAGAATCGAAGTTCCTGCCTGGGTAGCTGAAGACACAACTATGTTTGATCAAGCACTAGGATTAATGTTGGCACAAGTACAAAAAGGCTATGGCTACCCTGTAGCGATCGCTGAAGCCCATAATCAAGCTGTAGTACGCGGTGGTGATAAAGCACGTTTTTTTGCTCTTTTAGAGAGACAAATGATTAAAGCCGGTTTAAGAAATGTGGGAACTTCTTACAAAGAAGCCAGAAAACGAGGCAGTATTGCATGAATCAGTTATCAGTTAACTGTTAAACAGATAATTTGCTAGATTGGCAATATCACTATTTTTTATGGATAGAATACATCAATCTAGCCTCTGCCCCTAGAGACTATTTTCAAACCCAAAATAAAACTTATAGTTGCTTTGTTGGGTTTCCTTACGTCAACCCAACTTACAGTTCGAGTTTGAAAACACGCCCTAGTCCCTAGCCCCTTTTCCTAATAACAGTGAACTTTGCTCAAAAAGAGTGCGTCAATAAATGTTGTTGATTAAGCAAACGCATTGGGAGGAGTTTGACTCTGAAAAGCTTTGAAATCAAAGGCGTTGAAAAACTCATTGGCCCGATAGCTGCACTTCTAGGATTTGTATATTTGTTGCAGTGGTACATATCTGGAGAATTGCGATCGCCTTCTGACCCTATTTTTAACGTCAAACAGCCACCTTTAGTCATGAAAGGAGGCGATCCCCGCATCCGCGCTTTAATGCGAACTATCTCAGCCAGTGAAGCAAGTGGCAACCGTCCCTATTCTCTGTTGTATGGTGGACAGCAGATCAATGACCTCAACCGCCATCCGGAGATATGTGTCACCATTGTTACTGGGCCGAACACAGGTAATTGTTCGACTGCGGCTGGCAGATATCAAATGATCAATACTACTTGGTATCAAATTGCTCCTCGCTATCACCCAAATCCGACGCGAATGATGTTTTGGGTTTCTTATAGTTTTGAACCAGAATATCAAGACTTGGTAGTTTATCGTTGGTTAAATGATTCCAAAGTTTGGGGAACTGATATTTCTCAACTGCTAAGCCAAGGAAAATTAAATGAAGTTTTACGGCGACTTTCTCCCACTTGGACAAGTTTGGGATATGGCATAGAAACTAATTCTGTAAGTAGCTCATTGCCAAAGATTTATCAGAAAATGTTGGCAGAGGAATTAACAACAGCTAATCAGCCAGCATCAGCAAAGGGCAGAGGGCAGGGGAATTAATAGACCTCTTTCTTTTCTCTGCGCCTCTGCGCCTCTGCGTGAGAAAAAAATATTTATGCAATAAGTTTAATTTTGTTTCTGGGTCTGAAATCGCCAAAATAAAGCGATCGCTAGAATTACAATTGGTAAAAAAACAAAAATCAATCCATTGGTTGCTGTAGCAGGAATCGAAAAACTTGGAGCTACATACTTAATCAATAGTGATATCAAAATAGAAACTAGAAACAGTTTGATCACAAATCCTAATTGATTTTCCATATATTAAAGTACGGCAATACGCATTTTTATGTGGGGTATGTACTAACTCAGGCTGCTGTCTACATTTTCTAAAATAGACCTACATAGACAAACCTTAAACACAAATATTTTGTCTCTACACCTGTCACCATCACTAAATCTGCAAACGGTTGTAGTTGAGTAACCATAAAATTGTAGTTGCTAATCTCTATGATTTATCTACCAGTTTCATTATTTAAAAGATATTCAAGCCACGAGTTCAGGGATACTCAGCGTTGGTGATACTGGTGTATTTAAGGTATTGCTTTATGTATTCTATTTGCTCTGTTGTTGAGTTGATAACTGTTAATAGTCAGCGATGAGCTGAGTTTCGACTACCGCTTGTCGAAACGTTGTTATTTGTTACTACTGACCACACTTCGGCTACGCTCAGTGCATCGCTGACAACTGACCACTGACAAATTCTCATTGGGGGTACATCAAAATGCCTGTTGAAACTAATAATAAAAGACAAATCAAACCGCCAAAAAGACGGCAGTTTGGGGGCAGTTTACTGATTTTGTTAACTTTGATATTAATGCTTAACTTAATCGTTCCTAGTGCTTTTGCCCCGCGATCGCCACAAGTTCCCTATAGTGAATTTATTGCTCAGGTGGAAGCTGGTAAAGTCGAGCGAGCAGTTGTAGGTAGCGATCGCATTGAATATTTCATCAAGAGTGAAACTTCAGATAGTCAATCTCCTGAACAAGCGTTCACAACTACACCAGTGGCGTTGGATTTAGATTTACCTAAAATTCTCCGTGACCATAATGTAGAGTTTTCTGCGCCACCACCAGATCAAAATGGCTGGATTAGCACTTTAATCAGCTGGATTGCACCACCGTTAATTTTCTTTGGAATTTGGGGCTTTTTAATTAGTCGTCAAGGTGCTGGCCCGGCTGCACTGACTGTAGGTAAAAGCAAAGCCCGCATCTACTCAGAAGGTAGCACTGGTGTCAAATTTACAGATGTGGCTGGTGTCGATGAAGCCAAAGCCGAATTAGAAGAAATTGTCGATTTTCTCAAAAATGCTGGCAAATACACCCAACTGGGAGCAAAAATTCCCAAAGGTGTGATGCTGGTTGGCCCTCCAGGAACAGGTAAAACCTTACTAGCAAAAGCGATCGCTGGCGAAGCTGGTGTTCCTTTCTTTAGCATTTCTGGTTCGGAATTTATTGAATTGTTTGTAGGTGTAGGTGCTTCACGAGTCCGCGATTTGTTTGAACAAGCCAAACAACAAGCGCCTTGTATTGTGTTTATCGATGAGTTAGACGCATTGGGTAAATCTCGCGGCGGTGCTGGTGGTTTTGTTGGTGGTAATGATGAGCGCGAACAAACCCTCAACCAGTTACTCAGTGAAATGGACGGCTTTGATGCCAACACAGGTGTAATTATTATCGCTGCTACCAACCGTCCCGAAGTTCTCGATCCGGCTTTACGTCGTCCCGGTCGTTTTGACCGCCAAGTTGTAGTTGATCGCCCTGATAAAATTGGTCGTGAAGCTATTCTCAAAGTCCATGCTAGAAACGTCAAATTAGCTAATGATGTTGATTTGGGCAAGATTGCTATTAGAACTCCAGGCTTTGCTGGGGCAGATTTAGCCAATTTGGTGAATGAAGCTGCACTATTGGCAGCTCGCCAAAATCGCCAAGCTGTGACAATGGCAGATTTTAACGAAGCGATCGAGCGATTAGTTGCTGGTTTAGAAAAACGCTCTCGTGTCTTGAATGAAACTGAGAAAAAGACTGTAGCTTATCACGAAGTTGGTCACGCCATCATCGGTGCATTGATGCCTGGTGCTGGTAAAGTGGAAAAAATCTCTGTTGTCCCCCGTGGCGTGGGTGCATTGGGTTACACAATTCAAATGCCAGAAGAAGACCGCTTCTTAATGCTCGAAGATGAAATCCGTGGACGCATTGCGACTCTGTTGGGTGGACGTTCTGCCGAAGAAACTATTTTTGGTAAAGTGTCTACTGGTGCTGCTGATGATATCCAAAAAGCTACTGACTTAGCAGAACGTGCCATTACCCTTTACGGCATGAGCGATCGCTTGGGCACAGTAGCCTTTGAAAAGAGTCAACAACAATTTCTTGAAGGTTATAGCAACCCACGCCGTGCGATTAGTCCCAAAGTTGCTGAAGAAATTGACCGTGAAGTGAAGCAGACATTAGATAATGCTCATCATATTGCTTTGAGTATTCTGCAATATAACCGTGACTTGTTAGAATCAACCGCCGAAGAACTGCTGGATAAAGAAATCTTAGAAGGTTCCCAACTGCGCGATCGCCTTAACAAAGTCAGAGTACCAGATGAAATGACACAATGGTTGCGAACAGGTAAGTTATCAGAAGATAAACCATTGATGCAATCACTGTTAGTCTAAATTTCACTTCGTAGAGACGGCAATTTATTGAGATGTGTGCGATCGCTGTTGAAAGGCGATCGCTTTTTTATGACAAACTCAACCAACTAAAAACCTGTTCTACAGTCATACCGTTTCACTTTAATTATTCGGATTAGCTTGCCTTACATTTTTCGTTTTTAACAGGTGTTACAAATTATCTTTTTGGGAAACCTACAAGGCGATTCACTTGGATTGATACATCAGCAAAGGCTAGGGGGACAATAGTACCTGTAGTTAGTGTCAGTTCAGTTGTGTATTGCCCATTTTTTAAGTCTCGAAATACTAGCAACTGAGAATTGTTGAGATTAACAACCCAATATTCAGCAATCCCTGCTTCTGCATAAATGTCTTTTTTATCACCCAAGTCTTTATTCAGGGTGGACTGAGAAAACTCGATAATCCAGAATATATCTTCAGGGTAGGGGTGGTGTTCTAAGTAAACCTCGCCTAATGGTTTGACAATCGCTACATCTGGGGCTGGTTCTGAGTCGTTGGGTAGGGTGATGGGTTTGGCATCGCGGATTTTTGCGCGTTCACCTAATAGTGTGCGGAGATAATCAGCGGCTTCGGTATTGTAATAGGCATGGGGTTCTCGTTCTGGTGGCATAACTATGAGGTCGCCGTGCAATAGTTCAATGGGTTGGTCATCAAAGATTCCTGCTTCTATCGCTCGGTGATAGCGTTCAATTGTCCATTTGTAGGTAGTTACTGTCATCTTTTAATTAACTAAGATTGAGTAGCGATCGCCATAAGCAAACAGCATAAAGGGGATAATTTAATTATTAGATCTTTACGCCTACTCTTCGAGTTCCGCCTTAGCGGTATGCGTGAGACTATTCAGCTATTGTATATAATTTAACTTGCTAGCTGGGAAACGCTGTTGGTGGAAGATGAAATTTCACGCAGAGGCACGGAGAATTTTTAGAGTTTATTGTTTACGAGTATCAAAGGCTAGATAATTATGAATTACGAATTAACTCCGTTGCCAGATTTTAATTGTCTTATCCAAACTGCCACTAACTAAGATTTCGCCGGAGTCGGTAAAGGCTAATGCTGTAACTGTGTTGCTATGACCTGTAAAGGTAGCCAGCAGTTCTCCTGTTTGTACATGCCACAATTTGATGGTTTTATCTGCACTACCACTAGCGATAATTTGCTCGTCAGGACTCAGGGCGATCGCATGTACTTTATCTGTATGCCCTTTGAGTGTACAAATTAATTCTCCAGTTTCTAAGTCCCAAATTTTAATTGTCTGATCCCAGCTACCACTGACGAGTAATTTAGCATCGGCACTCATCGCCAAACAACCAACGATGTGAGCATGACCCATCAGGGTATGCTGTGGTTCTACATCTTTGAAAGTTTTGGTTTTTGTGGGGAGTAAAGTCTGCCAAACTTTGATTTTGCGGTAGCTACCTGTAACCAGAGTTTGTCCATCTCTGCTTAAAACTAGGGAATGAGCAGCTGTATCGTCTAAAGATAGGGCGATCGCTACTTGACGACGCATTAAATCCCAAAATAAGATTCTTCTATCATCTCCACCAGTTGCTACCATCCTGCCATCGGGGGTGAATGCTACGCAACGCACCATGCCATTATGCTTGTGCATAATATCAATCAAGTCTAGTGCGCCTGTATGCCAAATCTTAATTGTGGAGTCTGCACCGCCACTCACTAAAGTTTGTCCGTCTGCACTAAAGGCTAGGGAATTAACTTGATCTATTAGCCCAGATACTACCCAAGGGTATTCTGATAATGTCTTTATTAATTCACCTTTGCTTAAATCCCAGAGTTTTGTTTCTCCCAAACTGCCGCTTGCTAATATAGGCGATGTTTTAGCATTTTTAGACCGAGAACTCTTGGCCGTAGAGATTCTAGAAGAGTAGGCAAGACAATTAATGCCTTGAGTATGCCCTTTTAATGTCTGCCAGCATTCCCAGTCGCCAATTAGATCTTTTTGGGGATGCTCTGATGGTATAGTCTGAATTGTCTCTGCGATCGCTTGTGCATCAACTAATAATAATGCATCCTTTTCGGCAATTTTTTTATTGCTTAGTGATTCTAAATACCAACTCAATCCCCCTACATACAATAAGTTACTGGGACTGACATAGAGTTTTGCTTCATTGGATTCAATTTGATTAGTAGGTAAAAAACCAGTAACAACTACGTGTTTTTCGTAACCTAATTTACCTGTAAATGGATAAAGTAAACACAGAAAAATTAATACTTGGTGATTTTTTAAGTCTTCTTGAGTAACTGACCACCTAATTTTATCTTTCTTAATCCCGTTAAAACTTTCTCCATCGGCAACGTAAACGTTAATACTTACTTGAGGATTATCTGCTAGCAAATAACTAAATTTACTTTCACCACGTAAATTACCCTCGTCATCTAAAACCATATTTTGCAAAGTGTCTTGGGGCAGTTTCTTTACCAGCTTGCCCAAACGTTCGACCATGACTCGTTCAACAATTTGCTCTCGGACGATGTAATCTTCTGCTTGCTGTTGGAAATGTTTAGGAAATGGGATTACCCAGTCGGGAGGTTCAGGATATTCAGGCGGAATGGGAGGTGGATTTTTGGCGATAATTTCAGCTTGTTGGCGCGAAAATTCCAACATTTCTGCTAATGGTTCACCCCGAAATGCCATAATCTCACTATGGCAACCTTTAACTTGACTTTTTAGCAAAAATAGGTCATTGGTTTTAGGTTTTTTCACACGTTGAATGAAGTCAGCCTGTTGTGCCTTTAATAAGCTAATCCAATTCATCTGCATTCTGGCGGCAAAATATTGCATACCCAAGGTAAGCTATACCAACGCGATTACTCAAGTTTATAATCTCTAGTTAATTAACAATTCAGTGATCATTGCAGTCTAATAGAACACAGATATACATTTAAGTTGCTGCGATCGCATTTAAACGGACAATTTTACAATGAAAGGTGAAATTAGATATATTTGTGTATTTTCATATACAATTATGCATAGTATTTATACTCATAAAAATAGCTCTTTCAACTATATAAATTGCTGAAGAGCTATTTAAGTTTCAATTGTAAAAATATAAAAAAGTTGTACAATTTAAAAGCTTGTAAGGACTGGATTTACGTTGCTATTTGCCTAAGCCCGAAAAAATAAAGTTGTATAATTTATGAAGTCTTTCTCATATTGACAAATAAAAAAGTTATAAAATTTCTCAAAGTTTTGCCTTATAAGCTTTTCAGATAGTTTATTTCCATTTGAATCATTGGCTGAAAAAACCTCCCTAAGCATTCGTAACACGCTTAGACCAATTACTGAGAGAGTTTATGAAGTAAAGCTCAAACTTAGCTTGCGTCTACTCTTGTCTTCCTCTAGCTATAAAAAATCTCTTGAAGGCGATCACATCACAATATTTACTCCTAAGAGTTATGTTCCAATTTTGTTAATTAATTTGCAACTTTTTTATAGTACGCGAAGAATAGACTTTATCATTCTAAAGGCAACTAAGTGGAGGAAAGAATCTCGATTTTCTACTCAATAGATATCACACTTGTCAATACCCATATACCTGAATCCTTACTCTGTAATTCTGAGATATTCTTCTAGCTGTTGTATTGAAAATTTCAAAATTTATAACCACAGGAAAGAACTAAATTGTAAGACAAGGTTTATATTCTTTCTCTCTTCCTCGACTACGACCTTCTTTGATACACCGCTTATATTCAGCTTGCGTCTATTCCATTCTGATTCTAACCATATAAAAATAACCTCTGGAAGCGATCGCACTTTTACTCGGTACAATCGTACTTCCTGAGAGGTTATTGTTCATTCGGTGTTGTATATTGTTTGTCTGGTTTGACGCGATCGCTTTACACAGTGAAAAGATTTTTTGAGAGAGGGGCGATCACTACGTATTTCTGGGGATTAAGGAGAGCTAACTATTCTTGCTCTCCCTTTTTTGCCACAAATTAGAGCAATGTGGCAGATACAATAGTTATGTGGCACATTTATTATCCCTATGGCTGAATTTCCTACCCATGTTGAGGTTCGACTGGGTGAGCAAGGGCGATTAGTGATTCCTGCGGCTTTGCGAAAATCCCTTGGCTTTGAACCAGGTGATACATTGATTGCTCGGCTTGAAGATGGACGATTAGTGTTGGAAAAGCTGGAAACTGTCCAACGCCGACTTAAGGCTCGGTTTTCCCATGTGATAAAAAACACTAGCCTTGCGGATGAATTGATCGCCCAACGACAGGAAGAAGCGCAACGGGAAGTAAGTGAATGACGGTTGTGTTGGATGCCTCGGCATTGCTTGCCTATTTGCAAGATGAGCCTGGAAGTGAGGCGGTTGAAGCAGTACTGGCTGAATCGGTGATGTCGAGTGTGAATTGGGCGGAAGTAGTGCAGAAGTCTGTGGCTGCTGGTGTCGTAGTCGATGGGATGCGGGAAGATTTGGAAGCGTTGGGGCTGACGATCGCTCCTTTTTCTCTTGAAGATGCTGATATGGTAGGGCGACTCTGGTTGCAAACTCGACAGGCTGGGCTGTCGTTGGGAGATCGTGCTTGTTTGAGTTTGGGGATGCGGTTGAATGTCCCAGTTTTGACCTGCGATCGCCTCTGGGCAACTTTGGGTTTGGCGTTGGACGTGCAAGTGATTCGTTGATAAATTCATGATGCGATCGCTCCTCGCTACACACCGCGATCGCACCTTGGGACAGCGATCACTTTGGCTGCCATTTGTGCCAGAGTTCCTCGATTCTGTAATCATAAAGGTTTATGTTTTTGCTAATACGCTAACTGTACCGATCACTCTGAGGGTGAAAGGCGATCGCCAAGGTGGAATGTTTATAAAAAGTCAGGGGATTGAAATTGTTCATTTGACTTTTCTCCTTGTTTGGTTATTTTTTGGGGATTTGGTGTGTTAGTAAGGGACTGTGTAGGAGTGGGCGATCGTCAATTACAACTACAGAACCAGATTGAGCAGTGGGAAAAAATAATCGCAAAAATATCTCAGAATGATGGTTGATTTAGATGCGCGATCGCAGTTTCTCCGCAGGTTGAAGCAAACATATGTCGGGAATACCTAAACGAATTGTATGCTTGCCAATTCTCAGGGACTTACCTGCTAATGGGTAAACCAAACGCACTTAATTTATTGGTATCCAAATACAAAAATGAATTTTTATAATTAAAATTATTCAGGTATATCTTTTCTAAAAGATACTTCCTCGTACCATATTTTCAAAGCTAATGCCTTTAGCATCTCTTGTCTTTTCTCAATTGATTGTGAATTCCATTCTTGAAAACTTATTAAATCTTCAACAGCCCGATTAATTGCAGTATTATTTCCAATGCTAGGCTTATCAGAAATACATTGTGTCAGAAGGAAATTTGATTGTTTATAAGCTCTTTTTTTGATATCAAATGAACTATTTTGAATTGAAGAGTTGAGTGTTTGTTCTAGTAAAGCTAAGTTACCTAATTTATATATATACGTTTCCACTTCATCCTGGTTATCAAAAGTCTTAATCGGTTCAGAATTTAAATCTTGAGGTAAAATATGCTCAATTTCTATTGAACTCTGAGTAAAAGTTGTTAAATTTTGATATTCATCATTCTCGCTATAACCTATCATTTGTATATACTGAGAAATTTTTGCTAATATATACTTTGTTTTTTTATTAGCATTTGATGTTGGTTTTTTATTTGTACCCCTTGAATTAAAATCTAATTGACTGGCTTCACTAAACTTTTTCTCAAACGATTTCCTGAGATTTTCTTTACGCTCCCCAAGAGTACTATCTATGAAAATTTTTAAATCAGATAATTGTTGTTCTCTGTCTTCAGTTTTTGCTATTCTACGAATTTCTTGCCCCCAATTAATAAATAATCTTTCTAATTCACTCATGGAATTATTAGGAAACCCATAAACAAAGATAAAATTTTCAATATGGAGGCACAATTGAGTGAATATATTAATGGACATATCGCGTGCTGCTAATAACATATACAAATGTTGTTTAAGATTAGGACTTAAATACTTAATATTTGCTAAATGCGGATTTTCAGAATTATCAGCAGGATTTTTTCTTTCAACTAATGATTTATAAGACTTAGCCGCATTCAGTAAGTCTTTTACAAACTCAAATGGGGTTTCTTCATATTTACAAATAGTATTATTTTCTAGCAACCATTCATACTTCTTTATTTTGAACATTATCCCTTTCAATAGCATATTGAGTTAGAATAAAATATCTTAAAAAATCCATAGGTTTTTCTTTAACAGAATCTAACTCATTTTTTATTTCTTTCCAAAAATTACTAATCTTTAAAAACTCTTCTTTTTCAACTTGTTTAAATAAAAGATTTTTAAGTAAATCCATAGAATCTAAGCCAACGCCTCTATTATTTATGGTTTCAAAAACTCTTAAGGCGTGATTAATATCTGTGGTTTCAACTCTAACTAACTTGACTTTTTTGATAAAAGGAGCGTAGAATCTCTTGATTTGGCTTTCTTTATCTTGAAATTTATCTTTGATAAAATCTTCTATTGTTTGATAAGCTGATATCAAATTAATTGTAGATTCAGTTTGATTATTTCTTTGTTTTTCTATCTCTTCTATATTGAGTTCATCCTTAGCAAATTCCTCCAAGATATTTTTACTATCTGGATATTGAGGATTAATCCTGTATCGTGATTGATCTTGACCTTGTGCATTTGTATATTCTGAATAAATTAATTTTTTAATGGCATCAAACTTTTGATGTTCTGGCAACTTATTTATATAGTTTTTAACAGTACAAAAGAAAATATAAGACGTTGTTAATCTTTGTTGTCCATCAATCACCTGATACACTTTGTCTGTATCATCAGTGCTAGGACAAATTACAATACTGCCTAGGAAATATTCATCAGATTCTATATTTGTTGAAAGAGGAAACTCACTATATACATCATTTAAAAGCTCCAACACTTGTTTTTCTTTCCAAATATACTCTCTTTGATAACTAGGAATAATATAAAAATCTTCAAAAATTTTCTCTATAGTCAGATTTTGAGAATCAATTGTTTTTTGACTCATAGTATATATCCTCCTTATTTTTTCTTGTGAGACCAGTGATAAGTACGTGACTAAATTTGAATTATGCCACTTGGCATTGCTATTTGAAAAACTAGTGCTGGTGAGATAGATTCAGCAGCTTCTTAGACTATCACTTAAAAAGTATTTCCAGATGTAATGTAATAATTACATCTGGAAACTACCTCATATACTCTACAAATATTTACTTAAATATTTGTAACCTATTTATTCCACAGTCACCGATTTTGCCAGGTTACGAGGCTGGTCAACGTCTAAACCGCGACGGGCGGCGATGTGATAAGCCAATAGTTGCAGAGGTACTACTGTGAGGATGGGTGAGAGTAATTCGTCCACTGATGAAACAGGGAGTAAATCATTAAATATTTCTGCGGCTTCGCCATCTTTTACAGGTGTTACACCAATTAATCGAGAATCTCTGGCTTTGGCTTCTTGGGCGTTAGAAATAACCTTCTCATACACACTACCAGGAACTGCGATCGCCACTACCGGCACTTTAGAATCTAATAAAGCAATGGGACCATGTTTCATTTCTCCAGCGGGATAACCTTCAGCATGAATGTAGCTGATTTCTTTTAATTTCAAAGCTCCTTCTAAGGCGATGGGAAAGTTAATTCCCCTTCCCAAAAAAATAAAATCTTTGGTTTCGGCAAAGTCATGAGCTAAATGTTCAGTTAGACTTTCTTGACTTTCTAAAGTCGCTTCAATTTCTTTGGGTATTTGTCGCAACCCGGTAATAATCTCTACTAATTTTTCTAAAGGAACTGTCTGACGGCGAGCCGCTAAATCTAAAGCTAAAGCATAAAATGCCATCAGTTGGGCAATAAAAGTTTTTGTCGCTGCTACCCCGATTTCAATTCCTGCCAAGGTATTGATAATATGGGGAACCATTAACCCTAGGCTGCTTTCCGGGCGATTGGTAATGCCTAATAATCGTGCTTGATATTGGGGTTCTTGCCCTTGGCGACGTTCTTTTTCCATTGCCAAAGCTGCTAAAGTATCAGCAGTTTCACCTGATTGAGTCACACCAACAATTAATGTATTTGGTGTTAGGGGTGATGGTGCATAACGATATTCTGAAGCATAATGTACCTGAGTTGAAATTCCTGCTAATTGCTCAAGTAAATATTTTCCTACTAACGCAGCGTGCCAACTAGTACCACAAGCAACAATGTGAATTTGTGCTAAATCTGCGTAGAAGTCTGTAGGTAAACCTAAATTAATTGGTGATTCACTAGATTTTTCTGTATTAGTAAAATAAGCTTCTAAACAAGCTCGTACTACTCCCGGTTGCTCATAAATTTCTTTGAGCATGAAGTGCTTAAATCCCTGCTTTTCTACCATCATGGGACTCAAGTTGAGCATCCGGGGTTGTTTTTTAAGCCTGTCGCCAGCAAAATTGTAAATCTCCACTCCTAAAGGTGTGAGGCGGGCAATTTCGCCATTTTCTAGGGGTAACACTGCACGAGTGTAAGCAACTATTGCTGGTGTGTCAGATGCACAGAAAAACTCACCTTGACCAAACCCAATTACTAAAGGTGCTTGTTGACGAACTACAATCAATTCATCTGGATAATCAGCAGAAATAACTGCGATCGCAAATGCACCCTTCAAGTAATTCACAGCTTGGCTAACTGCGTCTAAAAAGGCAGATGATGAAGATGAGGCGGGAAGATTCTTTAAAAATTCAGCTATGAGATGAGGAATTACCTCTGTGTCAGTTTCAGAACGAAACTCGTGTCCTTTTTGCTTGAGTTCTTCACGTAACTCGCGGTAGTTTTCGATAATACCATTTTGGACTACTGCGACTCGCATCGCTGTATCTAAGTGGGGATGAGCATTATACTCTTCTGGCTTGCCATGAGTTGCCCAGCGAGTATGACCGATACCAATTTGAGCAGGGTTTTCTAGTTGTTCAAGTTTAGAACGCAGGTTATTCAGTTTGCCCTTTGCCCGGACACAATTAACCTCACCTTCCCAAACCGTAGCGATTCCAGCAGAATCATAACCTCTATATTCCAGTTTTTCTAGACCAGCTAGTAAAATTTCTGTTGCCGCTTGAGTGCCTATATACCCAACGATTCCACACATTACTCACACCACTCCGGTTGCAAGATTATTAAATCCAGTATAGTTGCCAGCATCAAGACACAGTTTTGCCAAAAAAAAGGAGCAATTTGCTCCTCTACTACTAAATATTGTTATGGTTTTTGAGCTTTTAGACTAAAAAGACAATATTAGTAGGGTAGGTAGTATCCACCCTACAATCCTAAAGGTGCTTGCTATGGAAACACTTGAATTGTGAACCAAGTGAGAAATTTTAGAGAAAATTCCTCAGTAAGCTAGACCCATACTGCGAGTTGTTTCAGCTCCTAGGTAAACCCGGATGCTCAAAAAGTCAGTGGGGCAAGCAGTTTCACAACGCTTGCATCCTACGCAGTCTTCTGTGCGGGGTGAGGAGGCAATTTGAGCAGCCTTACAGCCATCCCAAGGAACCATCTCTAGCACGTCAGTAGGGCAAGCGCGGACGCATTGGGTGCAACCAATGCAGGTATCGTAGATTTTTACGGTATGAGACATTGAAAAAACGGCTCCTTTCGAGTGTTCTTCTCTGCGAAAGAATCATAATCAAGGCATAGTTTACCGCAGTGGCTCCTAGCCTGTACTCAAAAGGCTACATAACTTTAAACAATGTAATAGGCACTTTCAAGAAATAAGGCAGGAGGCAGTGTTTCGACTGGGCGATAGTTGAATCTTGACTTCGCGGCAGTTGAGCGCAGTCGAAACTCGATTTTTGCTTAGTCGAAACTCAACAACTGGGCAAAGAGGCTCTAGTAAAGAGGATTTGACTTGTTTATTTCCATTTATAGCAGTTGGTATTTTGCCTGTGGGACTGCTCTTATACAATTTGTCTTTGCCAGATGTGCCGATTCTTTTATAATCAACAAACAACATTACAAGAACGTATTTATCTCACGGTTTACCCATAGAACAGCATTTTTGTAAAAATTTATGAAGCGATAGTTAATTCCAAAAAGGTCACGCCAGTTGCTATCTTGCGGGTTCCGCTTTAGCGGTACAAGTCGGGAAACCCTTGACTCGCTCTCAGCGTACCCCTGTGGGGAAGCAAGCTACGCACAGCGTCTCCCCTTGAGACAAGACCACACTGCCTCACTAACGCATTGGCTTCTCAACGTCCTCTGCGGTTAGATTTTCCTTACCTGTGCATAAGTTCTGAGTAATATTTAGTTTCTTTGATTAACCTAAAGTAGTTAGAAATTCACTCTGCTCAAAAAGGCGATCGCTTTTACAAATGAGTTATTACCACAAATTTATAATATTTTCGCTATTTTTACTACATTAGTAGAGGTAAAAATAAATATTAACTTATTTAACAAAATCTACCTTTAGGCTATTTGTAATCAAAAGCCACCATAACTATACTTACAAAGTGTTATGTGTATTTTTATTTCAATTGCTATGGTAGATATTTACATTATTGACTTACTTGTAATTGGTCTGTTATTGCTAGTAGTCACATTAGGGTCAGGATGGATTTCTCGTTTACCTCTTTCTTTTGCCATTATCTATTTAGTGGTTGGTATTTTTTTAGGCCCTTATGGCTTTCGACTGATCCAATTGCGTCAAGATGAAGTGTTCAATGCCGAATTACTAGAGAGAATAGCAGAATTTGTAGTGATTATTTCGGTATTTGGCTGCGGCTTAAAAATCATTCATCCACTCAGATTAGATATTTGGAGTATTACAGCAAGATTAATTGGATTTTTAATGCCAATTTCAATTTTTGCTTTGGCTGCTGTAGGTAAACTCTTTTTGGGTATGAATTGGGGAGAAGCTATCTTATTAGGAGCAATTCTTGCACCAACAGATCCGGTATTAGCTTCAGAAGTTCAACTAGTTGACGTAAAAGATCAAGATGAGTTGCGTTTTGGTTTGACTTCTGAAGGCGGATTAAATGATGCTTTAGCTTTTCCTTTTGTTTATTTTGGCATTTATGCTCTTAAAGATAATAATTGGGGTAACTGGTTCCAACATTGGATTACAGTTGATTTAATTTGGGCGATCGCAGCTGGTATTATTATGGGAATTATTGTTCCCAAAACAATAGTTTGGATTGATCAAAAAATCCAAGAAAAGCATTCTGCTGATGAATTGATGGAAGATTTTGTTGCTATAAGTATAATTTTAATAACTTATTCCTTAACAGAAGTTATTAATGGTTATGGCTTTTTAGCAGTGTTTATTGCTGGTTTAGTTGTACAACGTAGCTACAGAAAATCAGAAGAATCACTAGCAAAATTGGAATTTATTGAGCAGCTTGAGAAACTTTTAGAAGTGGGAACAATTTTATTATTGGGATCGATATTATTATTTGAACCAATGCTTAAGTATGCCACACAATCTTTATTAGTCATAATTTCTTTATTTTTAATTATTCGCCCATTAGGAGTTTGGATTAGTACAATCGGTAAGCGTCCTTTAGGTTCCCGTCGTCGAAATCTACATCCAATAGCTCGGTTTTTATTTGGATGGTTTGGCATCCGTGGTGTTGGGTCTTTATATTATCTTGCTTATGCTTTTGGTCATGGTTTAGAAGGCATAGCTGCTGAACAAATTGCTTGGATAACCTATACCACTATTATAGTTTCTGTTGTTTTACACGGAGTTACTGCCACTCCCCTAATGAAGTGGTATGAACACAGAATTAGCAGCAAAAAAAAAGCTGTTAATCCTGTCATAGCTGATGAATTATAATAAATCAGCTCGTAGTAAGGACTTGAGTGTTGAGAAAAAGGACTTCAGTCCTTACTACAAACTCTAATTACCCGTCACTTTATCAACTATTTCTTCAGCTTTATCAAGTAAATTTGGCTGAGAATTTCCTTTTCTTTCAGCTTTCAAGTTTCTTTCGTAAGCCTTCTCCATAGTTTCAAGACTTTCAGCGTCTTTTACGGCTTGCTCATAAGCCTCTTGTCTTTCTTCTTCTCGGATACCAGCAGCTCGGTTATATTCGTAAGCACGGTCAATTTTTTCTTGAGATGTTGGTCTGTAATCTGGAGGTATTAATTTTAATTCTTCAAGTGTTGTTGCATAGCTAGGCAGTTGAGTAAAAATAAATAAACCTGACAGGCTAACAAAAACCATTAAACTCAAAACCAAAATAGGACGCGATATTTGCTTTAAACTCGATAAAATTCGTTGCATGAAAACACCATCCTTATTTCTTGTTGCAAATTTTCTTTAATGCACGCAATATCTAAGCTTTAAAGGCATCCTAGGTGTTTAAGTGTAACTGTTCCTTCTATCGGAGGACACATTTTATACTGATTTGGATGAATATATAGAAATATAAAGTCAATTAGCTACTATACAACTTGTATTGTATCTTTTATATTTAAAATCTATTTAATGAAGTATAAGCTAAGTTTTTAACAAGCTATTTGCTAAAAAACTACAGCAAGACACAATTTAAACTTATAAAGTTTCTAAATAGCTTAAGAGATCAGCCATTTCTTGAGTACTAGGCTGGAATTTGGGCATAGGTGGTGTTTCGCCGCTAATAACTTGATGAATCAGTCCATAGCGGGATTTGTGCTTTGAGACAGCTTGCAAACTAGGGCCTACTCGTCCATCTGCTTCCAGTCCATGACAACCAGCACAATTAATTTGAAAAATAGCATGTCCTTGAATTGGGTCTCCTGTAAGAGAAAGCACACTTTTGACGTATGGATCAGAAGCTCGAACTATCTGAACACCAAAAATGCCCAAAGGGACTGCTAGCAGTATTGCCAAAGCAAATACAGCAAGCCGCTGAGTCAGAGTTTCAGGTTTGGTAATCTGGTTATCCAAAAGGTTTGTTGTGGAAGTTGAGGTTTGCTAAGAATTTTTCATTGTCCTACACATAGCTTAAAAGTTCTTGATTGTGTCTGCAAGCACAAATCACAATTTTTTCATAAACAGTTGTCGTGCAAAGATGGTATATGGAGAGGGATTCATCCCCGATTTGGTAAAATCAAAAGCGAGATATGAATCTTGAATAATTGCAAACAGGAGATTTAAAGTGGTTGAACCCCTGCTATCAGGTATTGTCCTTGGTTTAATTGTAGTTACCCTCGCTGGGCTATTTTACGCTGCCTATAAGCAATACAAGCGTCCTAACGAGTTGGGAGGTTAATAACTTAGTGGGGCGCAAAGCCCATGCTTGGGTAGAGGAAGATGAGGAGTTTCTGAAAAATTACTCTTAACTCATCTTCTTCATCTCCAGTTTCCATATACGTATTGATTATTTAAGATTGTTGAAATGCGTGGGTGTAACCTGTCGTAAATATCGTTTACATAAGTTAAAGATTACACCTTTGAGACTTTCCCAACTTCAATGGAAAACCGATTGAGTAATGTTTTAGAATCTGGGTAAAAGCAAAATATTTTCCGTACAGTTCCTCCTGGAAATATTTCCACTATGACTTCAAGTGCGTACAAAATTCGTGTCAAAAACGCTGCTTCCAAAAACACAGTACCGACTTTGGAAAACGGCGACAAACTGACTCAAGCCGAGTTTGAACGTCGTTATGATGCGATGCCACACCTGAAAAAAGCGGACTTAATCGAAGGAATTGTTTACATGGCATCCCCACTACGAATTACACAACATGGTGAACCCCATGCTGCAATCATTGGTTGGTTGATGCTTTATAAAGCTTCAACTCCTGGAGTCCAATTAGGAGATAATTGTACTGTACGCCTTGATGCAGATAACGAACCTCAACCAGATGCACTGCTGAGAATTGAAGTAGGTGGACAATCCAAGATTAGTGAAGATGGCTACGTGGAAGGTGCGCCAGAGTTAATTGCTGAAATTGCTGCCAGTAGTGTTTCAATTGATACACATGAAAAACTCAAGGTTTACCGTCGCAACCAAGTACAAGAATATATAGTTTGGCGCTTTCAAGACGGAGAATTGGATTGGTTTAGGCTAGCACAAGGGAACTATATTCTGCTTGAGTCTAATTCACAAGGAATTATTAAAAGTGAAGTTTTTCCAGGGTTATGGTTAGACAAACAAGCGCTGCTAGCGGGAAATTTAGCGAGAGTAATTGAGATATTGCAGCAAGGATTAACAACAATTGAGCATCAGAATAAGGTATTAATAGAGAAGGACAGGAAGTAACACCGGAATATTGGCAGAATTTGCATTCTACACCGTAAATTTTTTGGCGGCAAATTTCCCAAGTGGGTATTACTGGAGGTGTCCAACTTTAGGGACTATGCTCTGCTGCTAGTTCACCAGTTCTATTTAACAAATCATAGTGAGCGATCGCCTACCATAGCTCAAGTAATGATATAAATTCTTCTACACTCAATCCCACATCTCGAATAATAGCTCGTAGTGTACCTCTAGCCAACTCTTGGTGATCTGGAACAACAACTTGAGTAAATGGCTGATCTCTTCGCAGAATAATATGACTGCTTTCTCTACGTTTTTGTTAGAAACCAATTTTTTCGAGAACATTGATACACTCTTTTCCCAAAATAATGGGCAACTTGCTCACACAACTACCAGGAATGTTTCAAAATTTTCTTCTGGCACAGATAAGCCATCTTCCTCTAGAGCAGTCACGTATCCCATAATAGCCTCCTTGATGTTGGATAAAGCCTCTTCTTGAGTTTTTCCCTGGCTGATACATCCGTTCAAACTTGGACATTCCACAACCTAATAACCGTCTTCATCCTTGTATAAAATTACTTGCCTTGTATACTGACTCATATTTATAAACTATTACAGTTATTTTTCATCATTATGCTGCGCCTATGATTCCCTCGTCAGAGTACCTTGATGAAAGACTATTTTCCATTGATCATTGACTAATTTCCATATAGAACTTCGCAGCGAATAAACAGGTTGTTCACCTGAAGTATTGTATCTGACTACACAATAAGTAACCAGAACAACTCCGGCTGCCAGAACTGAAGTGTTAAATTTTGTAATCGACCTTCGAGTTAAGGTTTCATTCTGCAAGTTCTCGATAATTTGTTGCTTGTCAAAGATGCGCCCTGAGCTTCCAAACTCGATAAACTCGTCAGCTAGTAAGTCTGCAACATCTGGTGCTGATTTTCTTAAATCTGGTTGAAGCAAAAGCTTTTCAAGGTTATAAAGAAGTTTTTTGAGTGAATCGTCTGCTTCCATAATGTATGCCGAGAGGGAAAACTACGGTTATTTGAGCATCGCTTCATATTCGTCATGTGTGCCAATCCAGAACCAGTAGTAATCATCATCTTTTTTTAAAGCTAAGGCTCGATAACCACCACTAATACGCGCAGACCAGAGAATGTTGCCGACCTTTTTAAAATGTAGAGAAGGATGTAGGGAATTTTCTTGCCAAAGTTGATAGGCTTTTTGAGCTTGTTCTTTCATTTCTGGAGATAATTCTGCATAAGCTTTCCAGAAATCAGCCGTTGTGAAAGACTTCATCTAAATCTCTCACTCTATTAGCTGCGATGTCTGCTTCTGCTATGGCGATGAGATTATTCAATCTTCCTGATGCTAGATCATCTGCAATTTGTTGATCCCACATTTCATCCAGATAATCCTGAAGCCATACCGCAAGTTGACGAATGTTATTTTCTGGTAGTTGTTTAATAGCTGCTTTGATTTCTGGCAAATTAGTCATAAGAACGTTTGCGTTTAAGAAATACTACTATAGTAGACTGCAACTACACTTTTATGCTGCTCTTGAAACTGAGTGAGATGGGGATATGTTCCTGGAGTTCAATTATCTAATAAATTATGATGACTGTATACCAAACCTACTGTAGGTCACGGATATATTGGTAAGCTTGGCTTTTGTCATATCCCAAAGATTCTAATTTTCGGCTAGCAGCCAAATACTCACACGCTACTTGCCAAAGTAATACACCATCTGTCAGACGAGATCTTAAATAAGATGCTATTCCTTGTTTTAAAGTCAATATTGGGTTGTTTACGTATCGTACCAGTTACAATTACCTATTTAAGGTCAGCATCTGCCTGAAAGCGAACCCCTGTCATGCTTGACTTTGCTTTTGTATTTGAGCTGTTTTTAGTTTCTGATACAAAGGTATATTTTTCTCTCTTAGAGACCGTTGAAGTTTTTCAAATTCTTCTTCAGCTTTTCTTAAATAGGCATCAATGAGTTCTTGATTAGCAAGATAGAAGGCAATAGTACCATAAACTTGTTCCAGCGAGAGCAACGGAAAATTTTGAGCAATGCTTTCAGGAGATTCACCATTTAAAAAGCCATACACAACTGATTCAAGAGAGATGCGAGTCCCTGCAATCCAATATCCTTGATCTCGTTGTTCAATATATTGTTTGGCTAGGGTTGGTGCTGCTGTCATAAAGTTGCTAAGTGCTTGCTAAATCCATATTAAGCGCTAAGGGTTAGCTATGCCGTCAGGCTTATCGCTTATTCATCTTTGGCTTCATCCCCTTCGTCCATTATTCTATAGAAAGTCAGTGCTGTGTTACCGTAAATTTTTTGGCGGCAAATTTCCCAAGTGGGTATTACTGGAGGTGTCCAACCTTGGGGATTATGTTCTGCTGCTAGTTCACCATTGATATCCAGTAAATCATAGTCAGCGATCGCTTCTAAAACTGGTTGATACAATCCACTAGCATAAGGTGGATCAAAGTAAATTCTGTCAAATTGTTTTCCGACTAAGCTTTTTAATTGTTGGGTAACATTTCCTCGCAATACCCGCCATTCTTGCCCAGTATCAGCCACCTGCTGCCAATTTTGTTGAATAGTTGCACAGGCTCGGCTCGATTGTTCAATTCCTACTACTAAACTGGCTCCTCTACACAAGGCTTCTGCGCCCATTGAACCAGTACCAGCACAAATATCCAACCAGCGACAACCTGCAATTTTACCCTGCCAAATATTAAAAACTGCTTCTCTTACCCGCGAACTAGTAGGTCTGGTTTCTTGTCCGGGTAAAGTTTTAATTTGACGATTGCCGTAGATTCTTAGAGTCATTAGTCATTAGTCAGTAGTTGGTGGAAAAGATGCAAAAGCTGACAACACTTCGACAAGGCGGTAGTTGAATCTCGACTTCGCTCGATTACCGCGTAATCGAAACTCAGTGCATCGCTGACAATTGACAACTGACAACTGACAAAACATGATTATGCAGCAATTTTCTCCCGGACTTGAGCAACAAAATTAGACAAGATTTGCAATCCGATATTAGAGGATTTTTCCGGGTGGAATTGAACTGCCATTAGGTTTTCGTGAGCGATCGCCGCTGTGATAGTCTGAGTACCGTGGGTAACAGTTGCAGCCCGAACTTGTGGGTCAATTGGATCAACATAGTAAGAGTGAACAAAATAAACCCAAGGTTGAGCTGGTAAATGCTCCCACAAAATGCTTTTTGGTTGAGTTACTTCCAGTTGATTCCAACCCATGTGGGGAATTGTAATTCCCGGTTCTGGTCGAAACCTTTGGACTTTTCCTTTAATAATTCCCAGTCCTGGTTGATTACCTTCTGCACTTGATTCAAAAAGAATTTGCAGACCCAAACAGATACCTAAAAAAGGTTTACCAGAGGCGATTGTATCTTTAATCGGTTGCTCTAAATCACGCGATCGCAGATGTTGCACTGCTGGGTCAAATGCTCCTACTCCTGGCAAAACGACTGCATCTGCCTTTGCCAATTCTTTAGCAGAATGAGTAATCTTGGGAGTTGCTCCAGCTTTTTCTAAGCCTTTGCAAACTGAATGCAAATTTCCCATCTCGTAATCTACGACCGCAATAACTGGCATTGACCTGCTCCTTGGTAAATTTATTGTGGAGGGTTTTTCTATTCTAAATAATATTTCCTATGACGAAAAGAATACTATTAACTTCTTTTGACATTTGGCTTCAAGATCAACAGTCAAATTCTTCTAATGATTTATTATTAGAAGTCGCTCAACTTAATTCTATCCCCTATGACTTAACTTTTTTACACCAGTTGCCTGTAAATGTGCAGCTTGCTAGTTCGCAAGTGGTGCAAAAAATTGATCAATTTCAACCAGATTATATTGTCTGTTGTGGCATGGCTGCCAGCCGGAAAAAATTAAGTATAGAAGTCAGTGCTAGCTGTAAAGAAAGTGTTTTGCAAACAACTGTTGATGTGGAAAAATTAATCTGGGGAGCGATGGAAATTGAGATTAGCTATGACTGCGGTAAATTTGTCTGTGAGGGTCTTTATTATTCGGTGTTGGATTATCTGCAACAAAAACAACTCACAACACATTGCATTTTTGTTCACATTCCAGTTTTAACTTCAGAAAATTTGCCAGTAATTATGGCTGATTTTGTATTAATTATTAACAGGCTGGCACTTTCATAAAGTTGCCTGCGTCTTTTAGGTGAACCAAATATCCAAGTATATGTTGCCATTGTTACTAAATTTACTGCTTGCCCAGTCAACTCCTGCTACACCACCACCTGAAGAAGTGGTGCAACCACAACAAGTTCGCCCTTTACCTGGCCAGTTAAATAACATCCCGACTTTTAATAGCAATAGTCCAGAATTAGTCTTGAAAGAGGGAATTTTACTTTCTACTTTTCCACCAGCCGGGAAAAAAGTACCTACAGCGCATTTGAATTTTCCTTTTCGGGGTCGATTTGATGTTTTTGCCCACCACATTGCCAGGGCGGAACCACCAGAAGATTTACGATCGCTATATTTAGGAATAATTCTGCATAATCCTGGTTCTAAACCAGTGAAGGTGAATATTTTGCAGGGGGCGAGTTATTTAAGTCAACCAGATGCACCTTTTATCGATTTGCCATCTTTAAGTCGAAATACTCTAGGTACAGTTTACTCTGGCCCAGGCGATCGCGTCATGTCTGATGTTCTTAGAGGACGGCGACAAAATATTTTTCCTGCCCAAATTGAGATTTCACCAGGGCAAAGTCAGATGTTACTCAATTTGCCAATTCCTGTGCAAGGTCTAACACCACCTTTAAATGGTCGGTCTACGTTGGTGCGATTGCAAAGTAATGACACTGTCTATGCGGCTAGTATGGCAATGTTTGCCAAGACGAATGCTGATGGTAGTGAACGTGCGCCTTCTTTAGCAGAATGGCAAAATTTACTGGACAATGGTGATTTATCGGGGCCACGCGATAAAACTCCCACACCTTTAGCAGAAACTGGTAAACCCATAATTTATGGACGTGTAGCGGGAGTTGCCAGTGGTACTCAATGGAAGGCTTTATTAACAGATACTCCTAAGACTAAATATTTGACTATTCCCCAACCTGGTCAAGTGTTTTCCTATGCTCTTGATACATTACATGGTGGGACTTTAGGAACTGATCAAATTCAGAGTGCAAACATGCTAGTACGCTATCTTGATACTGCATATCGCGCTCATGGCAACTATGGTATTCAATACAGTCTGAAGTTGCCGTTGTACAACAATACTCAAAGTTTGCAAACTGTGGCTGTATCTATGCAAACGCCAATCAAAGAAGATCAGTTGGTGAAACCAGGACTGCGCTTTTTCAGTACACCAGTTCGTCAAACCTTTTTTAGGGGAACTGTGCGGGTACGTTATCAAAATGATCAAGGTAAGCCACAAACCCAGTTTATGCATTTAGTACAAAAGCGAGGACAACCAGGGGAACCGTTGGTTTTACTCAATATGAAATCAGGCGATCGTAGATTAGTTGAAGTAGACTTTCTTTATCCACCAGATGCTACACCACCGCAAGTATTAACAGTGGCAACTCAATCTTCAACTAAGTAAAAATTCAGGCGTTGCTGAATCCAAAGATGAATTTCACTTGCCGTATACCGCCCATAATAGACGCAAAGAATTTACTTTCAATTGTGGTAACAATCTCAATTCATTCTGCAAATATGCAACGCTAGAGTTTTAATATACTGAACTTTGCTAATTTCATAGTACGATCACCCATGAAAACGCGATAGTAACTCTTCACGATTAGCTTGTAAGAGTGAGTCCATATATTCATCGGGGGATAATTTCAATAAAGCGGGAATAATGCCTTCCAAAGAAGCATCAATATCCCCAAAGCGCAGTTTTAAAATCTTAGTAATAGTTGCCCTTCGTTCTTTCTGGATACCTTCTCTTTCCCAACTGGTGAGAATTTCCATATATACCTCCTTGTCGGTTAATCCCATTCTATCGGCTGTGGCTTTAAACACTTCTTCCTCCACAGCATTCAGTTCCAAATACACACCCACAAACCCCGAAATTAATTGCATTCGCGCTGGATCTAACTTCAATGTTGTTAACAATCGTAAACATTCTGCCTTCACCTGCGGACGTTCTGGCACAGAAATATTCATCTTTGCCATCAACGCCGCTGCCACTGGATTATGTTGCGTTATAAAATCCCGCCAGCTTAGGCGATTTAATTGAATTGCTGTAAACTGAAATTCCAAAACTTTTAAATCAGGAAACTTGACACAATAATTTTGAGGTTCAGCACGTTTTGGTTCATCAAAAGAGAAAATTACCACAGGATAAATTGGTAAATCGTATTTTTCATGCAAGCGTGCAAAATATTTAAACATCCGCTTGGCAAATGCTGACTCAGTGTAAGACTGATTTTCAACGTGAATTAAAAAATAAGTTTCCTGCTGCTGATAACGCACCTGTGCTAACAAATCAATTTCTTTCTTTTCCCCAAATGTAACATCAGTAAATACATCTTGGGATAAAAAATGAATAGAATTGCGGTCTATTTGGCTGACTACTTGAGGCAGGAATAAATCGAGAAACTCAACAAAAAATGTAGATATTAATTCTTTGAAAAGCCTGTCATGATCAATCATTCTAGATATTGACTAATTTTATTGAAAACCCTTTGCTGTTTTCTTTTGTCCTTTATTCTTGGGCTTAGATTTATTCACTTCCGTTACAGCTTCTTGAAATAAGTTGTGCAGATGGATAGGAACACTAGCAATATCTGGTAACTCTGGTTTTATTGGTTTGTTAAATTCTTCTAAAAGCGGATCTAAATCACTGGCTAGACTAAATTCGGGACGTTGCAAAACTGTTTGCAATATCTTTTCTAATTGATTTGGGTGCTGTTCGGCTAATCTGTGCCAGATAAAGGCATTAATACTTTTATCTTCAAGGTAATAACGAATGAGTTTTTCAGCACCTTCAACGCTTTGCCAGTCATCAGCTGACAAAATGGTTTGCATCTTAGTGTATGTTGGCAAAAACATTTGTCCCCAACGAGGATGAGAAAAAGTTGTTACCTGTTCTGCTTTTTTAAGTTCAGCAGGTAAATCAACTTTTGGCATGACCATTTTGCTATTGTTCTTCAACATTTGAGAAACAACTTTAGCATCAGCACCAGCTTCTTTTGCGGCTGCCTCCATTTCCTCTTCTGCAACCCCAGCTGCTTTTGCCATTTCAGCTAAAGATTTGGAAGTATCAATTCCTGCATCCGCCAAGCGTTTCTCGGTGATTAATTCTTGAAATTCAGCGATTTTTTTATTCAACTGGTATCCTGGCAGTGTAATTTCATCACTGCCAAAAAATTCAATAAATTGTTGGTGATATTGTACTACTGATTCCCAAGCTTCTTCTAATAATTCTGGAGCATCGCTATAAAGATTATTTTTATAATTTTCTTTAAAGTTACCAATGGCAACTGCAAGTTTAGGCTTACCTAATTTACCCATAATTGTGTAAGGGCCAGAAAACATCCAATAGCTATCAGTTACAGGAGAAATTCTAGTTAATAAGATTTCTCCTATTTTTAACCGCGATATTGCCTCTAATGTTTGGATGTTATTTGGCTTGACAATGTAGTGTTTATCTGTGAGCCAATTCATTAACTCAAAGCCATCGGGTAAAATTTCAGTAATGGCAAATAAGCCAATAAAACTATGATGCCAGCTATCAATTAAGCTGCGATCGCTTTGTGTCAAATTTGGATGACTTTCTAAAAACAATTCTAGTGGTGATTGTTCGCCAACTTTGCCTTCTGTAATAAAACGGTCAATAATTAAGTCTTGCTGTGTACTATCTCCACTACCACGGCGCAACTGTGTAGCAGCATAAGTTTCCAGTGCTTGTGCTAATTCGCCTTCTGCATCCAGAACAAAATCAACTAAAGCCTGTTTAAGTTCGTGCGATCGTTCTAATATGGCATCCACAAGCAAATCTCTCGGTTCAACAGTTGTAAATTATAACCTTAAAAATAATTACCGCATCTAGCTACTGCTAGATTTTTAGGAATACTTAGCGGGTTTAGAGAACATATTTTGAAAAGTTGATGACCAAAAAGTAGAGGTACGGACACTTACCGCAAATGCGCTGATACTCCCATATTCCATCTTCATAAATTCCGCAATAACACGGTTACGTTGATTTGTACTTCTGATCAAAACTGCAATCATCCAGTTTATTAGGGTGCATTTATGACTAGCCCCGCAATGCCGATGATCAGAGTCAATCTGGAAAGAGCAAAACTGTTAGTTAAAGAGTTGGAGCGCTCTACCTACACTCAACTGAGTGCTTATTGTTTAGAGGTTTTGCATGAAATTGGCTGTAATGATACTGAACTTCCAGACAACTTACAAACTCGTGAGCAGCAGTTAAATTTCATCGCAGGCTTTGCATCTTATGCTTTTGGGGAGGTGGAAAATGTCTAGAGCATTATTAGAACATATTTTTAATCATTCAGAATGTGACCAAGAAATGGCGTTACCTAGAACAGATGGTAACTTGTTAGTTGCAAGTGATGACCAAGATATAGCTTTACCAGCAACAGATGAGGAATTGGTACTTTTAACCGAAAGACTTTTAGAGGTTGAAGTCCCTACAAACGTTTTTTTCCAAGCTGTAGCCATTGCTGCTTACGATTGTGGATCTGCTTTTCGCTACGCTGATAACTTTCTCAATAACTTTAAGAAAGCTGAAGTTTAGCTAAGTATTATCTACACGAATTACGAATTACGTCAACTAGGCTGTGGAATGATCAGGTTAATTAAACTATCAATCAGGCGATCGCTTGACATTGGCATTGTATATTTGCCGTGAAGCATCTCCATAGTCATAATATACGACATCACCGACCCCGCAAAAATCCGTGCTGTGGCTTCTGGGTCAGAAATCTTCAGTTCTGGATGGGAAGCTAGGTATTGGGTGAGAATCTGGATACCTAATCCAAAACCATTGCGAATAAATGTCTGCGCTAGGTGGGGAAAACGTCCCGATTCTGCAAATACTAATCGGATAAAAGCAAGATATTTCTGATCGTTCAAAATTTGAGTCAGCAACGTTATTGCTACTTGACGTAATACTACTTCAGGCTCCCCTTGCAGAATTTGGGAGTTAAATAAAAATTGAAACCGTTCACTAACTATTCGCTCTATTAAAGCTGTGAACAGTCCTTCTTTGTCTTTAAAGTAACTGTAGAGGGTCTGTTTTGATACTCCAGCTGTTGCTGCTACCCGATCCATACTAGTGTCTGCGTAGCCGTGCTGGAGAAACTCTTGCATGGCTCCTTGTAAGATTTGCTCAGGCTTACTAGTGTACGAAAAATTTGGTAATACAGATAATTCTGGTAACTCAGTGGTGGGAAGATTGACTTCCGGACTGATAGCTTTAACGCGAATCAGTTGGCGAACTACGGCCGTCATTGGTACTCCCTGACGTTCTGACTCAGCCTTCAACAGGTAAAGCTCACTTTGGTTGAGTGTAACTCTTAGACTATAGTCTCTTGGTTGTTTCATTTTTGTATCATTTTTTGGAGTAAATATTTTAAGTGATTTTTGATAAAGAATCTCTAAAAATTCATGTACGATAATTCCGCTTAATCTGTATAATTACGATATTAAACTTAAAAATTTATGCGATCGCTCTAGAATTTCCTAGAGCAGCAAACCATACAGTCTAGTTTATTGTAGACATCTCTGCTTTTGGAGACAATAAAATCATGGCTCAGTCACTTTCGCCGCCCCAAGAACCCGTAGATACTACTGGATCAGCGAAAAAAAAGCGTAAACTGTCTCCACGTTTACTGATTTTGTTGGGTTTGTTACTCGTAGGAGTGGGCGTAGGAGTGTGGTATTTTTTATCATCACATTCAAAAAATAACATTCTCCGGGTAAGCGGTCGCATTGAAGGTTACGAAACCGATTTAGGAGCCAAAGTCGCAGGTCGAATTGAATCTGTAGCCGTGCGAGAAGGAGATGAAGTTAACAAAGGTCAAGTAGTTGTTCAATTAGACGATGCAGAAATTCAAGCGCAACTTCAAGGAGCAAATGCGAATTTAGATGCTACTAAAAAGGCAGAAGAACAAGCACGGTTGCAAATTAATCTTTTGCAAAGTCAAGTTTTAGAGAACCAGCTTTATGTAGAACAAGCGCGGGGAAATGCTCAAGGTCAGATTTTTCAAGCCGAATCATCAATAGCTTCTGCTCAGGCGCAACTCAATCAAGCGATCGCCCAAGTAGAACAAGCTCAATCTGAGTTGAAACTTGCTAAAATAAATCGCGATCGCTTCTCTAAATTAGTAGCAGAAGGAGCCGTCACCACACAGCAATTTGACCAAGCTCAAACCACCTTTGAAACTGCTCTTGCTACCCTCAAATCGCGTCAAGCCGCAGTCAATTCTTACCGCAAATTAGTTAATTCTGCCCAAGGACAACTAACACAAGCTCAAAGCACAGGGTTAAATCCCTCCATCCGCAAAGCCCAATTAGCGGGGTTACGCACACAATTAGCACAAACACGACTGAAACTAGCAGCAGCTCAAGCTGATGTTGCCAATGCCAAAGCTTCCCAAAAAGAAATTAAAGCTAAAATTGCCGACTTAAATGTCATCAGTCCAATTACAGGCGTAGTCATCAGCCGCAGTGTAGAACCAGGAGCCGTAGTTACCACAGGTAAAACCTTACTGACAGTAATTAATCCCAACACAGTTTATCTACGAGCTTTCATTCCTCAAGGCAACATTGGTAACTTGCGAATCGGTCAACAAGCTCAAGTATTTTTAGATTCAGCACCCCAAAAAGCCCTAATTGCCCACATTGCCGCTGTTGACACCCAAGCATCTTTCACCCCTGAAAATATTTATTTCCAACAAGACAGAGTAAAACAAGTTTTTGGCGTAAAAATCACCATCGACAACCCCAGTGGATTAGCCAAGCCAGGAATGCCAGCAGATGCCGAGGTTAGGATAGCAGAGGAGCAGGGGGGCAGGGAGCAGGGGGCAGGGGAGGCAGGGGAAGCAGGGGAGGCAGGGGAGGCAGGGGAGAATAACTAATTTATTGATGCTCCATGCCCAATGCCCACTTGCCCTGAGCGACTTGTACTGAGCGTAGTCGAAGTAAGCCGAAGGGATGCCCCATGCCCCATAACATTATGACTATTATCACGCCATCTACTAAAAGCCACGTTGATACAGAAGTTATCCAGGTCAGCAGCTTATCTAAACGTTACGGTAAATTAGTTGCTGTTAAAGGAATCGATTTTGCCGTCGAACCAGGAGAAATCTTTGGATTGATTGGCCCTGATGGCGCGGGAAAAACCACGACATTTCACATTTTGGGTGGTGTCATGGAAGCATCATCTGGTGATATCCAGATTTTAGGAAAACTACCACGGGATGCTCGTTTATCTATTGGTTATCTGACACAACAATTTTCGCTTTATCTCGACTTGAGCATTGATGAAAATCTGCGTTACAGCGCCGGATTGCGAGAAGTTCCTGATAAAGTTTTTGAACAGCGTCGCCGTAAATATCTGCGATTAATGAGTTTAGAGAAATTTGGCGATCGCTTGGCTGGTAGATTATCTGGTGGGATGAAACAGAAGTTAGCTTTGTGCTGTGCGTTGATTTCCCAACCCGAAATTTTGTTATTAGATGAACCGACGACAGGAGTTGACCCTGTATCGCGGCGGGAATTTTGGGATGTTCTGGCTGCTGTGGCTGCGGAGGGAGTGACGGTAGTCGTAGCGACACCTTATTTGGATGAAGCCGAAAGATGCGATCGCATTGCTTTAATGTATGAAGGTGAAATTCAACAAATTGGCACTCTTGCCCAATTGCGTGAGAGTTTGGGTTTACAACGTTTAGAAGTCCGGACTAATCAAATTGCAGCGGCAGAACAAGCACTGCACGAAGCAACTCACAACAAACAAACATCGATTGTAGATGTGCAAACCTTTGGCGATAGATTAGACGTATTAGTTAAAGATCCTGCGATCGCCTCAACCGCAGTACAAAATATTTTCACTCAGCAGCAACTACAAATCGAGGATATTCAAACTTCCGAAGCCACCTTAGAAAACGTTTTTGTGAGCCGTTTACGTGCAGCGGGGAATGATCCAGAATTTATTCCTTTTCCGCGTGTGCAGCAGGAAACTAAAAAAACTAACAGAGAAATTGCTATTGGTGCAAATCAACTGAGAAAGGTTTTTGGCGACTTCCAGGCAGTTAAGGGTGTAGATTTAGAAATTCGCTATGGTGACATTTACGGATTACTAGGAGCTAACGGCGCAGGAAAGACAACTACTATTAAAATGCTCTGTGGTTTATTAGAACCAACATCAGGGAAAATTTCTTTAGCTGGACAAACTCAGAATTTGCGTAGTCGAGCCGTGCGCCAACGTATTGGCTATATGAGCCAAAAATTCACCCTCTACGATGATTTGACTATTGTTCAGAATCTACAATTCTATTGTGGAGTTTATGGTGTGCCAACTCGATCACGTCGTACCAAAATTGATTGGGTACTTGCAACCTGTGGCTTAGTGGGTAGAGAAAATATGCTTACAGGTCAACTACCGGGAGGATGGAAGCAACGGGTAGCTTTTGGTGCTTCGGTGATGCACGAACCAGAAATTTTATTTTTAGATGAACCAACATCAGGAGTAGACCCCTTAGCGCGTCGGCAGTTTTGGCGATTGATTAATGAATTTGCGAGATCAGGGACAGCAGTACTGGTTACAACCCATTATTTAGAAGAAGCAGAACAATGTAATCGGATGGGGTTCATGGTGGCGGGTGAAGTAGTAGCGCAAGGTTCGCCCACAGAAATTAAAGCTGCTCAACCTGGTCAATTAATGGAGATCATCACCGATAAAACTCAAGCTGCTTCTAATTTACTTAAAACACATTTAGCACCGTGGCGAGTATCAATTTTTGGCGATCGCTTACACTTAGTTCTCGATCATCCAGATGCAGATATTTCTCGTATCCGTTCCATTTTACAAACAGAAGACATCAATATTAACTCTCTGCGACCCATTCCTTTTTCCCTTGAAGATGCCTTTATTGGTATCGTCCAACGCACTGAGGAAGAATAAGGCAGGGGGGCAGGGAGCAGGGGGAATAAATAACAACTGACAACTGACCACTGACAAATGACAAATGACAAATGAAAAGAATCTTGTCGCAATGCCAAAAAGAATTAGCACAATTTCGGCGCGATCGCCTGACTTTAGCATTGGCATTTCTTTTGCCATTGATGTCCTTAATTATCTTCGGTTTTGTAATTCGGCTGGAATCTAAAAATATTCCTTTATTTGTCCAAGATTTTGATAACAGCCCTCTGAGTCGTGCTTACACTGAGCGATTATTTGCTACTAATCAGTTTGAACCAATTAATAATTTTAGTTTCCCTATTCTCAATTCAAATAAGAATTTACAATCCCAAATTTCCAATCCTCAAGATGTCATTGATAAAGGATTGGCAAAAGCCGCTGTAGTAATTCCACCTGATTTTAGTAGTCGAATTAAATCAGATTTACCTAGTACAGTGCAGATTTTAGTTGATGGCACAGATGTTAATAATGCCCGGATTATCAAAAATAGCATTCAGGCAACAACAAGATTTTTTTTGAGAAATTCTGGTTTACAATCCTCCACCGATGAGATAATTGCCCGTATCAGGCTTTGGTTTAACCCTGGGAGAAAAGAGTCTTTATATATTGTACCGGGTGTTTTTGCAGTGATTTTGTGGATTTTCCCTTCATTAATTACTGCGATCGCTATGGTACGTGAAAAAGAAAAAGGGACAATTTTACAAGTTTATGCTTCTAGTCTCAGCGCTGAAGAATTGCTATTAGGAAAAGCTTTAGCTTATCTCTTAATTGGCATTATCCAAGCCTTATTAATTATGGTGATAAGTTTAATAATTTGGCAATTGACTTTAGTAATAGAGCCAACACCATTAATAATTGGTACACTCATATTTTTGACAGATAGTATTATGTTTGGTTTATTCATTGGTGTTAGGGTCGCCAATCAAAACTCTGCGGTTCAGGCTGTGTCATTATTAGGTTTTTTGACAGCTTTATTGTTATCTGGATTCATTTACCCCATCAGCAATATTCCCTTTCCCCTTTCGCTATTTTCTGCTATTGTTCCAGCCCGTTATTACATTAATATTACTCGTGATGCTTACGTGCGTGGTACTGGTTGGCCAGGCGTTTGGTTATCAATTATCATGCTTAGTCTTCTGGGATTTTTGCTATTTAATGCAGCACGTAAGGTATTAAAACGAATGCAATTATCGGATTAGTCAGTTGTCAGTGGTCAGCGATGCACTGAGTTTCGACACTTCGACAGGCTACTTCGACTACGCTCAGTACAAGTCAGTGCAGCGCTGCGCGGTAATCGAGTTTCGACTACGCTCAACTGCCGCGAAGTCGAGATTCAACTACCGCGTAGTCGAAGTGTTGTCAGTTGTCAGTGGTCAGTTAATTACTGCCCAATGCCCCATGCCCAATGCCCAATGCACAAACATTACTACTATGAAATCGATTAAGCGTTTATTCAATAGCCGATTTTGGAGTTTAGTTATTAAAGAATTTCACCAAATATTGAGGAGTAAAGAAACACTCGTATTATTAATAATTCCTCCCACAATCCAAATGCTACTTTATGGCTTTGCCCTCAATCCTGATGTGCATTATTTGAAATTGGGAGTTGTCGATTATGCCAATACTTATGAAAGTCGAGAATTAGTTTCTACCTTGACTGGAAATCAAGTCTTTACGGTAGATCAATATCTGTTCAATACTGAAGATTTAGGTGAAGAAGTACGACGAGGAAAAATTACAGCCGGGTTAGTTATTCCACCGGATTTCCAAAGTAATTTATCAACAGATCAATCTGCTGAAGTTCAGGTTTTAGTTGATGCCGTAGATGCTAACACTGCGGGGATTGCTCAAGGTTATTTAAATCAGATTATCGGTCAATTTAGTCAGGGTTTATCATCTAATCAAGCACCGCCTTTAATCAATACTCAAACAATTTTTCTTTATAATCCTGGATTAGCAAGTAGTTGGTTTTTTGTCCCAGGGGTTTTAGGATTAGTTTTGACACTTATTAGTTCTTTGGTTTCTTCAGTGACAGTTGTCCGAGAAAAAGACACAGGAACCCTAGAACAACTTTTAATGACTCCCGCAGAAGCTTGGGAAATTTTATTAGCGAAAATTGTGCCGCTGTTTGTTCTTTTGATGGGCGATGTTATCTTAGCTTTGAGTTTAGGGAGATTAGTTTTTAAAGTACCTTTTCGAGGAAGTTTAGTTTTATTTTTAGGACTATCTGGACTTTATTTATTTGTAGGAATTGGCATTGGGATTATGTTAGCCACAGTTTGCCGGACTCAGCAACAAGTTGTACTGACATCCTTTTTTATTAATTTACCTTTGATTCAACTTTCTGGTGCTATTTCTCCTATTGAAAGTATGCCCATAGTATTTAAGTACCTCTCGCTACTAAATCCGTTGCGTCATTATATAGCGATCGTGCGCGGAATACTGCTCAAAGGTGTAGGCTTGGAGGTACTTTGGTTAAATGCGATCGCACTTCTGCTTTTTGCTATAGTGCTTTTATCCATCAGTATCAACAATTTTCGTCGTCAACTTAGTTAAGCAGGCATTAAAAACTTTGCTGCTGTTTGGACATCTTTATCACCACGCCCAGAACAGTTAATCACAATTTTAGGACTACCGCTGAGTTGAGGACATAAAGTTTCCAAGTAGGCGATCGCATGAGCGGTTTCTAAAGCTGGTATAATTCCCTCCAAACGGGACAATTGCTGGAATGCCGCTAAAGCCTGTTCATCAGTCACACTATAATATTCAGCCCGGCCAATATCCTTCATATAGCTGTGTTCTGGCCCTACACCAGGATAATCTAAACCTGCACTAATCGAGTGTGCCTCAATTATTTGTCCATCCTCATCTTGCAGCAAATAGCTCATTGCTCCATGCAATACACCTACTTGTCCTTTTGTCAAGGTTGCTGCATGTTTTGTAGTGTTGACACCTTCTCCGGCTGCTTCCACCCCAATTAATCTTACAGACTGGTCATTGACAAATTCGTAGAATAATCCCATCGCATTGGAACCACCACCCACACAGGCTATCAAAATATCAGGTAATCCGCCCCATTTTTCTATTGCTTGGGCGCGAGTTTCTTGTCCAATCACAGCATGAAAATCACGTACCATCATCGGGTAAGGATGAGGTCCGGCTACGGAACCTAAGATATAATGAGTCGTTTCGACATTCGTCACCCAATCTCGAATTGCTTCCGAAGTTGCATCTTTTAAAGTTCCTGTTCCCGCCTCTACTGGACGAACTTCGGCTCCCATCAGCCGCATTCTGAAAACGTTTAAGGCTTGGCGTTCCATGTCGTGAACACCCATATAAATTATGCATTCCAGCCCAAAACGAGCGCAAACTGTCGCTGTCGCAACTCCATGTTGTCCAGCACCTGTTTCGGCAATAATTCGCTGTTTACCCATGCGCTTTGCCAACAATACCTGAGCAAGGGCATTATTAATTTTATGAGCGCCTGTGTGATTCAAGTCCTCACGTTTTAAATAAATCTGCGCCCCTGTGCCATCTGGGCGGGCATAGTGACTGGTAAGGCGTTCAGCAAAATACAACGGTGTAGCGCGTCCTACATAGTCTCGCAGCAGTTGTTGTAGTTCTGCTTGAAAACTAGGATCATTGCGGTATTGCTGATAAGCTGTTTCAAGTTCTGCAAGAGCAGGCATCAGTGTTTCCGGGACGTACTTACCGCCAAAGCGTCCAAAGCGTCCTTGTATATCGGGAACCTGAGCATTTGAGGAAGAAGTTGGAGAGAGGGGGGTTGTAGTCACGGACTGATTCCACTACAGAACGAACTCCACTATTATAGGAAAGTCTGAAGCAGATAAGATACGATCTTTAGTAGAGATTATAAATGTAAGGGAAAAAATTTACCTCTACGACCCTTAGTACATATTAAGTAAAACTCTTTTTTCAAAGTCAAGTATTGATATGTCTTCCAACAAAAATTTTGCCTACCGCGAATTTGGCGACGATAACTCTCCAGCCACAGAAAGACCAATTGCAGAACTACCCCCACAACAACAAAATCTGAAAGTGCAAGCTTCTCGCAAAGGACGCAAGGGTAAAACTGTGACTGTGATTAGTGGTTTTCAAGCCAAACCCGAAACTTTGGCAGATTTAGTTAAACAATTGAAAACCCAGTGTGGTACGGGTGGCACAGTCAAGGATAATGAAATTGAAATTCAAGGAGATCATAAACAGAAGATTCTGGAAATTTTGACCAAGCTAGGTTACAAAGCTAAAATCAGCGGGGGCTAGTAATTTGTAGTTAAAAAAATGATTTTTTAACCACCAAGACTCTAAGACATTAAGCTCAAAACTGATAGTTTTTATAAAAACTCGCTGCTATCTTCTGAAAAAGGGGTGCATCCCAGTTTTTATTTGACAACAATAGAATAAGTGTCATTGCGAGGAGGAACGACGAAGCAATCGCATTGACTTGTTTTTAGTCAGAGATTTTGCGATTGCTTCACTCCACTTCGTTACGTTCGCAATGACGTTCAAAAAAGTGGGATGCTCCCTGAAAAAGTTAATTTTCTTCATCACTATCTGCAAAATTAACTTGCTCGTAAAGGTCACTTAATTGAATTTGAAAATCAATTGTTTGCATTTCTAAAGTTGCAGATTCGCCTTCAAGTTCAGTAAATAACCATTGACCTGCCGCAGTTTTGACATATTGCATTACATGATGATGATATTGATTGATTAAAATATATTCTTGAAATTCAGGGATAGAACGATAATATAAAAACTTATCTCCTTGGTCGTAGTTTTTTGTGGATTTAGATAACACTTCCGCAATTAGTAAAGGATTCATGACAGTAGTCGTATTCGTTCCTGTATAAACAGGTTGTCCCTGAATTACCATCACATCTGGATAGGTGTACTGACGATATCTGGGTATCCACAAGCGAACATCACTAATATAAATATCATAATTTCTACCTTTCAAAGCAAACTTCAAATAGGCATAAAGGTTGCCTGTGATTTTATTATGATTAGTAGTACCACCCGTCATCGGAATAATTTCTCCATTGCAGTATTCGCTTCTAAATTGCGCCTTCTCTTCAAGTTCTAAATATTCTTCTGGTGTGTAATAACGTTTTTGTGTTTCTAATTGCATAAATTTACCATCTACTTAATCAGTTAAGGCATGAGATAAGGCATGAGGCGCGATAAATTTCTGTCTCAAAATTCTCTTTGTTTAGGAAATGTCTACTAATTGTCTCCTCCTTTTTGCCAAAACTGTCCTAATATTTCGCTTGGTTTACGATCCCAGGTATCAATATGCTCGTATATCAAAGTATCTGGACTGAGTTTATATGTTGAATAGCCATTAAACAAAATACGTGCTTTCCAGGGAACACGTAAAACCCCGCGAACAGTCCACTTTGCTAAAATAATATCTTCTGCTGATTGATACACTTCATGTACATCAAAATAAATTTGTGTGAAAAATAGCCGGGCGTGAAATCGCAGCGTCCAAAATATAATGCGATAGTTGAATTTCCATTTGAATTTATTCACCGGGTCTTGAAAGTAGATATCTTGTGTATAAATGTCATAAGAAATATCTTTTTTAAAAAGTGTTGGCAAGTCTTGTTTAAGAGTTTCAATTACTTGCTCTACTTGTAATTTATTTTCCACTGTATTAAACAAAATAAAATGTTGCTAAAGCTATAAATTATCAAAGCATACTTTTATTTTATGCTAATGCGATCGCCCTTCGCAGCAAAGCTGACACAGTCAGCTCAAAAAATTTGAGCAGCTGTTAAACTGAGGAACATAAGTATAAGTTGCCTTTGCTAGCAGAAGCGACACAGCAAAATCCGCAGCAGCCGTTAGATTATGACCAAGCAGTATTGGAATTGAAAGCCGCAGCAGACGCAGATACCGACATTGCCCAATCTGTGCAAGAAGTAGAAGCAGCAGTAAATGCTGACCCTGAAGTAGCGCCAAAAGTCCAAGCTTGAGCAAATGGGTTAAACTCGCAACCTGCAACCGTCTACGCTCCAGTGTAATTATAGAATGAGCAGATCAACAATGAATTAATGAAAACTTACCAATGAATAAAGAACTGACTCAAGCGATCGCCTCCGAAATTCAGTTATTTCAGAATATCGAACAAAAAGAAAACTTTATTTTTTTAGTCGGTGCTTTAATTACTAAAGTAATTAGCCTAAAAAAAGCTGCGGAAGTCATGCAGCTAGAACCAGCAGAATTACTTAAAATTCTAGACCTAATGGGAATTGAATTTTCGTATCTCTGTGAAGAAGATATTGTTTTAGAAAAAAGCTGGTGAATGAATGCAGATTATTCTTAATTCATCGCCACTGATTTTTTTGTCAAAATTGAACTATTTGAATCAGTTTTTTGAATCTCCTGATAATTTCTACATTCCTCAATCTGTTGCAGATGAAATCAAAGCTAAATCAGATCCATCTAGCCAAACTGTTCAAGCTCTAATTAACACTAGTAATCTTAAAATTCGATCATCCAAGTTAATAACTCTTGTCAATAGTTTAAATCAACGCTTGGGAAAAGGAGAATCAGAAGCTATTGCCTTGGCAATTGAGTTAAGCACAGATTATGTTTTGCTAGATGACTCAACAGCCAGAAGAGAAGCCATAAGACTCGGTTTAAATATCAAAGGTACGTTAGCCGTTATTAAGAAATTGAGCAAAGATGGCAAAATCAGTATTAAAAGCTTGGATGAGCTTTATCAACAACTTATGAAAATTGAGTTTAGAGTTAAAAGGTCTTTGTTTGATCAAATCTTTTCTGAAGATTGATATTAATGAATGTTCTTATTTCATTAAAGCATTATGGATACTGGGTTTCACTTTATTCTACCCAACCTACGCATCTGTTGCTGTACGTGAAAATTTAGCATATCTACGCGATCGCCTTACCTCAGAGCAATAAAATTCATGTTCCCAACTCCATCAATCAAGCTTTTATCTCCAAGTTCCGAGTTCCAAACACGAAGTTTCATGTTCTGAACTCCAAGTTTCGTGTTCGCAGGTGCAATGATGGTGTTTTGAAGGCGATCGCTTTTGTTTTGAGAGGGAATGATGGTGTTGTGGGTGTAATCGCTTCACCTTTTTGCTCGAAGTTTCGTGTTCCAAGTGAGAATGATGTTGTAGAGCAGCAATCCAGAGGTCATTTTCATCAAAACCCAAGTCTGTTACTTGAGTTTTTCTGCGTTTGCTTGTATCTTTGGGGTTAAATTGTCTCATTAAGGCTGCTTTAAGTTGGCCATAAATGCTAGCAGTGTCTTCTGTAACGCTATAGATACGTATAATGGTATTTCTGAAACCCTTGCTGTGTAAGAATATTGAAGAAAAAATAGGCTAAAGTTAAAAACGCTGAAACCCTTGCTATTAAAGGATTCTTATATTTTAGATGCGTTTGCCCTGACCAAGAACCTGCAAAGTCTAGAAGAAATTAAATCATTGTTTCACGAATGAAGTTTAATAAACTCATCTACAGCGGGAATGGAAATTACAAATTCCGTTCCCGCTCCTAAAACAGAATTAACTTCAATTATTCCGCCATGCTTTTCTTCCACAATTTGCCGAGAAATAGCTAGTCCTAATCCTGTACCTTTGCCAATTGCTTTGGTGGTAAATAAATGGTCGAATATACGTGTTTTTATATCTTCACTCATTCCTTTACCATTATCAGCAATCGATATTTTTAAATTATGGTTTTCAATTGCAGTTTTAATGATAATTTTGTGAGGATCTGCTTGAATATCATGAAAACTACGCTCGGTATTTGATTCATCTAAAGCATCAATAGCATTAGCCAGAATATTCATAAATACCTGATTTAATTGTCCAGGGAAACATGGAATTGGTGATAAATTAGCATACTCAGTGATCACTACAATTTCTGGACGTTGTTCGTTAGCTTTGAGGCGATGTTTGAGAATTAAAATTGTACTATCAATACCTTCATTAATGTTAAATAGCACTTTATATTCTTTATCGGCACGAGAGAAAGTTCTTAAGCTGGTGCTAATATTTTTCAATCTGTCACAAGCTATCACCATTGCATCGATCATCTTCGGGAAGTCTTCTAAGCTATAATCTAAGTCAATTTCTTCAGCATGATCGATAATTTCCTCCTGGGGATTGGGTAAAGTTTTTTGATATAGTTTCAGGTGTTCGGTGATGTCAGCCAAAGTAGGTTTAGCTTGTACAAGACTTGCAGAAATAAAGCCAAGAGGATTGTTCATTTCATGGGCTACCCCAGCAACTAAGTTACCTAGTGCAGACATTTTTTCATTTTGCACCATTTGTAGTTGGGCTTTTTGTAGTTCTTGTAGAGCTTTTTCAAGTTCCTGGGATTTTTGCTCAATTGCAGCTTCAGCACGTTTGCGATCGCTAATATTAATTAGCATTCCATCCCATACCATTTCACCATCCTCTTTGCGTTCTGGCTGAGAAGCAGCTTTTACCCACTTGATATTCCCATTCGGTGTAACAATGCGCCACTCATGTTGAAATGGGGTAAGATTTTGTGCTGACTCAATAACTGCCCGAAAGGCCTCTGCTCCATCGTCGGGATGTTCAAAATCACGCAGGCTATATTTCCCTGAGAGGAAATCTTCTGCTGGGACTTCGTAAAGAGTTTGACACCCAGAACTGACGTAGGGTACTGAAGCTGAACCATCGGCTTTAATGCGGATCTGATAAATCATGCCAGGAACATTATCTGCCAGTTTTTGAAAGCGGGCTTCACTGAGTCGTAATTTTTCTAGAGATTGTTCTAACTGTTGAGCATAAATTTGTGAATCTTGATACAGCCGGGCATTTTCCAGAGAAATCGCCGCTTGGATACAAAGAAAGTTGAGAATGAGGATGCGATTACTCGTAAATACACCACTGGTGGAGCGATTCTTCAAATACAAAATTCCAATTAAATGTCCTTGATTGAGAATCGGCAAGCACAGCAAACTTTTTGGTTGTCGTTGACGTAAATACTCATCGATTACAGGTAAATTAGTTTTGAGTTCGTCAATCATCACAATTTCTTGAGTATTTTTGACGTAGTGTATCAACTTGAGAGGTAAGTCAGGATTGCTTTCTAGGGGTTGGGAATACAGTTTTATGGTTTCGGGTGTGGCAATGGCTCTCACCTGCCATTCTCCTTGACTATTAGGTAGGATTAAGGCACAGCGATCGCCCCCAGAATGTTGGAGAATAATCTGAGTCAGTTGGTACAGCAGTTCATCTAATTGAATCGTACCAGAGAGGCTTTGAGAGGCTTTGAGGATAGCAGCAAAATCGAGAGTATTAATGCTGATGCTAGAGTCACGGCTCAAATCAGTGGAGCTATGAACTGAAAGCTGAGTAGCGTTCTGTGATAGCGTTTCCAGTACATTCAGAGGTTGTACTCCCTGCTGGAGAATAACGTGCAGTAAATTGGGGTAGCGATTTTCCAAATCCTCAGTTTTGGCTTTTGCGCCCCAATGAGCGTAACAGTAGTAAGCTTCTTGCATATAGCCTGCCGCTACCTTCTGTTTGCCCCAACTGAGGTAAAATTTAGCTGCCAGTTCATTGCTGAGTGCTTCTTCTTGCACATAACCGTATGTTTTGGCTTGGGCAATAGCTAAATCGTAATGTTCTATTGCCTCAGCAAATTCACCAAGCACTCGATAGCGTTCTGCTGCCACAAGTGAACAGCGATGTTGATGATTGAATGGAGCATGAGTAGCCCAAGTTTGTAGTTTTTCTTGATGGGCATTGATTCGCTCTAAAATAGCTGATTGTTCATCAGCGTTAGCATCGGTGTAGCGTGCTAGATGAATTAAAGCATCATAAAAAACTCGGACAACTGCGACAAAATAGCCAGTTATAGCATTACTATACTGTTCTGCTAAGGCTGCTTGTTGTGAGGCTGTTTGGTATTCTCCGAACAAATAACACAGAACAGCTTGATTGAAATGAAGATAGAATAACCCCGTGCGATTGCTAACAGCTTGTAAGCTGGGCAAAATTTCGGCGGCATTGAAGACTTTGCCCTGCAAACAATAGGGAACTTCAGCTTGTCCCAATAAATTGAGAATTGCTTGCAGGTAACAATCTAGATATTTTATCGTTGCTTCTTGTTTGACCTGGCTGATGACTTGCCGATAAGTCTCCATTTCTTTAGCCAAATCATTTAATTCTCGACCACTCCAATAGCTACATTGACTATATGACACTAGGTTCAACGCCACGCATACCAAATCTCCGGTTTCTAAGCCGCTGTGATAACCTTCTAGTAAACATGGGATACTGTGATTTAATGGTTCTTTCCAGTGCCGAATAAAGCTGTTGACAACAAAATAAGCTCTGCTTTTAAAAGCGTCGATCTGGTATTGTTCTAGTAACTTTAATGAAAGTTGCCCAAATTCATACCCAGCATCAATATCTCCCATCAAACCACAAAGAGTCATGCCGTAGTCTGCATAGGAAGAGATAGCAAAAGATGAATTGCCAAACCCGATAGCCATCTCCACTTGCTTAGATGTGAGTAGTGGTAACAGTGTCGGTTTACCAATAAATGCAGAAGAGACTAGTGTAGTCATTATTTGCATGGCTGCCAGTTGATGCGGCTCGCTCATTACAGGTAAATCCAGCAAGCTTAAGGGTGCGCGCCCCATCCATAGTTGCCTTGTCTGTTGGGTTGCTGTGCTAATATCTGCCATAGTCGGTTGTTCGGGAAATTCCACGCCGAGTAATTTCAGCACTTGCAACCCAGTCTCAACTACTTTGGCAAATTGACCTTGAGACCGAAATCCCGTCATTCGGGTTTCATAGACTTTGATGGTGTCCAGCAAACAAGTAGCAGATTGCAACACAATGTCACCCCACACTGCTAGCTTGTCAAAGTCTGTATTCAAGCAGGCAGCTTCCAGACGCTCGTGATGCAAATTCAGGGTCAATTCGTAGTGTACTGTCCAGGTATTAGAAGGTAGTAAATCAATGCCTTGGATGAAGTAGTTGACAGCAGCATTATAGGCAACCGCCGCTTTTGCTTTGCGCCCTGCGATTAAATTCAGTTGGGCTAACTCAAGTTTTTTCTCAGGCTGAACGAGCAAGTCAATACCTATATTCAGGTGGTTGACAATTTCAAAGATATTTGCTTCTAGTTCAGTTTCAGGTGTACTAGCGTGTAATAATTGACCGATCGCCAAATGGGTTGTTTGTTTGCCATCTTCCGCAATTAGCTTGTAAGCAGCTTGTTTGATGCGATCATGCAGAAAGCGATAAGTTAAATTGACACCGCGATCGTCAACCCTTGCTTGGGAATCAAGTTCGCTATTCTCTGCTTGAAAGAACTTGTAACTCTGGCTGGTTGGTACAATCAAGCCCTCTTGCAACGCTTTCCATAACGCTGTCGCCGCATTGGTTGGAGATTGCTGTGAAACGATCGCCAAGGTTTTTAAATCAAAACAGTTGCCAATGCAAGCGGCTAGCTTCAGTACATTTTGCGTTTTGTTAGGTAATTTCTGCAACTGGTAGGTGAGAAATTCCACCACATCATCGGTAAGAGATAGTGCCTTAATTTGGGCAATATCGCATTCCCAGTAACCTTGATGGCAATTAAAAGTAATCTGCCCATCTTCGTGTAAGCTTTTGAGAAACTGGGTGAGAAAAAAGGGATTACCTTGAGTATTGCGATCGATTAATTTTGTCAGGGGAAGCGTTAGCGAAGCGACTCCAAAGGAGTCTCGCTCGGTCGTACAATGCAAGGTATCAGCAACCAACTGATTCGTATCACTCAAAGTCAGGGGGGCGAGGGTAATTGTATTGACAGTCTTTCCAGCTTTCTTCAGTTCCTCCACCGTCAAGATAAACGGGTGGGCAGCTTGTACTTCATTATCTCGATAAGCCCCTAACAACAGCAGATAACGCCGATCTTCCATCAGCAGTTTAATTAATTGTAGGGAAGCTAAATCTGCCCACTGCAAATCATCTAAAAACATCACTAAGGGATGTTCTGCTGTGGTAAAGACGGCAATAAACTTTTGGAATAATAAGTTAAACCGATTTTGTGCCGCACTTGGCGACAGTTCTGGCGCAGGCGGTTGTTTGCCAATCACTCGCTCTAGTTCTGGAATCACCTCAATAATAACTTGGCCATTGTCTGCCAGAACTTCTAGAATCTGGCTTTGCCACTCGGCCAATTGTGCATCAGACTCAGACAACAACTGCCCCATCAAATCGCGCAAAGCTTGCACAAAAGCAGAGAAGGGAATATTGCGATTGAATTGATCGAACTTACCTTTAATAAAGTACCCCTGCTGCCGGGTAATGGGCTTGTGAACTTCATTGACGACGGCAGTTTTACCAATCCCAGAAAATCCCGCTACCAGCATCATTTCTGCTGTGCCATTGGCGACACGCTCAAAAGCTTGCAACAAGGTAGCAACTTCTGATTCTCGTCCATAGAGTTTTTCGGGAATTAAGAAGCGATCGCACACGTCCCGCTTGCCAATCGCAAAATCTCTAATTTCTCCTGTATCTTTAAGTTGCGCCAAACAAGTTGCTAAATCATGCTTTAATCCCAACGCACTTTGATATCTATCCTCGGCATTTTTTGCCATCAACTTCATAACAATATCAGAAAGTACCTGCGGAATGCCTGCTCTGTTCCCTGTTAAGAGTTCCCTGTTCCCTAATGCCGTAGGCATTTTAGCAATATGACAATGTACCAACTTCATCGGGTCATCCGAGGTAAATGGTAACTCTCCGGTTAATAATTCATAAAATGTCACACCCAGTGCATAAAAATCGCTACGGTAGTCTATGCCTCGGTTCATTCTGCCGGTTTGTTCGGGAGAAATATAAGCAAGTGTACCTTCTAAGACATTGGGATTTTTAATTTCTTGGGTTTCTTTAGGTAACAGAGAGGCAATACTAAAGTCAATCAGTTGAACTTGTTTTGTTTGGGGATGAATGAGAATATTGGCAGGTTTGATGTCTTTGTGGATAACACGGTTGTGGTGTAAATCGTGGAGAATATCAGTTAATTGAATGGCGATCGTTAAAAGTTCTACCAGAGAAAGAGTAGTGGTTTGAATGTATTCTCCTAAAGCTACTCCTCCCGTATCTTCCATTACCAAAATATAACCATTGCCATAAGGTTCTAATGATAAGGGATGAATGATTCCGGGAATGTTGAGATTTTTGCTAATGGTATATTGGTTGCGAAATTGTAGTAATTCGTTGAAGTTGGGATATGCTGAGGTCAAAAGTTTGATGACGACTGGGAGTCTATCTCGCTCTCGAATAGCTTGATATACTCTGGTTCTGGAGCCTGCATACAGTTGAGAGCTAATTTGATATCCAGGAATGATCGGGCTGGTGTTTTGTGTAGCCATTTATATGTATTCTCATAAAAGTTGCTTTTTGCTTCTCTTTAAAAAGCCATGCAGATTGCATCTACACTCTGCTAGTATTCCCATCAACGCTTGCATAACTCGCCCCTGATACACTAAGTTTTCTCAACAATTTTAGCTTGTTGATAATAGATTCAAATAATGGTATTTCAACGGCAGAATTAAGGTGAATTTCTGGCATGATTCTGGCAGTTTGATGGCAAATACAAGGATTTAGGTAATTTGGCTATATGAATGCCGTGCCAGTTTTGAAAGTTGTGTATTGCCCATTCGTCGCAAGCGTCGTAATCTTGACAAGGCGACCAAGACAACATCCATTCAATGTCTTCTCGAATCTATGCATTAGTCGCATCTTTCTTAACAAAAGATTAAGAGTAATTCAATGGCTTGTTTGTTCGTGATTGGTAACTCTCCAAGGATGCTTTTGAGTCTTCGCTGGTATCCTGCGATTGTCCCTGTAACCGTTTCGATAAAAAACCCCTACTTCTGGCATAACGTGCTTTTGCATTTGACTCCGCACTGCTTCTTCAATTCCTGCAAGATTTGTGAGCTTTTCTTTTGACGTATCTTCGTACAATATTTTAGCGTAGACGCTTTAGCGGCTTGCCGAAGGCATCGCCTGAATATGTTCTTGAAGAGCTTGCTTTTGTTCTGGGGTCATCGGTAGATCAATATACTCGTCTTACCTATCCTGACTAATTTTCGCCTTCTTTGCAAAAAACTGGGATGCTCCCCCTTGAGGTACTTTAACTATAAAATTAAGAGAATTAATCAAGCACCCACCAAAAACTACCTACAACAAAAGCCTTCTCAAGGTATCTTGGAAGGGTTAATAAGGGTAGTAGGGAGTAAGATACCCTTGTTTTTTGATTCTTAATTTAGATTTCCAGTTTCTTGAACAACTCTCTTTAACTGCTCAAAGGTAATACTACCGTCTTCATTGCCGTGCGTAGCTATTAATTCTTGGGGACTACTCACACCTGTTTCTGCTGAGATGATCGCACTTAAACCAGGGCTTAAAAAAAGCTCATTAATCGAGACTTTACCATCTTGATTGGTATCTAAGGTATTAAAGAGAGATTGAAGCTCTTGCTCGGTTGCCATAAGTTTCTATTTGAAGAACCATTTTTCAACTTAATATCTCATTAATCTCTGATCAATCTCTCAAAATTAAATAAACTTGTATCTTTAGACATAAAAATGGCTATCGCTGAAGCTTATATTGGGTGTACGCTGTGGGTTACAGGGTTTAAATCTAACGTTGAAAATAAATCGGCATAGACGCGCTTTCTTTCTAACATAGAGTATCGCCTTAATATGCAACGTGTAGAGCTTAGAGAAATACACACTCGCAAGTAGAGAATACCGATCTGCTGTTATTTGAATTTTGTAAAAATTTTGTTATACTAGTTAATAGAAGTTAACACTCAGATTTCGACACTAGTAAACAAAATAATCCTACACAATAAGTGTCAATGAGTGTACGACTGCTGACAGCAGTAATAGAAAAATACTTGAAACCAATCTAATCAGTATAATCCTTCTAGTTTTCGCCCAGTTGGGCGATTGAATCAACTATGAACTATCCCATTGAATTATCTTTAGAACAAGAATTTAGCTTGAGAGTTTTTGCTGACCAAGTGCAGCAGATGTCTGGTGAACAAGCTAAAGAGTTTTTGCCCATGCTGTACCAGCAGATGATGATGAGGGAAAAGACTTACCAAGAATTGCTCAAACAGGAGTGGAAACGTAATTCAGATGCTGTATCTAGGTAAAGCAAGTATGTAATAGTGCAGTCGCAGTCGAGGATACCAGCCCTCGTCATGTAGGATAGAAAACCAGCGCCCGCAATTCAATACTTTCCCTAGTTGGGGCATCCGGTGGGCTTGTTGGATCATCAAACCCAGTATGAGCAGCAAACCTCGCCCGTCCATCTTCTTTTGAGTCAAAGCACTTAAACAATAGTGCTTTTGAGGGTTGCATTTGGGGTAAGTAGAACCATTGATGTGTTGGGTTATAGGTTATTAAGTAGCTTCCACTAACGTAATCCCGGCACACAAGGTCACTAGCTACGAAGTCTTTTGGTGCGATACTAAGAGCGTGGCACACTGCTAATAGTGACTCATAAACCGGAGTGATCGCTCGCCAAAGGTTAATCAAAGCAAACCTTTGCTGTAGCAATTCATCAATGTTATCTACCCCCCTCAAGGTCAACTCTAGTCGCTACAACGGGGGGAACCCCCGCAACGCGCTGCCTCTCCAATGCAATGAATTTTCTATCCCCCAATGACTCCGAACAGAATTAGCAATCTGGGTCAGTAGTAACTTGCCAATATTGAGTATCTCGACGCTTGCCAAATACTATTTCTCGAATATACCTTTTTTCTTGCGTCCCATCTGAAAATATACGGTTATATGGTCGCCAACGATTATGCCTCACTTTCTGTCCCTGTGGTAGCCAGATTCCATGATTACTCCGAATCGCTACTACAAAATTTAGTTCTAATTGACACAATATACTCACAAAATTACTTTCGCTTTCACCCTCCGGGTTCGCAGTCGCTTCAAGTCGGCAAAGTCGCCCAACGCGCTGCTCACCGTATAAACTATCCGCTAGTACCAACTTGAATTTAAACCCCTTTTGACGAAGATTTTTAATCATAGAGGCCGCAATTTCTGGTTTGGTTTGATAGAGATTCGATTCTAATAATCTTTGTTTTGGTTTATAAACTTCAAACAAAAGTGGAAATGTCATTTAAGTATATTGTTTCGTAAAAAATAACTAAAAGTAAAATATTGACGCTAGAAACTAAAATCCACCAAAAAATATGCATCCTTAAGTTTTGCTTTAACATAAATTTGTCTCCTGACTCCAACTCAAAAGTTCAAATTTTCTGATTCTTCAGAACCCAGTTTGGAAAGCGATGTCTGCGATAAGCGAAGCTTAACGCGTAAAGGCGTATCGCAAAATATGTTTTCGACAGCATCAATTTAGCCCGTTCCACTCGTTGTTGAATCATGTACTGGTGTGGTGAAATCCCTATGGCGTGTTTGAACAAGCACGCAAAGGAAGCTATTCCCTATCAATAACGATTGATAAAGGTAGAAACCACCTTGATTTAGACGAAGTCTTCCGCAATCAGGGAGTAATTTAAGCCGCTGGCGGCAGCGCTACCCTGAAAAACAGCAACGGCGATCGCTTGCATGGGTGAAGTGATGTCACCTGCCGCATAAACGCCTTTGACGCTGGTTTCGTTAAAAACATTGGTAGTCTTGATTAAATTGAATTCATTCAACTCACAGCCTAATTTTTCAGCTAAGTCTGAGCGAAGCTTTTGCTTTGGTCGTATCAGCATTCCGTGACACTCAATTTTTTCGCTCGTTTCAAAAATAATGGTTTCCAATCGTCCTTTATTGCCTTCGAGTCGGGTAATCTTCTCTTCACGGACAATGATTTTATGGTTTTCCAGCAGTTTCCTTTGATCGGCGGTTAGCTCGGCTTCGCCGTTGGTGCAGAGGACTAAATCGGCACTCCAGTTTTTAAGTAGCGCCGCCATTTCGATGCCAGTTTCACCATTGTCGACAACGGCAAGCGGTTCGTCGCGCACTTCCCAAGCGTGGCAATACGGACAATGAAAAACGCTTGTACCCCAAAACTCACCAAAGTTTTCGATATCTGGAAATTCATCAATTACCCCGAAAGCCAGCAAAATTTTGCGTGATTTTTCCACTGTGCCATCCTCGAACACAACGTCAAATTGGTTGCCGGATGGTTTGATTTCCTTGACCCCGATCGTTTGAAATTCGACGCTTTTGTAGGGCTTGAGTTGGTTGCGCCCGATGTTCAAAAGTTCGTGCGGGCTGATACCGTCGCGGGTGAAAAAACTGTGTGACTCGTGGGCAGAAGCGTTGCGTGGATTGCCTTTATCGCAGACTAATACTCGACGGCGACCTCTGCCCAAAAGGAGTGCCGCGCTGAGTCCGGCACAGCCGCCACCGACAATGACACAATCGTAAATCTCTTTGTTTTGGTTCATCATCTTTTTCCTAATTTCTTCTACACCGATTCAGTGAGCCGTGAGCCGTCTATTGTTCAACTCCCTGTTTTCTTACTGGCTAATGACGCAGTTAAACGCTAGTGTCAGTTTCAATCGTGTAGTAAACATCTGGGAACGTAGAGCGCGCCATCTGTAGGTGTTCAAAAAAGTTATCACTACTGCGGATAACCGATCCCGTCATTATATGAACAACAATGTTCAAAGCAAGCATCTCCTTGGCTTGCTCTAAATTTCCTTGGTTAACAGCTTTGTAGAATTGGAGGACAATGGCTTTGTTTTGTTCTAATGACATTAAAGGTTTCTCCTTGGCTATCTGCAATGGACTTACTACGTTTTTGTGGCAGCGGAGGGTAAGGTTCCGGGCGGCCCCAAAATCTCGTCGCCAATCTCGGCAGAAATGCTAGCAAACAGCGCCATGTCAGGTGTTTCTGCCTTATTTTGCGTCCCCGTTACGGCAATCAACTGAGCAAAGCCACTGGGCGCAGCAATCACTAATCCATGAGCAGGTTGATCACCGATCGCGGCAACGACGTGGGGTGTGCCAACCGGAATCAAGAAGCTTTCACCCCTGCTGAGTACAACCTTTTTCTCACCTGCCCAAACCGTGAGCTCTCCTTCCAGCACATAGAGTTGCTCAAAGTAGCGAGTGTGGCGATGGAGAGGAGTCTGTGTACCAAGTGGAAAGTAACCTTCGATTAGATCGTACTGTCCGTCGGTTGTGGTGCGATCAGCAAGGATGGTGAGGCAAGAACCAAAAAGCCAGAAAGATTGTGTCATAAAATTGCTCTTATTGAGTGAATGTGTAATAGCGCGGTAGTCGTTCATGAGACAGAATTAGAATTGCTGTATTCCAAACGAACTTAGAGCTTCACCGCTTCAATGATGCTGATCATTGAGGAAGTCGGAATCACTTGCGTCAGTTCAAATTCACTCGATCACAGCAATGATCGATATTCTGCCTCAATGCGTTATCGTCCACCCGTCAACACCAACACGATCGGAATCCATAAACTTCAGAGGAGAATGTCTATATCAAATGATTTCTATATTCCTCAGTTTCCTGTACTTTGGCTAGGAATGAATTAATACACTGGAGTTTGACTAATCACACTCACATTCGGATCGAGATTGTCGCCAGTGCCGTAGATATAATTAAATGCACCTCGATCGTGGAGCAGATGCGATCGCAAAAATAATCCACTCCAGCGTCCAATCGTCTCAGTTGCCGTGGTCTGGCCTAATGTGGGTCTGTTTGGCTCCCGCTCAGGGTTGTCAACGTTTGTGATGCTATAGTGGTTCGCACCTTCTACGGTAACTGAGACTTTGGGCGGGTTGAGAATGCGATCGTAAGTTGTTTGACTATTGCTCGGTGGAATCACGCCATCCAAACTGCCCTGAATCAGCCCGACGGCGATTCCTTCGTTATCGATGGGCAAAAATTCTCCAGTTTGCCGATCGCGAAAGCTAGTGCCATAGAAAATACCTGCCTGCAACTCTGGAGGAATTGTGTAGTCTTGGGAGCAAATTCCGGGTATGCAAATCTCATCCTGTGTTGCGCCTAATCCGACGGCTCCGCCAAACGAGTGTCCCAGGAGTCCTAGTGTTTCGGTATCGGCAATTTCAAAAATCGGTGAAGTCGGATCGGCATCTTCCACTTTCATCTGCTCCAGCACCGCGTTCACTTGTCCTTGCTCAGAAAGTAGACCCGTCACCGTTTCACCATTGGGTGGGGTTACCGTCCGCTGATTGTTAGGAACCACGACCACAAATCCATAGCTGGCGACTGTTTGGGCATAGTTAGAATAGTCTGCTTTATCGACCAAAGCACCTTGCAGCATCAGCGCGATCGGCAGTTGATCCGGCATTGAATTGGGGACAGGCTGCCGCACCACTGATTCACCCGTGAGCGGATCGGTCGTGGTATAAATAATTGGAAAGACTGTTTCTAGAGTCAGTTCGCTGCCAAAGGCTCGCTGACTGAGTAAATCGTTCGCACCTGCATCCACCACATAGGCTGTATTGTCCTCTATGAGCAAATCATAGAGGTTGTTAACGACATCTTGCCCATCAGGGTTGTTGTTTTGCTCATACGCTCCAAAATCCCTGAGTCTTGTCCAGTCAGCACCACCGTCAAAGTTATCGATTGCGATCAACTGGCTAAAATCAGGAGCTTGCAGCAGGTTATCTCGATTGGCGACCTTTCGGGGCGATCTCTGCTCGATGAATCAGAGCATTATAGGTGAATGGCACTAAGAAAACCTAAAAGGCTTGTGATTTAAGCATTCTGCAATTGTTTGCGTAATTCTTGCCGGGGTTTGGTCAATCTGGGGTAAGCTTTGGGGCGGCGTTTAATAACTCGTGGTTCAGTGCGTGCGGGACGGTCAGGAACTTCTTTGTGAACGATAATTTTTAGCAAAGTGCAATAAAGTCTAAGCCGTTTTTTAGAGTCAGCAACCTCGAATTTGGGAATAAAATTAATTAAATGATGGCGAGTACCTTGTAGCGATAAACGACTTGGAGGGGTATTATAAGTAGTCCCAGCCTGCCACATCAAGCTCCGAAGTAAATTGTAAGCAAGTAAATAAACATGAATTTCTTTGCGTACCATTGAAGGGGTTTTACATCGCAAAACATCCATACCTAGAGTAGTTTTCAAATGTCTTAAATCGAGTTCAACTTGCCACCGTTGATAGTAGATTTGAACTATTTTTAAGGTCGGATAAATTGCTTGATCTAATAAAGTAGTGATTAAACTGACTCTTGCAGTACGAAAACCAGGAATTACAATGTAGTAGTAAATTTCTCGTACAATTATTGAAGGAGGTAGAGCATCAAATTCGTCTTTACTCAACCATGAAGGGCATCTTTTAGGTTTATACCAAGTAACAAGCTTGTCACAGTCTCCAACGATTTTGCCTTTTCGCATGGTTGTTGTGCGAGATGAATGCTTACGAAATACGGCATCACAATCAAGTTGTTTAATAGCAAACATATCAGCGTAAGCGCAAAACGCTCTATCCCCTAAAAGCACATCATTTGGTTTGAGAAAACTGTACAACCTCCTTGCTAATTTAATATCATGGGTGTTCAGAACATCGATACATAATGCAATAGCGGCTCCTGTAGCTAAACTGAATATCACCCCAATTTTGGCAATTGGGAATCCACATCCAGGTTTCTGACTACTAGGTTGAGGGTATTCTTTTTGATTCTCTACAGTGTCCGGCATGGAGACAGTCGAGCCATCTATCACTTTCACATTCCGACCACACCATAAGTTTTCTTGTGTCACTTTCTCTTCTAAATTTTGTGCTGAATAATTGAAGAGTTTCTCCAATAATTTTTCTGGTAATCTCGACCTTGCTTGGCAGTATGCACTTGTATCTGTTGAGGGAACTTCTACCTCTGATTCTGCCAAATGTGCAATTATCTTACTCACAGCATTGTGGCAAGTTTTATCAGTATCTAAAACTTGAGATAAAAATGCCCACAACGTTATAAATGGGTCAAATAATCGCTTTTTGTATTTGATCTTTAAATCAGAGATTGTTTGCCTAATTGCAGATTCTGGCAATAATTCTTTAAAAGGTAGCCCTAAACTTTGATTCAATTTGTCCTTGAGGATTTGTACTCGTAGTGTCACAGTAGTAATTATCGTATTCGCTTGCTCGTCTCAAAAAAAGTATTTCACAGACGAGTAAGCTTTTTCTACCTACAAAAACTTTTTGGGCAACCCTACATCATCTCTCCTAGAGCGATCGCAGTAATCTATGCCATTACTCCGCTCCCTGGCATTAAAAGCTGTAATCCTTATCTCACATACCTTACAGCTTTTCTTAGTGCCATTCCATTATAGGTGACGGGTTGCACCCGATCGACCAGCAGTGTGCCAAATGTCCGCAGAGGAGCGATCGCTGCCTCGCCTGCTTCCGGCGCACCACAATATGTCGGTGAGAGCAACAAAACCGTCTGACCCTCTGGCGTTTGGATGAACCCAAATTGAATCGTCAATTCATCGGGTGCTATGGCGATGAACTCGTTGAACTGGCGAAACACTGCTCTAGCTTGCTCCAGAGGATAGAACAACATACCCGATAGCACCGTTGTCAGGGGATGCAGGCGATACTCCAAGGAGACGACAACGCCAAAGTTGCCGCCGCCGCCGCGCAGTCCCCAAAACAGGTCTGCATTTTCCTGGGCGTTTGCGGTCACAAGTTGCCCGTCGGCAATGACGACCTGTGCGGATAGCAGGTTATCAACACCCAGTCCATAAGCCCCTGTCAGAGGGCTATAGCCTCCTCCTAGTGGTTTGTCAACCCAAAAATGACGGGTGGAGGCAAGCAGGGGAAGCAGGGGAAGCAGAGGAAGCAGGGGGAGAAAAGAACTGGACTTTTTTCCCATTAACCCAGCAAAGTTGACTTGCCAGAGTACTAGGGTAAATCCAGACATCCCAAGGGAGGCGGTTCCTGTAGTGGTTGCCAACCCATATTTCTCTGCTGCCTCAATCAGGTCGCCTGCTGTTGCTCCACCTTGAACATGGGCTGTGCGCTTGTCTGGATCGATGGTGACAGCTTTCATCTGGGACAAATTGATCGCGACACCATTCTGAGCCAGCGCTCGTCCGGCAAAGTCGTGTCCTCCCCCTCGAACCGAAAGTGGCAAACCGTTTGCTCGCGTCCAGCGAACGGTATGAATGACATCTTCTACAGTTAAACAACGAGCGATCGCGGCGGGTCGGGTTTTCACTCTGCCATTCCAGAGTTGGCGCACCTGTTCATAGCCAGCGTCCTCATGCAGAACAAGCTGCCCTGTGAGTAGTGCTGCAAGATCGTTGAACAAAGTCCTGTTCTGACTAGGCGTAATTGTCATAGTTTCTCCTTCCCATGTCGTCTCTACAACTTCACATCCCTGAAGTGTGATTCAACCGCAATAACTTCACCTAATTACTCGGCAGTAAAATTTCGGGTGCTGTCGAAGGCATCTGTGAGAGCAATAGGGTTCCAATATTCCCTGTAGTAGACAGTCTTGCCATCTTTGACTTTTAGTCGAACGACATAATCTTGTTCATAACGACGACCCGTAGTAGGAATTAGAGCCGATCCATGCAGCTCAGCCCAGAGAACATTTGGGTCTGTCGTTGGATATTTACGCACACTGGAGAATGTCAAATTTTGCATTTGAGTGAGTGCTGTTTTGACATGGTTGTATGCGGCAGATTTGCCTTCTAATCGTCCTGACCTACCAAGGGAAGGTGCATACGGAAAGTCCACAATGACATCTTCAGCGAGTAGATCTGCCCAGGCTTCGGTATCTGTAGCCATTAATGCTAAGTGAGCATCAAGAATGTCCTCGATTGTATTTAGTTTTGATTGCATTAGATTATCCTCCATCGATTGACTTGAAGTTTATTTATGACTAGGATTGTGTTGCTTCTAACCAAATCGCGGCACCCCGAAGCCGGGGTATTGTGGCAGCAGTTTTGCTGTTTCTTCCGGGGTCAGCATCTTGACTCCGTACTTGGCAGCCAGCGCGATTGCGGCAGCAGAATCGGAGTCCGCGTAAGTGGTTGCGTTTGCCGGGATTTCCATGCTGGTCGCTGGAGTTGACATGGCTTCAAAGTATCCGTCTATGCCTCCCGGTTGCACCAGAGCGAGGAACCGGAGGGTGGGCGAGAGGAAGTAGAATGCGTGCGCCTGCATTCGGGGGAGGAAGACCATTTCGCCCGCCCGCGCTATTCTCACCTGACCCATGCAGTACACCTCTATTTCACCTTCTAGAATGTAAAACACTTCATCCTGTTCATAGTGTAGATGGGGCGGTGGCTCTGCTCCCGGTACCGTCCGCACCTCTAGAAGAAAGGAGCGGTTTCCAGTCTCGGCAGACGTTGCGAGAAAAGTCAACAGACCGCCCATATAAGATCGGGTCGTTTCCAGGACTGCGCTACGAACGAAGAAATCTGCTGTTTGGTTCATGACTCGATCTCCAATATTAATGTGACTGTCGCAATGGCGTACCCGCCCGCCATAGGCGATCGCAATTGGGTTTGTAGCAACTCCAATCTGTGTGGTACAAGTCTTTGGCAGTTGTATATTGCTCTATTTGCGATACTGTCTGGGTGCAATTATTTTGGTTGTTTCTATCTAAATCGTAATGACTTCCATTGCCCAACTTCTTTCAGATTCTTACAATAATTTGTCAAATTCTTATGGTGAAGCGCGAATTTGTGACTAACCCTCTTGTGTCACTCTCGGAAAACAATAATCGAAGCAAGATTCTGAAACTTTGATTGAATAAAGCTTTGAGCCTTTATTTTCTAACAGTAACTAAAATTTGTAGCCTAACCCTGAAGATTATAACTCTGAAAGGCTTTTAAAGATTGGCTTCTCCCAAAGTGACAAAACAGGGCTAATGAAATGCAAAAGATTGTAACTTCAGAATGTTACATTATGTGGGCTAAGCAACTTCGGATGCAACTTCCTGTACTACTGCAAGTTCTAAAAGCTTCACTCCTGCCGATAAAAAGGCAGTTGCAGCCCGATCGCTTTGGGCCCGATCCACATCAATCAGTGGTGTAGATGAAAGCGTGAGGGCGAGGCGATCGCCCAAGGTCGCAACTCCCACAATCTGCCCTAGATCCACACCTGATGCGGGAATAGGGACATGGAGTGCTTCAATCCGAATATTACCGTATTGTTGAGCCATATCGATGCGACCGAGATTTGTGACGGTCAGTTGACAGAGATATTGCGATCGCACTTCTTCAACAAAGGCGGTGGCATCGGTGAGATTCGCCATCATAGGTTGTCGAAGTTGGCGCTCCTCGACTAACTGCTGGGCAGTGTCGATTTGTGAGAGTTGAGATTTGACCGAGCGAGCAACATCCCAAAATGCGGAATCCGCCTCAAGGGAATGAGTCGTCATCCGCAAACAAACATACAACCCAACTGCATCTGGCATCGGTAAAAATAGCTGCGATCGTGCATTGACAGGATGTGAACATCGCATCACATCGCTGAGTTTAACGTCTTGCTGAGTCAGCGCGAGCAAGAACGCCGCACTGATTGCACCGTGTACGGTTGTGTGTTCGGCTCGACTGTGTTGGATCAGTTGCTGGGTGAGTTCAAGAGAGAGGACAACGGTGTGAATGTGAGGTTGGGGAGGACGAGACGGGGGTGGTAGATAGTCTTTGGGCTTAACAGTTGCTTCTTTTAAGGGTGCGATACCAGGAATGGCTGATTCAAGCGATAATGCCGCAGAAAAGTCCGATCGCTCAAATATTTTGCCTTTTAACCCTTGGAGAATATCTCGCACGAGATAAACGCCAGATAGCCCATCTGCGATCGCATGATGGCAAATAATCATCAGTTCGGATTCAGCCCCCGATTGCAGCAGCACAACTCGCAGTAAGGGTGCAACCTGCCAATCCAATGAGCGAGCCAGTTCGACTTCGAGTTCTGCTTGCCAGTGCCGATCGTCTTTTCTCGCGACCAGCCGCAGCGGAATCTCGTCGTCGGTTTCGACAAATTTAGGCTGTCCGATCGCGTCAGTGGCGATGCGGACTCGGAGCAGCGGATGGTGTTGCTGAACTTGCCTAAGCACCGTCGAAAGTTGCTTGCAACTAAACTGTCCCTGAAGTTTCGCAACGGTGGCAAAATCTATCGAATAAAACTGGTTGTAGAGCCAATATAAATGTTCAAATGCACCTAAATACCGTTCCATGCGGGACTCCTATTGCTTCTCGACAGATAAATGTTACGGACGAGGATTTGTCCTTCTTCTAGCGTGGGTACGGGTTCCTGCCTCCATTCAAAATCCGATTCTGCAATCAAACCTATGGGACGCGAGACAAGCCGCCACTGCCGATTCACCTTTGTTGCCATTTAAAATTCCTCCTGCCTTTCTATGCAAACCCGATCAGTAATAGTGTTGCTAGTCACGTCCTGCCACAATAATCTTTTCAGCTAAACCGATAGGGTTAGAAAACATCACCTCATGACTACCGGGCATTTGCACGAGCCGAAATTGCCCTAAGCGGCTAGACATTTTGGGATGCCAGCCCCACTCGCCTTGCGGTAAAGCAGTGTCTTCCGTACAGTAGAGGTAACTTTTGGGAATCGGCAGCGCGTAAAACCGCTTCAAGTCCAACTTGTCAATCATCGATTGATAGGGTTCTGATGATAATTGTGCATAACTGGATTTAGCCAAGTCGAGGTCAGCATCGTTGAGAAACGCTTCTCGCCAAATCTCAAAAGGTAGCATCACCGTACGATCATCCGATTCGCTCGCTAGCTGGTCGAATAACGCTTGAGAGCGCGATGGAACGTTATCATTGAGGCTTTCGCCATCATTGGGGATAAACGCAGCGAAGAAGATCAGCCGTCGAATGCGATCGGGAATCACTTCGGCAACTTTCGCAATAACAGTTCCGCCGAAGCTATGTCCTAATAGGACGATATCCGTTAAGTCTTTGCTAACAATATAATCAACGATCGATTGCGTACATTGAGCATGGTTAACATTTTTATTCACGCCTTTTCCATGTCCAGCGATCGTGGGAGCAAAAGCCTGATGTCCTTTTGCTTCTAAATGCTCGATAACTGCTTTCCAAGCAGAGCCATCATGCCATGAGCCATGAACTAAGACAAAAGTTAACATAGAATCCCTCCTTTAGATAGATGCGATTTGAAAATCAAGCCCATTTGTTCTCTTTTGAAATGGATCGGTTCACTGTGAGTCCACGATCAACAATCAAAAATCAACTCACTGTGATTCCACCGTCAATGACTAAGGGTTGTCCTGTGATGTAGCTGGCAGCATCAGAGCAGAGAAACACAATCGCTTGAGCGGCTTCTTTTGCCTGAGCAATGCGACCCATCGGAACCATCGGTGTCATAGCATCAGCCGTGATGCCCAGTTTCTTATAGGCCCGATCGAGTCCCTCAGTCGCAATGTTTGCAGGATTCACCGCATTAATCCGAATGCCCTGCCTAGCGTAGTCCAATGCTGCCGATCGCGTTAGCCCCATGACGGCATGTTTACTGGCGCTGTAAGGAGAGCCTCCTGGAAATCCAAACAAGCCTACAACTGAGGAGTTATTCACAATCACTCCAGATCCTTGAGACAACATTTGCTGAATTTCGTACTTCATGCACAGAAATAGTCCGCGCACATTGAGCGCCATCAGTTTGTCGAAATCCTTGATCGGCTGTTCGTGCAGGGGTTTAATCAGTCCCTCATGACCTACATTATTGAAGGCACAATCGAGCCGTCCGTAAGTTTCAACTGTCTGTTGTACTAACGCTTTGATATCTTCCTCATTCGAGGCATCGGAATGGACGTATAAACATTCAGCGCCCGTTTCGCGAATCAGTTTGGCGGTTTTTTCACCTTCTGTGTCGCGTCTGCCTGAGAACACGACTTTTGCTCCGGCAGCACCAAAGGCGATCGCAGTTGCTCGACCAATTCCCGATGTTCCTCCAGTGACTAAAGCCACTTTATCTTGAAGTATCATTGTGTTTCTCTCAGCATCACTCTTATTGTATTGATCTGAAGTGTACCGAGTTTCAACGCTTAACTTCTTTCAAATTCTTATGATGCCTTATCAGATTCTTATCGTGTTAGCGAACCTGCGCGCGGAGTCATACCATTTCACGAAATTATTGATACAAATTACTTTTCTTACTCCCCCTGCTTCCCCTGCTTCCCCTGCTTGCCCAAATGTATCAACTTTAAAGTGAAACGGTATCATTCCAGTCAAGTGCTTAAACTGTTGCGTCAAATGACTTTGGCAAGAGTTACCGACTTGTAAGGCAATGTCCGCGGTAAGCGAAGCTATCTTGAAGGGTTATCGCTAAATCCGTTTTCAATAACATTAATTTTGCTTGTTCCACGCGCTGTTGAATCACGTACTGATGCGGCGAAATTCCCATTGCTTGTTTGAATACACTCGCGAAGTAAGTCGGGCTGATATTGATGACGCTTGCCAATTCAGTCAACAATAGATCTCGACTCAAATGCGTTTGGATATAATTGATCGCCTGCTGCAACTGGGCGCGAGTTAAACTTCTGTTTTCATGTGTGATGATATATGCCGACTTAGCATTGCAGATCGCAACAGATGAACGACTAACGACCAAGATAGGCGGCGGCAGAAAACCTTTGCATCACAACCAAAATCTCTCAATTGTCCGTTTCATCGACTTGTTAGCTGGCTGGCGCTACCAACTATTAACTAATTCTTGAATTTTAGATTGTGCTTCGTCTAGCCCCCGTTTTTGTGCCTCGTCTCCCATATCTAGACCATTGGCATGAATGAACTGAAGATCAGTCACACCCATGAATTGAAAAGCATACCGAAGCGCAGGTTCCTGACAATCCCATCCTTCATAAGGAGAACCTGCTCCATATTCAACGCCTCGTGATGTGATAAACAACACTTTTTTACCGTTCGCAAGTCCTTTGACTTGACCATCCTCCTCCGTGAATGTGCGACCCACACGAACTACTTGATCGATGTATGCTTTGAAGTTGGACGGAATGCTGAAGTTGTACATCGGCACGCTGAACACACACCGATCGGCCGCCAAAAACTCATCCACCAACTCATCGGAAAACTTCAGCAGTTCAGCCATTTCTGGAGTCAGTGCTTTTGGTGGAGTAAAGGCAGCCGCAATCCAGTCTTCGGTGACGTGAGGAACTGGCGTTTGCCTTAAATCACGATAGGCGATCGCGTCATCAGGATGTAAGTCTTGCCACGCAACTATAAACTCCTTTGCCAACTTGCGAGATTTGGAGCGATCGCCACGCGGACTTGAATCAATATGCAGAATGCTTGCCATATTGCCTCAACCAGAAATTACAATTGCCATTTAGACAGTAAGCCAGTTACTTACTAAAGTAAAGTAGGAACGAAAAAGTATCACCTTTAGAAGTTGTTTCACGTTCTGCCTCGCGTCTGCTAGAGAATACTACTTTGGCTCCAGTAGCACCGACGGCACGCTGCTTTGCAGATACCGCGAGGGTCGCAGTGGCTCGACCAATTCCCACTGTTCCTCCCGTTACTAAAGCCACCTTATTTTCAAGCATCATGATAGTTACCTATTGTTGTGAATGGTTGTGCCGCTTGCATTAAAAACTTAACTACCGTTCAGAGATCGTCAGAGGAACCTGCTATGGAACACGATACGCACCTTTAATTAAATCCGCTGCCTTTTCGCCAATCATGATGGTCGGTGCATTCGTATTTCCTGTCGTGATGATGGGCATGATCGAAGCATCGACCACTCGCAATCCTTCTATGCCATGCACTCGTAGTTCAGGGTCTACGACTGCCATTGGATCAGTTCCCATCTTGCAAGTGCCAACCGAATGCCAGAACGTGCTGCCAGTATCTCGAATATAAGCAACTAATGCTTCATCACTCATCACATCAGTACCCGGCGCAATTTCTGCACCGCGATACTCATCAAAGGTGCTGTGCTGGAACAACTGGCGCATCAACTTAATGCCAGCCACTAACTTTTGAACATCTACTTCACTTTGCAGATGGTTCATCCGAATCATCGGTGCATCTTTCGGATCGGACGATCGCAAACTGACACTACCAACGTTTTGGGGATGGGTTAAGATCGCGATACCTGTAAAACCAAACTCCGGTCGAGCATAGTCAGGCGGTAAAAACAGATTGGGACCGAAGAAAAACTGTAAATCGGGTGTAATCTCGGCATTCTTCTCGCTATACAAAAATAGTTGAGCTTCCCCGATACTACTGCTGCTTGCAGGGTGTAAATCTTCAATTGCCTGGTATGATACACTACCAAAAATGTGGTCTTGCAGGTTTTGACCGACACCTGGCAAATCAGTCACGACAGAAATGCCTAATACATGTAAGGATTTTGCATCCCCAATGCCAGAGAGCATTAGCAGTTTGGGCGAATCGAACACGCCCGCACTTAAAACTACTTCAACGTTGACCCTGACTTGGTGCAACCTTCCTTCGTGTAGATATTCCACTCCAACGGCGCGGGTACCCTCAAACAACAATCTAGTTACCAACGCCCCAGTTGTGACAGTCAAGTTGAAACGCTGGAGGATAGGCACAAGAAAGGCAGCAGCAGTACTGTGCCGTTTCCCGTCCTTGATGGTAACTTGACACGGCCCTACCCCTTCCTGCTGCTTTGCGTTGAAATCGGGGTTGTAGTCATAGCCCAATGCCATCGCTGCGTCGATAAATCGTTGAGTAATCGCAGCAGGTGCAATGAGATCGGTGACGCTCAACTCTCCGTCTACGCCGTGAAATTCGGAAACACCGTGTTGTTGATGCTCAGATTTCTTGAAGTAGGGCAAGACATCCTGGTAACTCCAACCGGAATTCCCCAATTCCTGCCAGTGGTCATAATCGTGAGGATTGCCTCGAACATAGGACATGGCACCAATTGAACTGCTGCCCCCTAAGACTTTGCCATGAGAACAAGGCATTTTGCGGTGATTCAGGTACGGTTCTGGTTCAGAGACATAACCCCAGTCCACCTCTGTGCCAAGTAGTTTAAAGGAATCGGCTGGGACTTGAATCTCTGGTTTTGTATCCGGGTTGCCTGCTTCGAGCAATAGCACGTTTACGTTGGGATCTTCGCTTAAACGATTTGCAACCACACAGCCTGCGGAACCTGCACCAATCACAATGTAATCGTATTGAATCATAACATTTTCCTTGTCAATCCAGTAAATCGCTTAGAAACCACCGATTTAGAACTGCGATCGCAAAAAGATATCTGCAAGGGCAGATCGGAGATTAGCTTGCTGTATATCCACCATCAACTTGGCGGTCTTCTCTCCTTCTGCGTCACGCCTGCCTGCGATCGCCTTTGGTTCCAGCAGCACCAAAGGCGATAACTTCGTTAAGCTTCGCTAACGCAGTGGCTCGACCAATTCCCGCTGTTCCTCCAGTGACTAAAGCAACCTTATTTTCAAGTATCATGATATTTACCTCTTGTTATGAAACTAGTATTACGCCAAGGGAACTTTGCATAGTAATAAGCTGGGCGGGATTATTGTTAGTTACTTCTTTACTCCCCCTGCTTGCCCTGCCTGCCTCCACCTGTCATTTTTGGGTTGACAGGCCACTAGTGCTTATCAGTCTAGTAGTTTCACACTTCTGTAGGACATGCTCGAATGGCTTGTTCGACTGGAGTAATGAAAATTTTGCCTTCACCAAGTTCAAGAGTCCGAATTGCGTCTGTAATCTTTACTACTAGCAAGTCTACTTGACTGTTTTCTACAACAATTTCTACCTTGAGTTGAGACATCAAATTCGTGGTGAACTCTACACCGCGATAGCGTTGAACTTGCCTCATTTGGCGATTGTAGGTACGTACTGTTGAAACTGTCATATTTATAATTTCGGCATTGGCAAGAGCAGTTTCAACTAAAGCCAAATTGTCAGCAGGAACGATCGCTTCAATCTTTTTCATTTTCTTCTCCTGAAAAGACATTACTACTTCTAACCAAATAGTGAACCTGTTTCGATGTCATTTTTTTAAACGCTTAAACTGTTGCACCATAAGGCTTTGACTAGAACATTTCTTATTTGTCAACTCTATATAATCGGTTTCGTCAGCTTGTATCGGATAAGCTTGTTTTAGCAACTCAGCTACCTCTTGCGCCATCACAATCAGTGCATGATTAACTGAGGAATCACTAGGAGAATCAGCTTGAGTTGTAACCTCAAAATGCTCAGAAAAATTCTTATTTCGTAATGGTAAGTGTGTCATAGAACTATCCCTGATGAACATTGACTTGCGATTGACTAGATAAATGCGTAGTGATAAGTAAGGGGTATGTTGCATCAAAACTACTTTCGTCTACCAAGGCATCTTGCTATCCTTCCAGTGCTACTATGACAGGCTCTGAACTGGCTCCATGTACAGCCGCGCCCATGCGATCGTGTTTTCTTTGAGTCCCACAACAACAACACCTCGCATATCGAGTTCTGTCCCGGAAGATACTCACATAAAGAAAAGCTAAGAGAATAGATGACGGTTGCGACAGGTAGACTGAAACAGAAGCACAGGCAGTCCCAATCATTTTTGCGATCGCGATATACATGGATTGTCCTGCGACACTACCACGAGATAAAAGCATGTAAATGAATAGCATTGACATGATTAGGTTGATTTGGAAAGCAATGTAAGTTGCGCTATTATTTCTACCGAACTCATAAACGATGAATAGCATGTTGAAAAAGCTGACGGCAAGCACTGAGAAGAAGGCAGCATAAAAAGCGGTTTTAGAAGAATGTTGGCGAAAGTTGAGTTTGCCAAACTTGAGATACTGAATGAGAATGATCGAGTCCAAGAAAAACCAGACATAGTTACGGATGTAAAGCTGCGGCTTACTACTGGGAAAGATAAACGAAAAGATAAACTCCCAGGAAATGTTCAAGCAAACTGCAACTAACGGCATTCCAACGCTTTTATCTCGAATCGAGCGCCGAATGATCGACAAGTACGCAACTGTCCAAAAGATCCCACAAAGAATTGCTAAAGCGGTTGGGGTAGTCATAAGTTTTATGCCTGAATCCTCAGTATGGTAATCAGCGGATCACTTAAGCGCTGCTGTTGCCTCAATCTCAACCAATATTTCTTTTGAGGCGAGTGAGGCAACACCGATGCCAGTAAGAGCTGGGCGCGACTCTCCCAGATATTGCACGAGAATCGGTGCGATATCCCCCATGAATTCTCCAAGTTCACCCCGAACATAGATGCGAAGGTTGAGCAGATTCTCTATGGAGCTTCCCGCTGCATCTAGAACGGTGGTTAGGTTAGTTAGTACCTTCTTTAGTTGCCCTTCGACGGTATGGCATGAAACTTGGTGGTTCATGTCCCAATCAACTTGACCAGAAATGTAAACGGTAGCCGATGCGGTATCAATAACTGCTTTAGACATCCCGTGTGGTCTTCCATCATAGAGTTCTGGCGGATTGATTAGTTGCTTTCTCATCGTACCTAATCCTTGTGCGTGTGAAAGTATAGCAATTGCTCGTGTTCTGGAGTTTAATGAGTTTCAGCACTCAACTTCTTTCAGATTCTTACAACGCTTTATCAGATTCTTAAGGTGTTCACTCATTTGCTTGCTGGAGTATTCAGAAGCGATCGCAGCTTAAGATGAATAACTGCTGGATCGCTCCATCAACATTGAGCGAGTTCTCAATTCTATTTAGTGTTTCACGGCTTCAAGTATGCTGAACATTGAGGGAGTTGGGATCACTCGCGTCAGTTCAAAGCCACTCGATCACAACAACGATCAATATTCTGCCTTTGATAGTTCCCGTCCACCTGCCATTAGCAGCATGATCACGTCAATAAACTTGGCTGGATCAGGTTCGTTATCCGGTGGAATAATGCTTCCAATCAGGAGTAACTTGCCACAATCTAGCATCGCTTGGTGACAGTTCTTGAGAATGAGTGAGGACTTTTCGTCATCCCAATCATTGATGATCCAGCGCATTAGCAAGGTAGATTGATCGGGCAATCCAAAATCCACCGATCAAATTGAGCATCGTTTCTTGGGGAGCAATTTCTAGTTTTTCCATCTCAACACGATCCTCTTTACTTAAATAACCGTTGATCCTTTAAACTGCCTCCACTGAGAACCTTCAGCGTAGCCTTTCCGATAGTAAAGAAAAATACTGAGCAACCTGTGTTGCAGGGGTGAAAGGTACTTGAGGGAGCCATTTCTCCAGCCGATGCAGTAGAGCTTGTATAGAAATCCCATTCGCTGAATATGCATTGCACAACTTCAATTGCTAGATTTTTAAGCGCATATTGTCATTTCGCTGCCTCAATTGGCTTCAGCACAAAATTAAACTCCGCTGTGTGAGGGGGCTGGTGCTGCGCCTTTGCATCGGCTGACTCATGCTTTTGCAGTTTGAGAATGTTAGTTCGCACAGTAAAAGTTGTGTCTGAATCAAGCTGAGGCGCACCATCAATAAAAACTTGAGTCGTCAGTGGCAGGTAGCCAGTTGCACTCAGCTTGAAATGGATGTGAGCCGCCCGCCAAGTGTGTCGTCCTAAAAGGCGCAACATCTCACCGCTGGGGCCGTCAGCTGGCACGTTGTATCCGTTGGGTACAACCGTTTCAAAGCGATAGTTGCCATCACGATCGGTGTGGAACTGCCCACGAAAGTTTCCGACGGGTTGGGAGGGGTCAAGAATGTCGTATAGTCCCTGCGAGTTGGGCTGCCAAACTTCGATCAGCGCATTGGCGATCGCTTGCCCGTTCACATCGAGTACGCGACCTGAAAGGAATAATGGTTCGCCTTCTGGATCGATGCCTAAGCGATCGCCCATTTGTCGTTCAGGCGCATTAGGAACATAGAGCGGCCCTTCTAGATTACTCTCGGTTGCCTTATCGTTAAGTCCTTTTAACGCAGGATTTAAAGCTTGAGCAACGAAGACGCGCTTGTTCTGCTCATTTTGTAGGATAGGATTAACACCTGGTATACCTGAAGCAATCGCCTTGAAATTCCCTGTCTTTGGTACACTTATTTGCAAGCGCTGGCGCGATCAATTAGTGCGTTTGAGGGCAAGTTCGGATCGAGTGCCTTACGCGCACTGTCAACGCCCACAACGGGTAACGTACTAGGATCGAGCAAGCCGAGTTGAACCAATACACTCGCCTGATCCCAGTAGATGTGTTCGTGGGCTAGCTTGTCGCCACGGAACTGAACAATCGCTACCACTGCCACTTCAACTCGTTTAAGAGTCGGAGCAATGCCAGGTAGCATCCAGTCCATTTGGGTGGTATGAGTGAACTTAACCATCATTTCATCGACAAGCTGATCGGTTCCAATCGTGCGCGAGATTGGGGTCAGCTCCATGTCCTCTGGCATCTGTGGAATGAAGTATTTGGAATAAAACTCGCGCAGTGCTGGTTTCCCTACTCCTCCAGTCATTACCGGAATGTCGTTAACGTAAGCATCCTCAACCATCGTGGCAAGGGTATCTTCAGTGTTGTGAGTGTCAAACTCGTGCCGCAGATGCTCTTCCCAGAGTTCTTGCAAAAACTCCTGGGCTGGTGTCAGGTTGGGGGTTGCCTTTCCATTTGCTTGTTCGTCTACAGATTGCTGTTTGTCCATGTTGGTGTATGTTCCTGATTTATGTAGTGAGGGCTAGAGCAGATAGACCCTTTTAGTTAGTGTTCTTTCTTTGTGGTTAAGACTCCTGAAACATTCAACATGTAAACCCTTCAGGTAAAGAGCAACAAATCTAGAACACCACTAAGAAAATCAACGACTGCATTTTCAGCTAGTAGGTTTACCCAAGGAAAGGATATCCTTTTGGGTCTGTACTAGATTAAGTGACAAAAGTATGAAGCAGTTGTATATTGCTCTATATGCGGTGCTGTCTGTATTGGATTTTCCTGGTTCTATCTATATAAAGTGTATTGAGTTCCAATGCTTGACTTCTTTCAGATTCTTACGACACTTTATTAGATTCTTATGAACTTAGCGAACCTGCCTTGGAGTCATTCCAGTGATTCGCTTAAACTGTTGCGTCAGATGGCTTTGACTAGAAAAACCGACTTGTAAGGCAATGTCTGCGGTAAGCGAAGCTATCCCGAAGGGTTATCGCTAAATCTGTTTTCTTCAGCATCAATTTTGCTTGTTCCACGCGCTGTTGAATCACATACTGATGCGGTGAAATTCCTATCGCTTGCTTGAATAAACTCGCGAAGTAAGTGGGGCTGATATTGACGACGCTTGCCAGTTCAGCTAGCGATAAATCTCGATTCAGATAAGCGTGAATATAATCAATTGCCCGTTGCAATTGTGTACGAGTTAAGTTTCTGCCTTCAAACGTAATGGGTTGCGTTAAGGTGGAATAGTGTCGCAGTAGATGAATGACCAAGATTTGGATCAATGATTCAACATAAAGCCGCCCCATTACACCGCCTGACTGCAACTCAGCTAAAAGCAGCATGGCGATATTGTGCAATTGCAGGTCATGCTGAGAAAAACAGTTGATCAGGTCGATCCGATCGCTATTGAGATTCGATGTTTCAGCAACTTGCGCGATCAACTCTGGTTTTAAGCAAATGTGCAGTGGATCGCAAATAACACCCTCGTGCCGATGCCAGTAGCTCCGTTGTCCAGCTGGAACAAGGATAGTGTCCCCCTTTTTAATGACTGACTCATGCAGGCGATCGTCACGTTTCTGGATTAAAGGAGTAGGGTGTCCCAGATGTAAGTTGAGCCAATGATCGGCTAGGGCAGGAAGTTCCATTTCAAAGGATGACGAAGAACCGTTGCACTGCTCAACCAAAACCCCGTTCCAGCCCATTTGCCGACTGGATAAGGCCGGAGCTTTATTCAATCGTTGGCTGAGGTCGAGCAAGCTAATCAGGTTGCTTGTCATAAACCTTGTTCTTAGAACTCAACGGATTAATTTGTCTCAACTTTTTTCTAGATTATCATGTTAGAGTGACTCAACAGCGAATTACAGGGTTTTTCACACCCTGCAAATGCGACAGGTTGCAATCCTTCAGGCTCTGTGAGTTAGGGTTCACGCCATCGGTAATCCACTGGCACCCAGGCATAGCCTCGCTCTGCTGCGCGGAGATGCCCAACACCTGGAAAGGGCAAATGTGCGCCTGCTACTAAGAGCCTTGATGCTTCCGCTCTGGCAAACTGTTTTTTGCGTTGTGCAGCAGCAGCATCTTTATCGACATCATAAGCAACTGTGATTTCTGGTTTTGGGAATTGCACTGAGGCAAAGTGAACAATATCGCCCCAAAACTCGATGCTCTCGCCCCCGCTTTTCACCACATAGCAGCTATGACCAGGCGTGTGTCCGGGCGTGGGATACGTGGTGATTCCTGGTAAAATAGCCGTCTTGCCAGAAAACGATTTCAGCTTGCCTGCATCTAAATAAGGTTTGACGGTTTTCGCGGCTTCGTCAAAATATTTTTCAGCAACGTGCGATCGCTTTGCATTAGTGCGATCGAGCCAGAAATCAACATCAGGTTTGCCAACATAGATCGTGGCGGTGGGAAATATCAGTTTACCCCCTTCGACCAGACCACCGCTGTGATCGGTATGAATATGGGTCAGGAGGATTGCATCAATCTCGCTAGGGGCATAGCCTGCTGCCTTCAGCGATGTCTGAAGCTTGCCGCCCAACTTTAGCCCAAAGAAGTTCCCTGCTCCCGTATCTACTAGCACTTGCTTATCTCCAGTGTCGATCAAGAAAGCATTAATGGATGCTTCGACAGGATTGGTCAGAAAGCTGTTCTGGAGAAGGCGATCGGTTTGTGCAGGGTTTGTATTAGACAGAAGTGTATGGAGATCCTGGGGTAATGTACCGTCGCTCAGTGCTGTAATTGTGAAATCCCCTAACTTGAATGGATAGACACCTGGCACTTGAGCGTTTGCACTTTTGGCTGGTGCTATCGTTGGAAAGATACAAGAGGTCGCAATCATCAGCACTGCGGTTGCAACAGCTATCATCAGTCTAGAAAGCATATTAGAACCCTTTCAGTGGTAATTAAAGCTGAATCGAGGCTAATTAAATGCCTCTAATTTCATCTACTCAAAGTGTATAAAGTTTGAATACTTGATTTATTTCAGATTCTTACAACGATTTGTTAGATTCTTGTGGAGTTAGTGAATCTGCTTTGGTGTCATTCTATTGAGGCGCTTAAACTTCAAGCAGGGAATAGGCAACAGGCAATAGTCATGAAATCCTGCCCAATTCTTGGGTTAGAAGCCCCTAACTTTATTTATGCAAAAGAAAAAGATTTATTTCGCTCTGGCGAAGCACGAGAAATAATGTGTCCTTATTTAAATTCTTTGATTTTAATTATGGGGATTTCCCTATTGCCTTTTAAGTTTAAACGCATTGATGCTGTTGAAGCAAGATCCCATTCCAGTCCATTCACTGGCATCCAAGCATAGTCTTTATTCAAGACAATTACTGTCGAGAAAACTGACTAATTCTAAATTTTTTAATAAGCGCGGCATCTTGAACTGTGTTTCTGAACCCCCCTGAGAAATAATTTTGCTTTTTAACTTTATAAAAGTGTCTGTTTTGACTAACTTGATTTCTGGAATAGCAATACTATCGGCTTGTCTTGAATTTAAATACAGTACATTTAAATCATAAAGAACCTCCTCGAATTTGTTTTGAAAACCGATTAAATCAGGGAGAGTTTCAAATGTTGGGGAAACCTCTAGATAAATAGAGTATCTTAAGGGATAAAATGAGAGATTGATATTTGTCGTATAATCCACCAATTTGCGATCTCCTCCCCAAATTTTGATGGACTGAGTAATAGCTTCTAAAATTTCAGTTTCCGAAACTTTTTCTCCGCTAATATTTAGCAAAGAACCTTGTCGATGAGAAAATTCTAAGATAGGACTGCGGTTATAATAACCAACACATTTGACAATATCGCCCATTCTGTATCTGTAAAGCCCAGCTACTGTTGTGACAACTACTTCATAACTTTCATTTATCTCTAAAGAGGTTAAACGAATTGTCTGAGGTTGAGCAAGTTCAATTTCTGCTGAAGGAATAAACTCAAAAAATGCTGAGTTAGGGTTAACTACATAAGCAGTCGCATCTCTATGTGGTTCTAGATTACATCCAATCCAGGCTTCAGAAGCGCCATATCCGCCAGAGTAAATTGGAATACTACCTGCGTAGAACTTTAACTTTTCTTTGTAAAGCTCCATCGAGCCAGTTGTAACACATTGAATATAAGATAAATGTGTCCAGATTCTGTTGATAATTCCCTCGAATCCTTTTTCAAATTCAGCTTTTAACTTCTGACTTTTTTCTGGACTAGGCTTCAACCCACTTTCTAATTCCTCTCTTATTACTGAATCAATCTCTAACTCGGAATTAATTTTACCAGCAGAAATATCATCTACTATTTGTGTCCATTCTCGTTCTAATATTTGCAATGATTCTAGTACATTTGAAGCAAAATTAGCTGTAATGTAAGTTAAGTTTGGCTCTAATAATGCAAAAAGTAGATGACAATAATAAGCTGTTTTATAATTAGGAATAAAAAAGACAGTAGCTGGACTAGAAAAATTCAGATCTACTACTTTTTGAAATAACTTAGATTGCCTAATTCCACCACTAGTTCCCGTTCCTCTGGGAATACCGGAAGGAGTTGTTTTTAGTGGTTGTGTGCTAGCCAAAGCTAAACCACGATTATTTTCTATCGATATTGACTTTGTTTGACAATAATAATTTGTGATGATTGCATTTACAGACTGAAATGATTTTTGGAAAGTTAAAGATAAACGTTGCGTTCTTGGGATAAGTTTTGCTTTTCCTGTTGTGCCTGATGTTTCTTGAAAAAACAAGATTGGCTCTGCTAGGAGTCGAGAATAGTTTCCAGTATTCGCAATATCTTCAATTAAATTATAGTAATCTTCGTAACTAGTCAGAGGATGTAGCTCCTGAAACTTTTCAACAGAATTTATTTTAACAAAGTTATACTTATTGCCGTATTCCGTATCTTTTTGTAGTTGTAAGATATCTTTCAGGAGCTTTGTTTGTACTTTTTCAGCATTAATAGTATCTTTCTGTAAACTTTTTAAGCTCATCTTTGCTGACATTTGTGATAAATAGAGAAAAGAGATATTTTGGATTTTTTGGATTTTTTGACGAGCCTGTTGTAAAATATTGGAGTTTAATATTGAGTGTTTCATAAATTACTTAAATATTAATTTGATTAAGAGCTAGTAAAAGTGTATCAGGTTTGAATGCTTGGCTTCTTTCAGATTCTTATAGTGTTAGCGAACTTGTTTTGGTGTCATTCCAGTGAGGCGCTTAAACTGCTGGGTCAGATGGCTTTGACTAGAGAAGCCGACTTGTAAAGCAATGTCTGCGATCGCTAAATCCGTTTTCGACAACATCGACTTTGCTCGTTCCACTCGCTGCTGAATCACATACTGGTGGGGTGGGATCTTTGTAGCCTGTTTGAACAAACTGGCAAAGTAGGTCGGGCTAATGTTAATAACCTCTGCAATTTCAGCCAGTGACAAATCTCGATCGAGGTGAGTATTGATGTAATCGAGTACTTGCTGCAATTGAATGTGAGTTAAGCTTCTGTGCTTGAATGTGACGGTTAGCATAATTCAAAAATTGGCAATTTTATTTCACTGCATGGGTTCTGACTTGACCGAAGCAATTTTAGATTTTGGATTTTGGATTAAATGATTTTCTGTAATCTAAAATATTTGGTTTCAAGCTCTGGGTTTAAGGAGATAAAGCGAAAAGTCTGTGCGTCCGGGTTTCCCGGCGCAGAACTTTTCAAGAAAAACAAAAAATCGTTGCTTCAAGCCTCTTTCTTAAAGGGAGAGGTCAATCCAAAATCGCAAATCCAAAATCCAAAATTGGTTGACTACCCAAGTACTTAATGACTTGCAGCAGCAATGGCTGCCATCAGTTGTGTCATTTTCCAGCGCCCGGTATACCGAATGTTATTGATAAACAGGGCTGGAGCAGTCGTTACTCCACTGTGTAATCCGCTCTCAATGTCTTCATTGATACGAGCGACATGAACTTGTTTAGACAAATCTTTGAGAAACCGAGGAATATCAAGTCTTAAATCATTGGCATACTCTACAAGATAACCATTCTCTAACCCCTGTTGATGAGCAAATAAAGTATCATGCATCGGCCAAAACTGCCCCTGAGCGGCAGCCGCCTGGGCCGCTTGGGCTGCTCGTTGAGCATGAGGGTGGATCTGTGTCTGCGGAAAATGGCGGAAGACGAAGCACAAATCGTTTTCCCCAGAAGAAGCACTGAGCTGTTGTCTGACGACTTTAATCAGTCTGTAAACGTCCGCGCTCTCTTGAGATTGATAGTCCCCATACATGACCAGCACCACGGCAGCACTCAACACGCCTTGAATGCGATCCTGTATTGAAGCTGGAACGAGTAATGAACTGCGATCCTGGTTTTGGCTCACTCGAACACCTCCGAGGAAAAAATGCTGATTGTAAGCGATGCCTGCAATAGAATACGCTCTACAGCCTCTTCCCACGATCCTGTACAAAGCAAACTTAAATCCTGCAACTCAGTTGCCGTTTGTGTTTGCCTAAATTCAATATATGCAACTATTTTTAATCTGTCGTCCACTCCCAGTTGAAACTTTTGCCCAACCCAGCAGTCGATTAATCCGTCCATCTCTCAGGGGTCGGAGCGCTCTAACTCTAGTTGGACTGCAAATTCCAACCAGAGTACAACCTGCTCACAGCCTGCTTAGGGACTTCCAACTTAAAAAATATCCCGTCGCTGGGGTAGGCAGGGGAGCAGGGAGCAGGGAGCAGGGAGCAGGGGGAAGACAACAAATATTATCTGAGTAAATTGGATAATTTATTCTCTGGAAGTCCCTTATAAACTGACGATGCCGCGTTTAACGGCAACAATCACGGCCTGGGTGCGATCGCTCACTCCCAATTTACTCAAAATGCGATTCACATGAGATTTGACCGTACTTTCACCAATTGTTAAAGCAGTCGCAATGTCTGGGTTGCTCATTCCCTGTGCCATCAAACCCAGTACCTCTAGTTCTCGTTCGCTCAGTTCTGGGTTGCTCAGTCGCTGCACTAGTTTTGCGCCCACGTCTGGCGGAATGTATTGCTGACCGTGGTGAACCGTGCGAATCGCGTTCAGAAGCTCACTCGGTTTCGCATCCTTGAGCAAATAACCCTGAGCGCCTGAATGCAAGCCACGATAGATGTCTTCGTCACCATCATAGGTGGTGAGAACGATAATTCGGGCAGGTTTAAATTCAGCACAAATCGCGCTAATGGCTTCAACTCCCGCTAGTTGCGGCATTCGCAAATCCATCAAGGTTACATCTGGTTGGTGTTCGCGAAAGTGTGCGATCGCCTGTTGCCCATTTTCTGCCTGAGCAACCACCGTCATTTCTGGATCGCGATTAATAATCGTTGCCAACCCTTGCCTGACAATAGAATGATCGTCAACGATCAGAACACGAATTGTAGCGGATTGGCTAATCATAATGCTCACTTTCGATCGACAATAACAACGATTTCTGTTCCCTGCTTTGGTTGGCTTTTGATCAGCAGTTGCGCTCCCATGTGTTCCGCCCGTTCGCTCATTCCTAATAAACCAAACCCACTGCTCAATGGGACACTACCCACTCCAAAGCCCTGTCCATCATCTTTAATTCGTAAGATGCACTGTCCATTGTCGTATACTAACTCGACGCGAATTTCACCAGCTTGAGCATATTTAATTGCATTAGTCAAGGCTTCCTGTCCAATCCGCAGTAAGTTATTTTCAACCTCGGCGGGTAGTGGATAGGCTAGCCCCTGAACTTCATAAATCAGAGCAGTATCGGTCGCCGCTCTCATCTGGTTTACCAGACGCTGAAGCGCACTCGATAAATCGCCTGACTCTAACAACTGGGGACGGAGTGCTCTGACCGATCGCCGCGCCTCACTTAGTCCGGTGCGTGCTAATTCCTCAATCGTATCTAAATGCGCTTGGGTGGCTTCTGGCTCATCTGTTAGCACTTGAGTTGCTGCACCTACCTGGATGAGAATGCCTGTAAACGCCTGGGCTAACGTATCGTGAATTTCCCGTGCCATGCGGTTGCGTTCTTCTAGAATTGAAGTGGCTTCTGCTTGCTTAAGAGCCGTAATATCTCGCGCCAGCCAAATCACCTGGTCGTGCCGAATCGGTGCAATGCGAGCCGAAAACCAGATTTCTCGTCCAGCCGCCCACTGACTGTATTCAACTGTGAGGACTTGTTGGGTTCTCAGCACTTGCTGAATGTAATTGAGAAATTCGTCGGCTTGTTCTTTAGCAAAGAGTTGATGCAGCGTTTCGCCACTACGCTCCTCTCTATACAACTCTCTATAGGACGGACTCCCTCCGACTGTTTCGATCACTTGCCCTTCAGCAGTGATGACACACAGCGGATCGGGAAGTGCCGTAATTAAAGTGCGTAGTTTTGTCTCTGAGTCTTGTAGGGCAGCTTCCACCGATTTGCGATCGCTAATATCTGCAATCACTCCTTCCAGGCATCCATCGGCTGCATTCAGACGAGAGGAGTAAAGTACCCAAAACAGCGTACCATCTCGTTTTTGCAACTGCACTTCCAAGTTTTGCAGTTCATCATTCCACTTCAGCAATTCAACGGCTTTGTGGCGATCGCTGGAATTTACATAACAATCTGTAGTCTGTTTCTTCCCAATCATCTCATGGGGTGAATCATAGCCAAATAGATCCGCAAAGCGTTGATTGGCATCGAGAATTAATCCATCCGAGAGGCGTGTGCGGAAGATGCCGACTTGGGAGTTTTCAAAGATATTGCGGAACTTGGCTTCACTACGCTGTAATGCCTCTTCTGCTTGTTTGCGCTGGGTGATATCGTTGCCAACGGATAAAATTTCAACTAAATCTCCCTGTTCATTCAGAATTGCTCGATTTGACCAAGCAACCCAAACTCGTCTACCATCTCGGCACAGGTTTTCCTTCTCGGTTTGCAGGTAAGATACAGGATTGTGAAATAATTCATGGATGAATTGTTCGAGATTGCGTCCAGAAGTTTCACTTTCTGGACGGATCGTTTCTAACAGGGTACGCCCTAAAATCTGATGTTCCTCATAGCCAAAAAATCTCAGCCCGTAATCATTCAAGAATCGAATTCGTCCTTGGGTATCAAAGCGAATAATGATAGAGTTTGCTGTTTGTACTAAGTTGCGATAATTTGCTTCACTTTTGCGTAACGCTGCGGTTTGTTGGGCGACCTGTTGCTCTAAAGTCCGGTTATAGTCAGCGAGTAATTTCTCGGCTTGTTTGCGCTTAGTAATGTCTTGAAAGGCGACGATCGCATAAATAACATTACCTTGTTCGTCATAGACGGGTGTTCCCCATGCTTCAATTGGAGTTGTGGTGTTGTAGGAGCGAATTTCCATATCATCGTACCAACTGCGTTCACCCCTCAACGCCCGAACTACTGGCAGTCTCTCTGTGGGATAGGGTTGCTCCGTTCTTGCGATATAGAGCTGGTAAGCTTCTACAATTTGCTCTGGCGATAGGGAACGATCAATTTCTTTGCCGACGATCTGATTGCCACATTGATTGGCATAGTAAGGGTGACCTGCCGCATCCACGATCGCAATTCCCACTGGAATCGCTTCGAGAAATTGAGTTATTTTGCTTTCGTTAACCCGCAGCTTGGCGTAGAGTCTGGCATTTTCGATCGCGATCGCTGCCTGGGTTGAGAGGAGTTGGAGCATTTGCGATCGTTCCGGCGTGAATGCTCCCGCCGATAGTTTGTTTTCTAAATATAGTACGCCGACTAGCTTAGCTTGATTGAGCAGTGGCAAACAGAGAATTGATTGAGTCTGGTTGCGTTGAATATACGGTTCGCTGGTAAAAGCACCTTCACGAGTCGCATCGTTTAAAGTGACAGATTCCTGAGTCCGCATCACATATTGAACGATCGATTCAGGCAATTGATTGGCTACGGGAATGGATTGCAGCACTTGCGTATTGCAAACATTTTCACCCTCATTAAGTTCACAAGCAGCTTCAATCAACCATTCTCCTGAGTTTTCCAGAACTAAATATCCGGTTTGAGCGCCAGCATTCTCAATTAAAATCTGCATCAGCGATCGCAACAACTGCTCCAGTTCAATTTCACGAGAAATTGCTTGCGAGGCTCTCATCACCGCCGCTAAATCGAAAGCGATCTCAGAAGTATTAGAGATAGTCTCAGAAGCGGTGAGGATTGACGTGGGAGCTACCCTGGATGATTGAGAGAAAAACTGCGGATAGCGAGTTTCTAAATCTCTGACCTTTGCCGCTGCGCCCCAGCGATCATAGCAATAGTGCGCCTCTTTCATGTAAGTTTGGGCAATTTTTTCCCGACCTCGCGCTAAATAATGTTTAGCCGCTAATTCATAGGCTAATGCTTCTTCCTGGATAAACTCATTTTCAGCAGCACCTGCGATCGCTCGTTCATAAAACTCTTCAGCCTCAAAAAATTGCCCTAAGACTCGCGCTTTCTCTGCCTCAACTAAATGGTATTTGTGCAAATAATTCATCGGGGCGTGTTCTGCCCATTTTTGCATCTTTTCTTGGTTAGTGCTAACGCAACTTAACCAAGCTGCTTTTTGGGAGCTTGAAGCCTCAACCAATAAGCTCAAAAGCACCAGAGAATGGTAAAAACGGAATAGGGGTACCATTACTGCCGTTGGTGCTTCTACATATTGCTTGACTGAAACAGCACTTTGTGCAGCTTGGTGATACTCCCCAAATAGGTAGCACAACACAATTTTGTATAAATAAAAGTAGTTAACTCCAGTTCTGTCTTTAATGGCAATCATATGTGGTAGTGCTTCTTCTTCATTGTATGCACTACCAATTAGGCGACTGGGATTAAGAGACCTACCTAATAGATTAAGAATTGTCTGCCACAACATTGCAGCCCAACTAGAGGGAATTTCTCGTCTGATTTGACCAATTGCTTTGCTGTAGACTGCCGTTTTTTGTTCTACCTGAGCGAGTTCCTCACCAACGAAAAATGAGTGATAACATGCACTACATGCACCATAGCCAGCGAATTCAAAGTCCCCAGTTTCTACTCCGTTTTGATAAGCCTCAACTAGCATTGGTATTGTTTTCTTGAGATGTATCTTCCAATGCATGACCAGGAGACCCGACAGCATTAATGCTTTAGCATTTCCTTTTTTGGTATTCAATCGTTCTGCCAAACCCAGAGCCAATTTGCCAAACTCATAACCAAGTTCAATGTCTTGAACAACTCCACATAGAACAAACCCGTAGGTAGCATAATACAGTGGTGACCAGATAGCATTACCGTAGTTGATTGATAAATTTACCGTTTTGCAAGTAATCAGTATCATCAGTGCTGGTGACACGATAAATGCAGCAGCCCCCATATCCGCTAGGATTGACATTGCTGCTAGCGGTTCTGGTGCAGTCATCTCTGGTAGATTAATTAAGTCTTCGATTTCTCGTCCAGCTAAAAGCGCAGCCGTTGACTTCAATTCTCTTTGAATATCTACCTGACTTGGATCTTCTATTAAATCTACTTCCAGGAGCTTTAACACTTCCAATCCAATTTTCAGTGCTTCTTCCAGGTTGCTCTGTGACAAATATCTCTGAATTCTGCTATTGTAAACCTGCACTTTGTCAAGTACTGTCTTCGCGTGGGTCAGTACCACTTCAACGAATTGTTCCATCTCGTTGAAGCGACCGTGAAGATATGCTGCTCCTGCTGCTTGGGAGTACAGCGCTAAGGTGAGATCGTACTCACTCTGCCAACTCTCTGGATTGAGGAGTTTAAGCCCTGTATTGAAATACTGAAGCGCTGCTTCATAAGCCGTTGCTGTCTTCGCTTTCTGACCTGTGATTAAATTCAACCTGGCAATTTCAGTTCGTTCGGGTTGAGCGGTGATAAGCTCAATTCCCTGATTGAGATGATCGATAATTTCAAATAGTCTGTCTGATAATTGCTCTGGTGAAGCTTTTTCGAGTAAATTACGACCGATTTGCAGATGCACAATAGGTTTCTGCGACTCATCAATTAAGGCATAAGCAGCTTGCTGGACGCGATCGTGCGAAAATTTATACTCTTGAACTAACAAGTTTTCGTCCAATTCAGACAGAGATTGAATTAATCCAGCTTGGATTGCTGCTAATAAATCCTGAAAAATTGCTTTAGGGGATTTTTCACAAACGATCGCCAACGTCTCTAAATCAAATTCAGCCCCGACACAAGCAGCTAGACAGAGAATTTGTTGTGTTGCTTGTGGCAATTTCTGCAACTGACGCAACAGCAACTCTACTACATTATCAGTGATATCTTGAGCTTCAATCTCAGCCAGATTCCATTGCCAGCTCAACTGTTGTGCATTAAAAGTCAACAGATTTTCGTCATACAGCATTTTCAAAAATTCACCGACAAAAAAAGGGTTGCCCTCGGTTTTACATGATACAACTTGGGCTAGGGAACGAACGGTATCAGGATTGTGATGTAATGTCTCAGCGATCAGTTGGCTTAACGGTTCCAGTGTTAAGGGAGTTAGGATGATTTCCTGAAGCATCGCCCCTTGGTTTCGCAATGTCTCCAGCGTCAAAACCAATGGATGCGTTGGAGTCACTTCATTATCTCGGTAGGCTCCGATTAAAAATAGATATTGGCTTTGCTCGTCGAGTAATATGAGTTCAATTAACTTCAGCGTCGCGGCATCAATCCACTGTAGATCGTCTAAGAAGATGACCAAGGGATGATCCTTTGAACAAAACACCCGCACAAACCTTTGAAAAGTTAAATTGAAGCGATTTTGGGCTTGGGTTGCTCCAACTTCTGGTACAGGCGGTTGCTTGCCAATGATCAACTCAACTTCGGGGATGACATCAATGATGATTTGTCCGTTGCTTCCCAAAGCGATGAGTAGGTGCGATCGCCACTGTTGCAACTGTTCGTCAGGTTCACCCAATAATTGCTGTATTAATTTTTGCAGGGCATGGGCGATCGCGCTATAAGGAACATTGCGCCCAAATTGGTCAAATTTACCTGATATAAAATAGCCGTGCTTTGCCGTGATGGGTTTGTAAAGTTCCTGCACCAATGCTGTTTTGCCAACGCCAGCATAACCAGCAACGAGCATGAGTTCGACATTGAGTTGAGCATTTTCTATGCCTGACTTTAGTTGACAAATTTCGCCGAATGTCTCTTTTCGGGCCACTTTGTCAAACGCCGCCAATAACGCTTCAATCTCCGCTTCTCGTCCATACAGTTTTTGAGTAATGCAAAACTGTTCAGAAACATCTTGCAGCCCCAACGACATGGCGTTAATTTGACCCATTTCTGCCAGTTGCCCGGCGCAGCGTTCTAGATCCGCTTTGATGCCCCAGGCACTTTGATAGCGATCCTCCGCATTTTTCGCCATCAGTTTCAAAATCAGGTCTGAAACGGGTTGGGGAATCGTCGCATTCAATTCGTGCGGAGGAATCGGCGTTTTGGCAATATGGCAATGAACTAGCTCCAGGATGTCTTGGGTGGGGAACGGTAGCTGTCCTGTCAACAGTTCGTAAAAGGTTACGCCCAGTGAATAAAAATCAGTGCGATAATCGAGCATCCGGTTCATCCGCCCGGTTTGCTCTGGCGACAGATAGGCGGGGGTTCCTTCTAGAAGATGGAGACTTTTGAATGTGGGATTGGTGCGGCTAAAGCGAGTGGCAATCCCAAAATCAATGATTTTAACAACGCCAGTGTTCGGATTAAAGACAATGTTACCAGGGTTGATATCTTTATGGATGACATTCGCAGCATGGATTCTGCCCAGTGTATTGATAATAGCGATCGCCACATCAAGAAAAATCGACAAGGGCATGAGACCCAAATCTGATTGCTGCCGCATCCAATATTCCAAAGACTCCCCACCAAAGTCTTCCAAGAGAATAACAAGCGTGCGCTGATAGTCTTGCTGGCTGTATGCCTTAATTACGCCTTCGATGTTGAAGGAACGGGTAATTTCATATTCCTGCCGATAACGAGTTAATTCACAAGAAGAAGGATAATCATGCTTCAGAACTTTAGCGATAACTGCACAATTCTCCTGCTCTCTTATGCCCCGATACACAAGAGTTGCCGAACTTTCATAGATTTTGCTGTGGATCGTAACTCCAGGTAAGGCAATCATTGGATTCTCTTCCTATGAGTGTCGTCAGCCATGTCACAAAGTATATCGTTTATCAAACTCCAAAAAATAATCTATTAAGAGCAAATTTATGGAAGAGGAGGTCTGAAGCACTTGCAGAGTAATGGTTTCAGATATTCTGGTCACAGAAGTAGTATATTGAGTTTTAAAGTTTGACTTCTATTAGATTCTTAAGGTGAAGCAGAACTTTGACACTGCTCAACCAAAACGCCATTTCAGTTCATCTGCCGACTGGAGAACATCAGACAGCAATAAGGGGTAGAACTGGCGAAGCTGTTACCAAGCGCAAACGAAACGGTCTAGTTTATTTATTAAGGAAAACGAGACTTTGACTACTAAAACTAAAAACAATAAATAAGACAATAATTAAAGAGACTGGCTATTCAGTTTTGAATCCTTAGATTCCTTATAAGGAAAGCCACAGTAAGGACAGAAGCGAAACTTTAAAGATGTAATTGGCTCATTACACTGAGCGCAACTATTACGTAAAGCCGTTCCGCATAAAAAACAAAACAGCGATCGCGGTGATAACCAAATTTCTTCAGGGGTATGCCAGGAGTCCAACAGTGGGGGCAGAATTTAAGGACATCTGAAGTGACGATTGTTACACCACGGGCAACAGCACGCTTGCAAGAATAATCCCAGCATAGCTTCAAGATTATCCTTTTGGTATTGTGTAGGCATCAATTCTTTTCTTGTTCGTAGGCGTTCGCTGTCCAGTTAAGATCATTATGGAAAGACGACAAAACACGGGGTGGAACGTAGTAGATGCAGCCGACTCCCAAGTGCCACGTCCGGTTCAGTTATGGCAACATGAAGTCCACATCCTTGGCATCTATGACCTTGAAGTCAATACCTCATTGTTAAGTCCAGCTGCATGTACCAAGGTGATACGCCAGTACCTCGCAAATAGTCCTGCACCATCAGCATTCCAAAGACTTGCCGCACTGCCTCCCACCTAAATAATTGCCTACATTAAGCCGTATTGAGCCGTGAAAATGTTTTAAATAGTGTGATCACCTGGGTCTTGTAGGATGCGTTGCTTCATTAACATGATATCGGCTTTATTTAATCATTCTCATCTAGAATTGTGCCTTTAATATTGGCTTGTTCTAAATTTGCACCACTCAAATTAGCTGCATTCAAATCCGCTTGACTAAGATTCGCTTGAGTTAAGTCGGCTACGCTTAAGTCTGCACCACTGAGGTCGGCTTTACTGAGATTTGCAGCTTGTAAGTTAGCCTCTTGTAATTCTGCATCACTCATGTTTGTTTCAATTAACTTGGCGATAGTCAAATCGGCTTGGCTCAAATCAGCTCCATCTAAAATCGCTCCGTCTAAAATCGCTCCGTCTAAAATTGCTCCAGATAAGTTGCTATCACGGAGATTGGCGTTGCTTAAATCTGCTCCGTTAAGATCTGCTTCAATTAAACTGGTGTGCGCTAAATTAGCTCCCTTAAGATTAGCTCCATCTAAAATCGCTTTATCTAAAATTGCTCCACTGAGGTCAACTCCCCTTAAATCTGCTTCGCTGAGGGTGACAGCAGTAAAGTCTCTTACGCCTGCGGCATAGCTTTTGCAAAGTTCATCTGCTTTCATATTGTCGCTGTGTTAAAGAACACTTTAGTTAAAGTTATTCATATCTAGTAAACAGTAAACCAGTTGAATTATTCGCCGCACGCGCAACGGAAATATTTAAACCAAATATAACTACTATCAATTTCTAGCACTACTTCCTGTAGTGGTGAATTAATTTCATACTTTGGAGGGATATTGAGAAATTGCAAAACTTAATTAGCTTAACCTGCCGATGATCTTGACTCATTAGTTACATAATAAAAGTTTTGGTTTGTAGTGAGGACTTCAGTCCTTTTTGTAAGACGCTACCTCAACAAAAATAGGACTTCAGTCCTGACTACGAAACATAATATTAGCTACTAATACGTTTTAAATCTTGTAAAACTGCGGCGGATGATTGATAGCGATCGCTAAAATGATAACGCACCATTTTATCTAAAATTACTGCCAACTCTTTACTAACTGATGTTGTTTCTCGCCAAATGATATTACCTGTTTCTGAATCTGGATGCAACTCTTGAGGAAGTATCCCAGTAATGGCTTGAATGCCCATGATTCCCAAAGCGTAAATATCACTAGATAAGCGAGGATGACCAGCCATTTGTTCTGGTGGTGCATAACCCCGTGTGCCGATAGCAACTGTTGCTAATTCTGTTTTTTCGCTTGTGGGTGGTTGCATTAATTTGACTGCACCGAAGTCAATTAATACTAGTCGATGATCTTGGGTAGATCTAATAATATTCGTTGGTTTAATATCCCGATGAATTACTCGATGTTCATGCACAAACACGAGAATCTCTAATACACCTTTGAGCATTTCAACAACAAAAGACTCACTTTTTAGACCCTGCACAGGTGGTAATTCTTCACCCAATGTATGTCCGGAAATATATTCTTGGACTAAATAAAATTCTTGATTATCTTCAAAATAAGCCAGAAGTGCCGGGATTTGCTCATGTTTACCCAAAGCTTCTAAAATTTCCGCTTCTGTATTAAATAATCTTCTAGCAACTTCTAAAAATCTTGTATCTCGACGTGCTGGCATTAATTGTTTAACTACACAACTAGGATTACCTGGACGCTGAGTATCTTGTGCTAAATAAGTACGACCAAATCCGCCAGCAGCCAGAACTTGTGATATGTGGTAACGTCCACCTAAAAGTAAATCACCAGTTCTTTTTTCTGCTGTTGTCAATGCAGAATTATCATGAACATGCAGGTCACTAATTGTAGTACTGTCTACGGTAGTTGTAGTGTCTTTTAAAAGAACATTTAATTGTTCTATTGCTGCTTTTTGTTGTTCAACTTGCAGAATAATCACCTGAGTTTGCTGCTGCGTTTGATATGTGGTGTAAGCCATGACACTAATACTACTAATCACTACAGCAATAGCTGAAGGAATCAGTGGTATCCAGCCAGCTAGGAAAAATAAACCAACACATATTGCTACTAAGCTAGCCAGAGTTATACCGCCAACTATTAGCAATAACAAAGGATGTCGCAGCCGCCATCCTAAAATACTACCCACTACTGACCAACTCCATACCCATACTAGTTCAGCCCAGTCCGGCCAGTACCAAATCTGGGGTCGTTCATCCAGAACTGTACTAAGAAGCTGACTAGCTATCTGTGCATGAATCAAGACAGCTGGCGTTCTGGTTGGTTGCTGTGGTGAAGCGTTATAGGGTGTATATAATCCAGGATGGACACTAGCAGCAGTTACGCCAATAATCACTAGCCGATCTTTTATCCAGTTGGGGTTGATTTGATTGTTGAGGACTTGTGTGAGAGTAACTTGCTGGGCTAGGCGATCGCTTTGGCGATAATTTAATAGTATTTGATAACCAGCAGCATCTAAACCTTCGTAACTGCCGGAATCTGCTTTGAGAGTTTTAAAGGGAATTTTACCTATATGGAAACTGTTTGTATCAAGAAAATCTATTTCTAAACCTTGTTTTTCTAGATAACTTACTGCTGCTAAAGCTGCAAATGAAAATGAAGTTGTACATTTGCTATCTGTAGAGTGAGCAAATAATAAACCACGGCGAACAATTTGGTCTTCATTGTTATCAGGAATCAAATCGCTATAGCCTATATTGGCTTGATTAAAATTAGGCGGTGGGGGAATTTCTGATCTGCCAATACTGCTTAATAAGCAGGTGCTAATGATGTTATTTTGATTATTTAGACCCGCAGCCAAATTTTTTTGTTCTGGTCTGTAAAGACTTAGAGCAATAACACGCGGTTGATAAAACTCTAATTTTAATAACAGTTGATTAATTGTGGCATCTGATAAAGGCCATTTTTTACCTGCTACATCCTCTTCAGTAATAGTTACTAGTAAAATCCGAGGATCAGGTGGCTCTACAGGTCGCGATCGCAACATCTGATCATAAGCTTTTAACTCCCAAGATTGCAACCATTTCAGTTCCCGAACTCCCCACACCAAGGTAGTAACACCCAAGCTTGTAACCAGAACAATTTGCCACCAATTTTTATTGGCAGAAGCATCACTATAACCCTGATTTCTCAGCAATACAGCTTTGAGTTTTTCTAATATTCCACTAATCACAGCTTTGCAGCGGTAGCCTGAATTTTAATTGTTAATGAGCATGGGGCATGGGCCATGCAGTGCGGTAAGGCAGCGCGGTCTTGGGGGTTTGCCCCAGGAGCGACTGCCGCACCCCTTGTGGGTCTTGGGGTCTCCCCAAGTGGAGCAACTGCCGTCATGGGGCATGGGGCACTTGTACTGAGCGAAGTCGAAGTATTGGGCATGGGTTATTCTCTCCTTATCCCCCTGCTCCCTGCTCCCTGCCCCCCTGCCTGTCCTGTTGAGCATCTCCAACAGGATTAGCTATTTGAAAAGAAATCGAGTTAGGCGATTGGGTTGGCAAATTTAACTGGGGTTGTTCGAGGGATGCGTCAATGATAGTTGGATCACTTAAGTAAGAGCCAATAATTTTGTCATAGTTAGAAGCAACGGCTAAAAAAGCCCCACCTAAAATATAGATAGGTAATGGCAGTGCAAATTCTTGTAACCAGTCAAATAGTTCTGCCAAGGCAAACAACACTACAAAGCAGGCAAGCCAAACCTTCATTTTTTCATCTCCTGCGTGTAAGTAACTCTATTAATACAAAACTCCATGCCATTTATAGTATGAAGTTTTTGGACTTATGGAATGGGGAATAATCATCAATACCCAATACTTCGACTTCGCTCAGTACAAGTGTCCAATGCCCCAAATCGGCGGGCAGCTATCCCTCTCCACCCACAAGATAATGGAGTTTACCGCCGACTTTTTATAAAGTAGCCAGCTTGCATAATACTTGATGTTCGATTGAATCACAATCATTCACTCAAGACTCATATTTTACCTTAGCTGTGTGGTTGTGATTCTTTTCTAATCAAAGGAATTTCAATCCAGAATTGTGTGCCTTCTCCCGCCTCAGATACAAACCAGATAGCTCCATCGTGTTTTTCTTCAATAATTTGCCGAGTAATAGACAAACCTAACCCTGTTCCCTTTCCTACAGGTTTAGTAGTAAACATCGGTTCAGATAAACGCTGTTTAACTTCCTCTGTCATACCTATACCATTATCAGCAATTTGAATTGTTACAGTTGAGCTTTGCGCTTTCAAACTAGTACGAATCCAAATTTTTGGGGTGATTGGTTGGCAAAAGCCTTGCTCCAATCCCCAATGGGCAATTCCCATTCCTTCTTCTATTGCATCAATAGCATTGGCGAGGAGATTCATGAAAACTTGATTGATTGGCCCTGGAAAACATTCTACAAGAGGTAAACTTTCATACTCTCTAATTACTTCAATTGCTGGGCGCTCTGGATTGGCTTTCAAGCGATACTGCAAAATCAACAGTGTGTTTTCAATACCTTCATGAATATCTGTTGGTTTTGCTGCTGCATCATCTCGGCGTGAAAAGTGTCTTAGAGAATGAATCATCTGTGCCAGACGCTTTGTGCCTTTGTGCATAGAAGAGATGATTTGCGGAAAATCCTGGATTAAAAAATCAAGATCGATTTCATCTATTTTTTGAGCAATTTCAACTTCAGGTTCAGGATAATATTGCTGATATAAATAAAGTAAATCAATAAAATTTTGAGTATATTCTGAGGCGTGATTGAGATTTCCTAAAATAAAGTTAACTGGGTTGTTAATTTCATGGGCTATCCCTGCAACTAATTCACCTAAAGCAGACATTTTTTCTTGTTGTACTAAGTTAATTTGAGCTTGCTGTAGTTGAAAAGTTCGTTCTTGTACCCGTTGTTCTAATTCTTGAGTCAGTTTTTGTAGCTGGAGTTCGACTGCTAAACGTTCAGATATTTCTTGTTTAAGTTGCTGATTTTGAGTTTGTAATTGCTGACTGAGGTTATAAATTTTGAGATGAGTTTTGACGCGAGCTAATACTTCCTCTTGTTCAAACGGTTTAGTAATGTAATCTACTGCTCCCAAATTTAAACCTTTGACTTTATCGACAGTTTCAGAAAGAGCTGTCATAAAAATTATCGGAATATCGCAGGTTTTCGGATTTGATTTTAAGCGTTTACAAGTTGCAAATCCGTCAATTCCAGGCATCATTACATCTAAAAGTATGATATTGGGACAGGCATATTCAGCTTGAGCGATCGCTCCTTCCCCATTCACAGCAATTAAGATTTCCCAACCTGTATCTATTAATGCTTCAGATAACACTTCTAAGTTATTAGGGTTATCATCCACAATCAAAATTACTCCTGTTTCCATAAACGGCAAGTTCATACTTTTTCTCCTAAATATGGTTGAATAAATTCTTTAATTTTTTCGAGTTGAAAGTTTTTTGCTAGTTGTTCTAGTTGTTCAGCGAATACTATTAATTTCTCATCTAATTGTTTGAATTTTTGGGCTTTTTCTCGAATACCTCTAATGTTACCTCTCATGGCCATTTCATATAGTTGCTCAATCTCTTCCAAATCAGGAGGTATTAATTCATTTGTGATTGTGTCAGCTTTGTGTAACTGAGATTCACCTAAATTTTCTGACTTTTGCAGAGATTCATAAATCCATTCACATTGCAAATATTTTTGTAACTTTTGGAATAAATCGTCTGCTTGTATTGGTTTAGGCAGAAAATCATCTGCACCAATTCCAATACTTTGATGCTGGTCAGATTCAAACACACTCGCAGATGAAACAATGATTGGTAAATCCTGGAATTGTGGTTTTTTTCGGAGTCGACGAGTTAGCTCAAAACCGTCCATGACAGGCATTGTCAGGTCTGTAATCATTAAGTCAGGTAAAAATTGTAGAGCTTTTTCTAAACCTTCTTGGCCATTAGCCGCTTCTGCCATTTCAAATCCGATTTTCTCTAGCAGATGAATGACAACAGAACGATTTTCCCACTTATCATCTACTATGAGAATTTTCTTTTTATTACCAACTATATCTACAATTTTGCTATTGTTTATGACTTTAGCAGATTGTATCCAATCAACTGATTCTGGTAATTCTAAATCAATCCAAAATGTGCTGCCTTGATTTGGTTCACTCTTGATCTGGATTGTACTTCCCATTAATTGCACAATTTTTTGGCTAATGGCTAAACCTAGACCTGTACCTTCTGCTTGCTTTTTACTGTCACCTACTTGTTCAAAGGGCAAAAATATTTTTGCAACTTGTTCTGGACTCATTCCAATTCCCGTATCAGAGATTTGGAATCTAATTATGTAAATATTTTTTTGGCTATTCTCAATTAATGATGAGGATTGAGCTACTAAACTAACAATAAATTTCACACCTCCTTTTGCTGTAAATTTAACTGCATTACTCAAAAGGTTAATTAAAACTTGTCTTAAGCGTTTTTCATCTGCCAAAACACCAGTTGGTAACTCTGAACTTGGTTGATAAATAAATGAGATATTTTTTTGTTCAGCCCGAATCTGACAAATTTCTACCACACTTTGAAGAAAGGTCGGGAAATGAAAGTCACTTTTGTACAATTCCATTTTTTGGGCTTCAATTTTTGATAAATCTAGAATATCGTTAATTAGTGTTAGCAAATGTGAACCGCATTGGTAAATAATTCTTAAAGCGTTTTGCTGTTTAGAGGTTATAGCTTTATCTTGTTGAAGAATTTGAGCATAACCGAGAATGCTATTCAATGGAGTTCTTAATTCATGACTCATGTTGGCCAAAAATTCACTTTTGGCACGATTGGCAGTATCAGCAAGTTCTTTCTTCAACTCAAGAGAATGATAGGAATCAGCTAGAGTTGCTGCCATTTGATTGAACGCATTTGCTAGTTGTTCAATTTCATCTTTGGTTTGAATATCTAAGCGATATGCTAAATTTCCCTCACCAATTTTGGCTGCTCCTAGTTGTAGTTTTTGAATTGAGCGAATCACTGGTAAAAGAATTAGTAATAAGTGACCCACAAAAACCAGCAAAATTGAAAAAATCAGAATTTGTCTAGCAAGTTGAGTATTTTGCTTAAACTGATTAAATTCCTGTTTTGCTAAGACATCTTGTTTTTGCAGTTTCTGGGTTAATAAATGTAAATGAAGTTCAATATCTCTAGAAAAGGCGTTGATGACTCGAAAATCTTGTTGAGATTCTGCTAGTTCTAAGGGTTTATCTGCTTGAGATTGATCAGTTAACTCTATTGCTAGATTGGCAAGCAAGCTATGGCGATCGCGGATTTTGGCTAAATCAGAGCTTGTCTGTGGCTTTAACTTTTCCAGTTCAGTTAAATCCCTAATAAATCCAAATAAAGCTTCTTGGTATTTCACAAAATTAGAAGCATCGCGCTTTAGCAAAATCATGTCTTTGAGCGCAGCTACCTGATTATTTACAGCAATGTTGATTTGCAAGATAAGTGTTAAAGCTTCGGCATTTTGAGCTTGATTATCCTGAGCTGTTTGTTCTGCTTGCCTGATAAAGATATCGCCACCAATCAAAGTAGAGGTAACTAATCCCACGACAAGCAAAGACGACCCAATAAACTTGGTCGTTATCCGCATATCTTAGTTAACCTTATTTACTAGAAACGCGCTGTTGAAATTCTCTAATAATGTCGTAGTCTGCATCTTGTACCAAAGTGTATCCCACTCCCGCAGCTCCACTAGGGTCTTTGAGACCTGCTGGTGCTTCAATCAGCGCTTTTTTCAAAGCATCTTTTAATTCGGCTGAAACTTGACTAGAAGCAACTATCGGCACACTAGGTAAAGGTACAGATTCCCAAATAATGTTGTATTTTGTGGGGATGATTTTTCCTTCTTTGACTTGTGCGGTATATGATCTGCGATCATCTGCGATCGCATCTACTTTACCCTTTACTAAAGCTTGTTTTGATTTATCATGGCTACCAGTCATGATTACTGAACCAAAATATTTGTCAGGATTAATACCCAGTTTCTGCAAATGAGCCATTGGAGCGATATAACCAGAAGTTGACAACTTACTCACAAAAGCAAACCGCTTGCCCTTTAAATCGGAGATGGTCTTAATACCACTGGCTTTGTTGGCAACAATTACAGATGTGTACCAAGGTCGTTTGTTATCTTGGTTAATCGATGCTACAAGTGGCTCAATTTTGGGGTCGCGCTGATGAGCTTCAATATAACTACCAGGCCCAATGTAAGCGAGTTCTACTTTTTTCTCAACTAGGAGATTAACAGCTGTTTGGTAGTCTTTGGCAATTTCAAATTTAAAAGGTCGTTTTAAGGCTTTGCTCAGATAGTCAGCTAAAGGTTGGAGCTTTTTTTCTTGTTTTGCTGAAACCTGCCAAGGAATCACAGACATTGTGATAGTTGCTTGTTCCTCTTTAGACTGTTGAGTCGTGCTAATAGGCGACTGAGTCGCACTTGGTAAAGTCGCAGATGAACTTTCACGATTAGAAGTACAGGCTGAACCAAGAGTAGCGATCGCTAATACTGAGAGCAATAAAGTAGTCTTTTTACTAAGGATATTTTGGACAACTTGATGACAAAGTTGCTCGTGCATGGTTTTTCTGGCTTTTAAAGCCTGTTTTTTGAATAAGCAATGCCATATCTATTAATCCCAAAGCAGTGCATATTCTCACATAAAATTATAAAGATATACTGCCATTTTCAATTAGGAAAAGTTGTACTGTTATGCCAACACTCTTTTCTATCTCTGCATTGAATACTGCGCTAAACTACTTATAGCAACTAGACGACTTGCTGCCATGTCTATCGCCAAAGATTTACCAACCTCAGAAGATGTTATCTTTCCTCCAGGGGATCTATATAGTGACGAGCCGCAATTGGAAAGTTACCTACATTTGCAGCAAATGCTGCTGCTGTTAAAATGCCTTGATTGGTGGTGGCGCGATCGCCATGACTTTTTTGCCGCCGGCAATCTCACCATCTACTACAGTCCGCGCCAATTCAAATCACAAGACTTCCGAGGACCAGATTTTTTTGTGGTACTGGGTACTGAACATAAACCCCGTAAAAGCTGGGTTGTCTGGGAAGAAGATGGTAAATACCCTAACATCATTGTCGAACTGCTATCAGACTCGACAGCAAGCACTGACAGGGGTTTGAAAAAGCAAATTTACCAAGATACTTTTCGCACACCAGAATACTTCTGGTTTGACCCCAATAATTTAGAATTTGCGGGCTTTGTTTTGTTAGCTGGTAAATATCAACCAATAAAGCCTAACTCTCAAGGTTGGTTATGGAGCCAGCAGTTAGAGTTATATTTAGGAGTTGAGCAAAGAAATTTACGCTTTTACACTGCTGAAGAACAATTAGTACCAACACCAGAAGAAACTGCACAACAGGAGTTACAACGAGCCGAACAAGAAAAGCAACGAGCCGAACAAGAAAAGCAACGCACTGAACAAGCAATGCAACGAGCTGAACAAGAAAAGCAACGCACTGAACAAGCAATGCAACGGGCTGAACAAGAAAAGCAACGCACTGAACAAGCAATGCAACGGGCTGAACAAGAAAAGCAACGCACTGAACAAGCAATGCAACGAGCTGAACAAGAAAAGCAACGCAGCGATCGCTTGGCAACCAAACTACAAGAATTAGGTATAGATCCAAATACTATTTAGTTACCAAGAAGCGGAGGGGCAGGGAGCAGGGGGAGCAATTCCTGCCCAAAGCCGTAGAGCAGGGCGGAACATGGGTATAAAGCCCCGCCCTTCTAGGGCGCTCGAACTTAGGCGGAGTAACAAGCTCCGTTTCAGTTTTCTCCCTTGCTCCCTGCCCCCTGCTCCCCTGCCTCTTTTGACAGATCTTCAGGTAAAACCCATTGTGGTGGTTCCGTCATTTTTTTTCGCAAGCGTTCTTCAGCCATTTGCAGCATTTCGTCTAAAGAAGTATCTTCAATGAATTTTGCGGCTGCTTCTCTAAACTCAATATTGGGGCATTTATCTCCTAAAACGCACCCATTGACGCAAGCTTCAGCACAGTTAATTTTTGGCTCCACAGTGAGTTCCTCTATCTAAAAGTTATGAGTTATGGTGTTTACTCCTAACTCTTTGCTCTCAGGTATTACCTTATAGATAAATTTTACCTTGCCAGTGGCTATCTTAATAATCTAACTTTTCATTAAAAAGTCTTGAATGCGTTTGACAAACTCTTCTAACTCTGTAACTAAGTTATTAGTACCTCTACGCTCTTGATTGTGAGCTAATTGTTCTAATTTTTGTGCGGCTATATGCATAGCCGTAGCTCCGACGTTGGCACTAGCACCTTTGATTTGATGAGCTTCTCGTGCTAATTGCTGAAAATTTTGCTCTGCGATCGCTGCTTTGGTAATTTCTAAATGTTCATTAATATCTGCAACGAAAATTTCTAATAAATTAATTTCAAATTCTGGATCATTTTCTGATATTTGATGCAAATGTTCCCAATTAATCGGTAAGTCATTTAAACCTACATTAATTGGAGAAATTATTTGCTCACAGTCAACTGTCTCTGGGATAAAAAATATTTTACTTGCCCAAAGTTCTAGTGCAGCAGCTAATTTTTCTTTGATGACTGGCTTGCTTAAATAGTCATCCATACCTGCATCTAAACACATTTGTTGATCTTCTCTCATGGCATTAGCTGTCATCGCAATAATTACAGGACGACGATTGTTAGCAAAGGCACTTGATGACCAACTATGAATTTCTTTTGTGGTTTCCAAACCGTCAAGAATCGGCATTTGGCAATCCATGAGAACTAAATCGTAGGGAATTTTTGCTAATAACTGCAAAACTTCTTGACCATTGGCGGCGACATCGGCGCTATAACCCAGGCTTTGGAGTTGCTTGAGGGCTACTTTTTGATTGACTAAATTATCTTCAGCTAGCAAAATTCTTAATTTAGGAAAGTTAGGAACCAGTCGAGAACTAATAGAGGAATGATTGGTGCTGTTTTCTAAACTCTTCACTTCTGACTCCTGTTTTTGCAGTTCTGATTGAGTTCCTAAAATAGTCATGATGGTATCTAAAAGCCGGGATGGTTTAACGGGTTTGACCAAATAAGCAGCAAAGCCTATTTTGAGCGCTCTTTGTACTTCATCTCTTTGATTGGTAGAAGTGAGCATAATCAAAGGTAACCTAGCGATCGCATAATTTGCTTTAATTTGCTCTCCCAAGGTCATGCCATCTATTTCAGGCATTTGCATATCAATTAAGGCAATATCATAAGGCTTTTTCTGCTGTTGCGCTGCTTGAATAGCTGCCAGAGCCACAGCTGCACTATCGGCTTTATCTACCTGCATTCCCCAACGGGTTGCTTGATGGTAAATAATTTTGCGATTAGTAGCGTTATCATCGACTACCAATAAGCGCCGATTAGTGAGCAGTTGCCGATCTTGGCTGGAGGAAATTGGCTGAATTTGTTTAGCGAAAGGAATCTCAAACCAAAACTTAGATCCTTTGCCCATCTGACTTTCAACTCCAATTTCTCCCCCCATTAAATTTACCAGTTGCTTGCAGATGGCTAACCCCAAACCTGTACCGCCATACTTGCGAGTAGTAGAAGCATCCACTTGAGTAAATGGTGTAAAGAGTTTGCATTGGTCTTCAGGAGTAATACCAAGACCAGTATCTGTAATTGCAAAATGAATAGTAACTGTTGTCGAAGTTTGCGATCGCAATTCTGCTCGTACTACCACCTCACCAGCACTAGTAAATTTAACAGCATTGCTGATTAAGTTCATCAAAATTTGCCGTAGACGGCCAGCATCTCCTTGGAGGTGGGTAGGAACGTTGCGATAAATCAAACCGGCAATTTCCAGCCCCTTATTATGGGCTGGGGGAGCCAATAATTCCAACACCTCTTCTACACAGGTAGATAAGTCAAAATCTAGAGTTTCTAAAGCCATTTCCCCAGCCTCTAGTTTAGATAAATCCAAAATTTCGTTGATCAGGCTTAACAGAGCATCTCCACTAATACGAATTGTTTCGATAAAATCTCGCTGTTCTGGATTTAAGGGAGTTTCTAACATTAAGCCTGTCATTCCCAACACAGCATTCATGGGAGTGCGGATTTCATGGCTCATATTAGCCAAAAAAGCACTTTTGGTCTGAGAAGCTAATTCAGCTTGGTGACGGGCAATTTCCAGTTCTCGTCGCTGTTGAGTTTCTGCATTTAGCATTTGAGCTTGGGCTAAGGCTATACCTACTTGATCTGCAATTTGCCGCAAAAGATGAGTTTCAAAGCTAGACCATTGTCGAGAACTGCCGCATTGATGGACAACTAATAAACCGCAGAGTTCTTCTTTGACAAAAATGGGTAGAACCAAATTGGATTCGACCCCAAATTGTTGCAATAATTCCAGATGACTTTTTTGGACTTCAACTAAATCCAAATCCCAATCAGTCCAATTTAGAGTTTGTTTGTGACGATACTGCTGTAAGTAGTATTGTTGTAGGTATTCTGCTTCTAAGTAAGAGCTAGTGATCTTTTGAGCTTTGATCGACAGCCAGCCAGAAACTACTGCTTCTACGATGTTACTTCCAAAGCCATCTGACAAAGGTTGATAGATCAATACTCGATCGCTTTGTAGAATGTTTTGTATTTCTTGGGCAGTGATTTGGAGAATTTCGGTAATTTCTAAAGACTGACGAATTTTAAGAGTAATTTCGGTGAATAATTGCGATCGCAAATTTTGCTTTTGGAGTTCTTCTTCTGCTTGCTTGCGCTCGATAAACAGCCCTACTTGCTCACCAATGGAGTTCATGATTTTGGCTAAATCTTGATCAGGTTGCTGAATTTCATGGTTAAAGCAGGTAATGACACCAAGAATTTTTTTACCATTACGGATCGGAAAACCGAAAGCTGCGTGCAATCCGGCTTGAGCTGCAATTTCAGCGCGCAAAAAGTTGTGATCTTGAACAACATCCGTTAACCAAACAGGTTCACCACTAGCCCAAACACGTCCAGGTAGTCCAATTCCCGGTGCAAATGTAGTTTGCTGACTGAGGATTTCAAACTCTTGCATTTCAAAGGAAATTTTATACCACATACTAAGAAAACGTAGTATTTGTTCCTGCTGATCTACCATCCAAATTTCACTCACATTCCAGCCCAAACTTTCACACATTCCTTGCAGAATTTGGGGCATCGCCTCGTTGATTGTAGTGGATTCGGCTAATATGCGGGTTACAGTATATTGTGCCGCCAAATGCTGTTGCGATCGTTTGCGATCGCTAATATCAAGACCTGTAGCCACAATGTATTCTATACAGCCTTCATGGTCTTGTAAGGTGGTATTAGTCCAGGCAATTAGCCGTCGTTCGCCAGTTTTTGTGATCCAATAATTTTCATATTCTTTACAGCCTTGACCAATTAGCAATTGCTCAAAAACTGCTTTGACGGGTTCTACTTCCTCAGGAAGTAGAAACAAATTCCAAAAATATCTATCCCTAACTTCATCAAATGAGTAACCTGTTGTTTGCTCACAAGCTTGATTGAAGCGAACAATTTTTCCTTGAGAATCAAGAACTACTACTAAGGCGCTAGCTGTATTTACAACTGCGGAGATAAAGTTACGCTCTTTGTGGAGAGTTGATTCTGTTAATTTACGCTCTGTGACTTCACGATAAATGAGGTAGTAGATTATAGCAAGAACAATAAAACCGAAGCTTATGGCGATCGCTAATGTCAAAACTGTATTCCTAGCGTTGACTTGAGCTACTTTTAATTGCTGATTAAGCAGCGATTGCTCTTCATTCTCCATTTTACGGACAATCTTGCGAATATCATCCATCAGATTCTTGCCTAAATTTGTCCGCAGAAGTTGCGATGAAGGCTCAAATCCCAGTCTTTGACGCAAGTCGATAGTATTTTTGGCAAAAGCCAGTTTTGCTCTGATTAAGTATTTAAGAGTTTTTAGTTGCTTTTGCTGCTGGGGATTATTAACTGTTAAAATATTGAGCCGTTCGATTTTTTGATCAATGATTGCTATTGCTGATTTATATGGTTGCAGATAAGTTTGATCTCCAGTGATAATGTAACCACGTTGTCCAGTTTCAGCGTCTTTCGTTGCAGACAGCAATTCTTCTAAGCTATTAATATTTTTTTGAGTTGTAATTACATCTTGATTAGCATTAATTAATACTTTTGTATTTTGATATGAGAGCATACCAATTAAGACTAAAATTGCTGACGCTAACCCGAATCCTCCAGCAATCTTTTTAAAAAATTGCTGACGTATATTCTTTACCTGTTTCCGTTCATGAGTCATCAGTCCTAAACTGGCTAAGGTACGCTTTAGTTCTAGTTGTTTAATTACTTGGCGACCTAAAGCGCGTAATGCCTCTACTTGTTCAAAAGAAAGTTTGCGTGGTATACAGTCAATGACACAAAGGGTTCCTAATGCATATCCTTCTGGGTTAATTAGAGGTACACCAGCATAAAAGCGAATATTTGGGTCAGAAGTAACTAGGGGATTGGTAGAAAATCGTTGGTCGGATTTCGCATCAGGTACAACAAAAACATCAGGTTGTAGGATGGCGTGAGCGCAAAAGGCTTGATCGCGCGGTGTTTCTAGTGCCTCTAAACCGACTTTTGACTTAAACCACTGGCGGTTAGTATCAATTAAGCTAATTAAGGCAATGGGAGTTCCGCAAATATACGAAGCTAAATGAGTTATATCATCAAAGGCAGCTTCTGATGGAGTGTCAAGGATTTTATACTCCAAAAGTGTTTCAATTCTCTGTGATTCGCAATCGGGTAATGGTGCTTTCATCGGTGAAAGAAATAGGGATTAGGAGTTTTCTGCCTTTTGGAGAAGGGAAGCAACTTCAAAGAGTAAGGGGTAAAACTTTGTTACTTTGCTTTACCAAGAAGCGGAGGGGCAGGGAGCAGGGGGAGCAATTCCTGCCCAAAGCCGTAGAGCAGGGCGGAACATGGGTATAAAGCCCCGCCCTTCTAAGGCGCTCGAACTTAGGCGGAGTAACAAGCTCCGTTTCAGTTTTCTCCCTTGCTCCCTGCCCCCTGCTCCCCTGCCTCTTTTGACTTCCTCTTTCTCCTCTGCCTTTTATTTTTCCCAGTATTCAGTCTTGTATTTGTTTTAATTAATACACGATGGTAAATTTTTTTGTCAAAAGTGATCAAACAGCGATCGCTTAGTTTGTCAATAAGCCTCTGTTAATGACAAACTAAGCGATCGTGCAGCGTCCTGAAGGGAAAGCAGTATCATCCTGTGAAAAAGTTGCTGTGCTTTCAGTTTCTTCATTTCACGTTGGTATTTATAATTTATATCCTTCTAGAGGACGATAAGAAAACATAGCAACATCGATACCATAATTTCTAAGTGCGGATATCGTGTACTCCAAAATAGACTCAATTTTCTGCTGAAATTGTGTATTTAAAGAGTTTAATTGGGATACAAGATTTTCTACTAAATCGCATAAAAATTTTCTCGTATTTTGTAATCGCTAGAAAATACAAACTACGTATTTTTTGGTGAAATGTAAACGTCATAGTTTAGGAACATTCAACATGAAGGCAGTTGTTTTTCACGGAATTGGAGATATTCGATTAGACAATGTACCAGAACCTAAAATTCAAGAGCCAACAGATGCCATTATTCGATTAACTTCTAGTGCAATTTGTGGCACAGATTTACACATGATTCGGGGAACTTTCACAGGCATGAAACCCGGCACAATTCTAGGGCATGAAGGTGTTGGTATTGTTGAAGAAATTGGTTCTAATGTGCGGAATTTGAAAGTAGGCGATCGCGTCGTTGTTCCCTCGACAATTGCCTGTGGTTACTGTTCTTACTGCCGTACAGGATATCATGCTCAATGTGATAACGCCAATCCCCACGGACATAACGCCGGCACAGCTTTTTTTGGCGGCCCAGAAGCAGCAGGCCCTTTCGATGGATTGCAAGCCGAATATACTCGGATTCCTTATGCCAATGCAGGGTTAGTCAAATTACCCAAAGAAGTCACAGACGACCAAGCAATTCTTTTATCTGACATCTTCCCGACGGCTTATTTTGGTGCTGATATTGCAGAGATCACACCAGGAGATACAGTCGCTATTTTTGGTTGCGGCCCTGTAGGACAGTTTGCAATTGTCAGCGCCAGACTGTTCGGTGCGGGACGCATTATTGCAGTGGATACGATTCCCTCACGTTTGGAAATGGCGCGTGATTTGGGTGCAGAAGTCATCGATTATAATGCTGAAGATCCAATTGAAGTTATCCGCGAACTGACTGGAGGCATAGGTGTAGATAGAGTAATTGAAGCAGTTGGTGTAGATGCGAATGCTCCTGACAGTGGTCCAGCAGCCGAAAAAGCTCAAAAAGAAGCACAACAATTCCAGCAACAATTACAACAAATTGCTCCTAAAACGAATCCTCAAAACGGCAATTGGCATCCGGGAAATGCTCCTTCTCAAGCCTTAGAATGGGCAGTTCAAGCATTAGCTAAAGCTGGTACACTCTCGATTATTGGAGTTTATCCACCAACCCATAATTTCTTTCCCATCGGCACAGCGATGAACAAAAATCTGACAATTAATATGGGTAATTGTAATCACCGCAAGTATATTCCGACTTTGGTAGATTTAGTTCGTAATGGCACAGTAGACCCGACAAAAGTTTTAACCCAAGTCGAACCGCTAATGTCAGTCCTAGATGCGTACAAGGCATTTGATAAACGGCAACCAGGTTGGGTGAAGGTAGAATTAACACCAGGAGCAACTTTAGCTAACGTCTAGAGTTTTTGCCAAATGAAAATTTTATATCAGCAAGTTCAGTGGCTTGCTGATATTTATAGATGTTAATTTAGTTATGTTATCTAAAACTCGTAGTCATCCTTATTTTCTAAATACTCAACCATCTAATCCTAACTATCCACTTTTTGTATTTCTACCAGGAATGGATGAGACTGGAAAGGAACTGATGTATATTCAAACAAAAAGTTTAGATGCTGCTTTTGATGTACGTTGTTTTGTAATTCCACCTGATGATTTCACAAGCTGGGACGAGATGACAAAAGAAGTGGCAATTTTAACTCAGATAGAACTAGAAAAAGCACCGCGTAGACACGAAGCGACTTGTCGTGAGACATTGCCTGTTTATCTCTGTGCAGAATCATTTGGTAGTTGTTTGGCGTTAAAAGTATTAGAAAAGTTTCCTCAACTCTTTGACAAAATTATTTTGATTAATTCTGCTTCTTCTTTTCATCGAGTACCTTGGTTAAATTTTGGTTCGCTTTTGTTTCCTTACACACCTCAATTGTTTTATAAAGTGTCTTCGGTTTTCTCTTTACCTTTTCTAGCTAATTTAAATCGACTTTCACCTGCTGCTGGTCAAGCACTTTTAAAATCAACTTATTCCGCACCAAAAGAAACTGCTAGTCAACGACTGTCTTTAATGAGAGAATTTGAAATTGACGAGAGTAAATTATCTCAAATTACTCAACCTGTTTTACTAATTGCTAGTAAAGATGACCGACTTTTACCTTCAGAAACAGAGGCACAACACTTAAATAATATTTTTCCTAATTCTCAGATGATAACTTTACCTCATAGCGGTCATGCTTGCTTAGTCGAAACCGATGTTAACCTTTATAAAATTTTGTTATCAGCTAAATTTATCTTTTAACCTCTCTGCTCCCCTGTGAAGCTACAAACATTAACTTTTGTCAAAACTCTAGGTACAATACATAAGCCTTATCCTTTTTCTGCAATATTATGGGTAGCACTTTTGGGCATCTATTTAGCATCAGCACTTTTGGCGAGTCCCACGGCGGCGGTGTGGGGGTTGTAATTGATGGTTGTCCTCCACGATTAGAAATTACTGCCCAAGAAATTCAATTAGAGTTAGACAGAAGACGGCCTGGACAAAGCAAAATTACTACCCCGCGCAAAGAAGCAGATTCCTGTGAAATTTTGTCTGGGGTGTTTGAAGGCAAAACTTTAGGCACACCCATAGCAATTTTAGTGCGGAACAAAGATACGCGTTCCCAAGATTACGACGAGATGGAGCAGAAGTATCGGCCTTCCCATGCAGATGCCACTTATGATGCTAAATATGGCATTCGCAATTGGCAAGGCGGCGGGAGGTCATCAGCGCGTGAGACAATAGGAAGAGTTGCAGCAGGTGCGATCGCTAAAAAAATTCTCCGTCAAGTTGCGAATGTGGAAATCATCGGTTACGTCAAGCGCATCAAAAACTTAGAAGGCGTAGTTGATCCGAATACAGTCACCTTAGAACAAGTAGAAAACAACATTGTTCGCTGTCCTGATGCTGAATGTGCGAGTCGCATGATTGAATTGATTGAGCAAACAGGTAGACAAGGTGATTCTATCGGTGGCGTAGTCGAATGTGTGGCGCGTAATGTCCCAAAAGGTTTGGGCGAACCAGTATTTGATAAATTAGAAGCTGATATCGCAAAAGGTGTGATGTCTCTCCCTGCAAGTAAAGGCTTTGAAATTGGTTCCGGTTTTGCCGGGACGCTATTAACTGGAATTGAACATAACGACGAATTTTATATAGATGAAAATGGGGAAATTCGCACCGTAACTAATCGTTCTGGTGGCATTCAAGGGGGAATTTCTAACGGGGAAAATATTATTTTACGAGTTGCATTTAAACCCACAGCCACAATTAGAAAAGAACAAAAAACAGTCACTAATGAGGGAGAAGAAACGTTATTAGCTGCCAAAGGTAGACATGATCCTTGTGTGTTACCTCGTGCAGTACCAATGGTTGAGGCGATGGTGGCTTTAGTATTATGTGACCATTTATTACGCCATCATGGGCAATGTCAGACATTATAGGTAACACGTAATTTTTAAAGCAAATTTCATTATTGTGGGGTGGTGATTGTGCTATCCCTATTTTTTACTGAGCATTGTTATATCGGAGCGAATAGCCAAGCGAGTCAAAATCAACATGAGTAATCCTCATGGCTCACCTAAATATGGCTTCTTGGATAGAAGATACTTTGGCTGGAGTAGAAAAGCTCTTAACCTATTTTAAATGAGTGAAACTGTTTATATCGAAACCAGTATCCTGGGATACCTTACTGCCAGATCGACCAGAAATTTAATCTTGGCAGCAAATATAGAAATCACAAAAGAGTGGTGGGAGTCTCGTCGAAATGCCTTCACACTTTATATTTCAAAAGTTGTTTTGGATGAGGTGTCACGAGGAGACCCTGAGATTGCGGCTAATCGTCTAGAAATCCTCAATCGAGTCCCCTTAGTTGACCTCAATCAGGCTGTACGAAGTCTAGCCGCCCAGTTTCTTTCGCGCAGCAATCTTCCTCCCAAGGCTTCTGACGATGCAGTTCACATTGCAGCCGCTACCGTCCACGGCTTGGATTACCTGTTAACCTGGAATTGTAAGCATATTGCAAACGCTCAGATTCAAAGGAAACTTGAAGAGATTAGCTTTGATTTTGGATACCAGTTACCTGTAATTTGCACTCCCTACGAATTATTAGGAGATTGAGCGATGTGGCCAGACGAGATTCTAAATGAAATCCATAAGATTCGTGAAGAACATGCCAAGTCTTTTAAATATGACTTGGATGCCATGTTTGCAGACTGGCAAAAAAGGCAGTCAGAAGGTGGACGAGAAGTTGTCAGTTTGCCACCAAAACGCGGTCTAATAACACGTTGGAGCCAACAGAGCAGGGATCTTAGTGGAGATGCAGAGGATGCTAGCCGCCACTCAAAATAATTCTCACATGAAGGGTAGTTATACGGAAAAATTATGTATAATACCGGGATAGGGATGTAAAAAAATTCTCCGTATATTCAGACAGGAATTCGTTATAATGCTTGATATACTATAGTTGAGAAAAAGATTATACGGGAGCTTTGCGTATAATAAATAGTTATGTCTCATGAGTACCACTCCAATCGTACTAGACCATCTGAACGGCATCACTCTTGATCCGAGTAATCCGCCATTCAACAACTATCAGGCGTTTGCCGCCAACTACGAGGGTTTGAAGATACTCGCAGGTACCGTGCGCGAGTTCGAGATTCAATACGTGGCAAAAGACCCTCACGCCGCGCACGTCGTGCTGCACATGAGTAGCCAAGTGCCCGCACTTGTCCCGTGTGCGTTTAATTGGTTTTCGGTCACATTGGTTAACTATCTACGACTGATTGGATTAGTCCAACTCATGAACGCAAACAGCTGGAAATCGTCTGCCTTGGCCGACCCATCAAACCGCTCTGTTATCAAAGCGCACTGCACAAATTTCGTGAAAACGGCAGTACCGGAAGTCCATCTATGGCGCAATAAGGTTGCGGCTCATTTCGCAGCAACTGACCCCTTCCATGACGACAATCTCGGAACGCTGGAGCAGTCAATCATGAATCCGGTCACCTACAAGTTCCCTCACTACCATGTCGGCGTTTTACAGTGGAATACAGCCGGAGAGACATCGCAATTGCCAAGTTGGGCGCTAACAAAGGTATATGAAGACTTAAGCGCACGATTCTGGCCTGAGATCAAGCTAAACCCAGTACCGGGGACTGAGACCTAACATGGCGCTCAACCTCGCTCCCTTCGGTCGCTGGACGCTGCGCGATAAAGCTGCGCTGCGCCGGTTAGCTCTACGTTAGGCTGTTAGTCCTCGACGGGAACTTAACCGCAAGCTTGTCTATTGTTGTTTGGGTTAAATCCTGTTGTAGGACTTCAGTGCGACACTGGTTGATGGCAGAGTGAGAAAAAGGAGGGGGTACATAGTGGAAGCGGATTATCTACAATAGAGCAATAGCTTTAAAATCCTTTGTTTTAGTATGTCAGTCACTAGCGAAGCTCTTAAGCAAGATATTGATCAACTCACCGCCGAGCAACTTCAACAAGTCGCTGACTTCATCGCTTTTCTCAAATTTCGAGATAAACGCCGCCGTATCGTTCTTGATCCTGTTCAATTGGCTTCCCTCGCAACTGAATTTGCAGAAGAAGACCGTTCTCTTGCTGAAGCTGGAATTGGTGATTATGCAGTGATGCTTGCTCAAGAAGATCAGCAATGATCGACCAGCTTAAACGAGGGGAAGTTTGGTTAGCAAACCTTGATCCTACTAAGGGTTCTGAGCAAGCAGGTGTTCGTCCTGTCATCATTTTTCAAAATGATATCGTCTCTCAGTTCTCAACAACAACTATTGCTATCCCCTTAACTGCAAGCCAGCGGCGCGCTTCATTACCAATTTGTATGTTGATCCAGCAGGGAGATGGTGGATTATCACAGAATTCAGTTGCATTGTGTTTTCAAATTCGAGTACTGGATAAAGCTCGGTTAATTCGGAGGTTAGGTCAACTGGGTGCTGAAACAATTGCTCAATTAGAAGAAGTAGTATTAGTGACGCTAGGATACGAGGTATAGATGCAGAAGGGCGAGTCAGTAAGCGGCGCAGCATAATGGGAACGTTGAACTGATATTGAATTGTTTTTGCTGCCTAGCTTAACAACTTAACTTGATGATCTTTACGATCGCCCCACCAAAAATCTTAAAACAAAACCTTCACCGATAAATTGAGAAGAATTATTTAATGAATCATAAATTGAGTGGCTGAAAAACAATGAACGTGAAGATATAATTATTTTGGCTCAACAGAAGAACTTTGCAGATTTGAAATCGAAATATGATGTTTGAGGCTATCAATATAAATCACATACTAAGATTCACAGCGGTATACTTGGGCAAAGCCATATATCAAAAAGCAGAACAATCAAGACTGAATAAAAATTAAAATATCATTAAAAATTCCAGAAAAACTAAGAATGATAGATGTAATTCGAGCATCACTATAGCATTACAATTAAAGCTAATTTATATAGTTACATCACATGGATTTTATCACGCTGTTGGGATTAGCTGCTGCTATACTAACTACGATCGCCTTTTTACCACAGATGTTTAAAACTTGGCAAACTAAATCAGCAAAAGACGTTTCTTTTATGATACTGATTACATTTATGAGTGGTGTTTTTTTATGGTTAATCTATGGAATTTATCTCCAAGCTTTGCCGATTATTCTTGCTAACAGTATGACATTATTTTTTAACTTTATAATTCTATGGCTTAAAATTAAATATAGATAAACCTGCCTAATTTAATTACCTGTGACATCATCTGTTTTTGACTCTGAACGCCTCTTATTTACCCCTAATACCCCCGATAACAACGCTATCCCGCTGATTTTTGCTTTTCCTAATGAATACAGTGTGGGTATCACCAGCCTTGGCTATCAGGTAGTGTGGGCAACTTTGGCAATGCGTGATGATGTGCAGGTGAGTCGCCTGTTTACCGATACTCACGAACAACTTCCCCGAAAGCCAGAAATTATGGGATTTTCTATTTCCTGGGAACTAGATTATGTCAATATTTTAAATCTGCTGGAATCTTTAGAAATTCCCATTCGCGCAAACTTACGTGATGAAAATCATCCTCTAATTTTTGGTGGTGGCCCTGTCCTTACTGCTAACCCAGAACCATTCGCAGATTTTTTTGATGTCATCTTATTAGGAGATGGCGAAAATTTATTGGGAAATTTCATTGAGGCTTATAAAGAAGTTAGAAATGCCTCTAAAGAAACTCAACTTAAAGCATTAGCACAAATACCAGGAATTTATGTTCCCAGTTTGTATGAGGTGGAATATCATGCAAAAGATGGTGCAATCAAATCAATTAATCCAATCTTCTCAGAAATTCCGGCAATAGTCCAAAAACAAACTTATCGAGGTAATACTTTATCGGCATCAACTGTTGTTACAGAAAAAGCGGCATGGGAAAATATTTACATGGTAGAGGTAGTGAGAAGCTGTCCAGAAATGTGCCGTTTTTGTCTAGCAAGTTATCTCACATTACCTTTTAGAACAGCGAGTTTAGAAGGTTCATTAATTCCAGCTATTGAAAGAGGTTTACAAGTTACCAATCGGCTAGGATTATTAGGGGCTTCTGTAACTCAACATCCAGAGTTTGAAGCTTTATTAGATTATATTAGTCAGCCCAAATACGATGATGTGCGGCTTAGCATTGCCTCAGTCAGAACCAATACAGTCACAGTACAATTAGCCAAAACTTTAGCACAACGAGACACGCGATCGCTTACTATTGCTGTAGAAAGTGGTTCCGAAAAAATCCGGCAAATCATCAATAAAAAGCTACATAACGATGAAATTATCCAGGCAGCGGTAAATGCCAAAGCTGGAGGATTAAAAAGTTTGAAACTCTACGGCATGGCAGGAATCCCCGGTGAAGAACCAGAAGATTTAGAGCAAACAGTGGCGATGATGCGTAGCATCAAAAAAGCTGCCCCAGGATTGCGTTTAACATTTGGATGTAGCACCTTTGTACCGAAAGCACATACACCATTTCAATGGTTGGGGGTGAATCGTCAAGCAGAAAAGCGGTTACAGTTTTTGCAAAAACAGTTAAAACCGCAAGGGATAGAATTTCGCCCCGAAAGCTATAATTGGTCAATTATACAGGCTTTATTGTCGAGGGGCGATCGCCGACTCTCTTATCTGCTTGAACTTAGCCGCAACTTTGGCGATTCTTTGGGTAGCTACAAACGTGCCTTCAAGCAACTCAAAGGACAAATCCCCGACTTAGATTTTTATGTTTATGCCAATTGGTCAACAGAGCAAATACTACCCTGGAGTCACTTGCAAGGGCCTCTACCACAGACTACACTACTAAAGCATTTGGCTGAAGCTACTGGTCTGTCAACCCAAAAATGACAGGTGGAGGCAGGCAGGGGAAGCAGGGGAAGCAGGGGGAGAAAAGAACTGGACTTTTTCACATTAGCCCAGCAAAATTAATGGGACAGACCACTAGTACAACACGGCGTAAATAGACCACCCATTTGAAATAGGCGAAAAGCTGACAAAATCATCATTCTTTCTTTTGCCTTCCTGTACTAGTTTGCGATCGCTAGGGAACTATAAGATTATTTAAGCGCCCTTTGAGATCGCGGATGGCAGCGCTAGTGTTGCGTTCATACGCAATTTGTACACAACGATCAATGGCACTTAGCAAATCAAAGTTGGGAAAATAGCAGCTGTTGGTTTGCAGTTGGTAATCATCACCTTGTAACTGGTGAATGAATAACTGTTGATTTTTGAATAACCAAACTTCAGGAACACGATAGGGAAGATAATCCTGCACATGAGAATAACTGGTAACATCAATTTCAATTACTAAATCGGGTGGCGGATCTTGTTGCCAGTCGATGCGTTTTTTCCCAGACACTGCTTGCCAGTTATCAATATAAAAGCAATAATCTGGCTCAATGCCGCTTTCTTGGGGTAAGCTCATGGTGATGGGCGTAAACGCATCATATTCTCGTCCCTCATGATCTAACAGTAGTTTAACAACGTCAGCCAGCAAGTTAGCATCTCGACCGTGTACTGGTAATGGCGACATCAGCCATACTTCTCCATTGCGATATTTTATCCGCGGAATTGACCCATCTCCCCGTTGATCACATAAATACTGATATTCTTGCCAACTAGCGATTAAGCGCACTACAGCACCAGGGGGTAATTGAGTCTTGTCTGGAGAAACGAGTGCAAACATGACTGATGTTTCCTTTTACAGCTGCATACCGTCATGATAACAATGACGAATCATCAAGCAACTCACGCTATTCCTATGCCCACACCGACACTTTGGGTTATACCATTTCACGAAATTACTGATACAAATTACTTTTCTTACTTCCCCTACCTCCTCTGCTTCCCCTGCTCCACGGCAGTTGCTCCTGGGGGAAACCCCCAAGACCGCACTGCCTCCCTTGCTTGCCCAAATGTATCAACTTTAAAGTAAAACGGTATTAGGACGTGGGACTTTTGTTGTTTTAACTAAGGTTTGATCGCCACAATACAAATTCTCCGATAGTCCGCTGTCCAATTACCCTGTTGAAAAAGTATTGGCTTAAGATGCTCCTCTACTGTGTGAATTATTTGTGTTTGTTGTTCAGCAGACAGTCCTACAAAGAAAGCATCGGCAAACATCTTAATCCAGTTCGCCATACCTGCTTCTTCCTTTGCTAAAAGAGTAAGACGAGCATACAAGGCGACATAAGTAACATCAAAACCTTGCTGTTCTAGTAGAGTAGCGTACTCACCAATACTAGGAAAATACCAAGGATTCAATGTTTGTGCAGAAATATTGTTTGCCTGTAAAGCACTTTCTAAAGCTTTAGCGATCGCTTTAATATTTCCTTTACCCCCAAATTCGGCAACAAAACGCCCCCCAGGTTTTAACGCCTGATATATAGAAGCGATCGCCTCGTCTGCTTCTTTAATCCAATGCAGAACAGCGTTAGAAAATACAGCATCCACTGGCTGAGTTACTTGAAAATTCCTCGCATCAGCCACATTGAAAGACAGATAGGGATAGTTTTGTCTTGCTTTTTCAATCATCGAGGGTGCGTGATCAATTCCAGTGACTTTAGCTCCCGCTTGGGCAATTTTTGCTGTCAGTTGTCCAGTTCCACAGCCGAGATCCAAAATGGATTCTCCAGGTTTGGGGTTGAGTAATTTTAGTAAGTCTTGGCCATATTCCCAAACAAAAGCGTGGTTATTCTCATAAAGGTCTGTATCCCAATTATTTGTGAGTGGTAAAAGATTATTCATAAGTTGTAAAAGTACAAAGTATTGGTTTGCTAGTCTTCAACTAATACCAATTTGTAATTTGTAATTCGTATTCAAAAATTTAGGTATGGGTTTGTTAATTGATGACTGCTTAGTAATTACAATAAAAAATATTTTTAGTTATGTCCAATATATATTTTTACCTTGATTAATATTTAAAATATATCAGTTCAAGAAATAAATGGAACTACGACACTTGCGCTACTTTGTTACCCTGGCAGAAGAACTGCACTTCGGACGAGCAGCAGAACGATTGCACATTGCTCAACCTCCGCTAAGTCAACAAATCCGCCAATTAGAGGCAGAGTTAGGCTTTGAACTGTTTCACCGCACAAAACGTAGTGTGCAATTAACAGAAGCAGGACTAGTTTTTTTGGGTGAAGTTCAGCAAATCTTCAAGCAATTACAGCAAGCAATCCAAGTTGGGCAACAAACTAGCCGTGGTGAACTCGGACAGTTAGTGGTCGGCTTTGTTAGTTCTGCGGCGTATAATATTTTGCCAACAGTTTTGCGAACCTTTCGGTCTTGCGTCCCTGGTGTGAGGCTAGAGTTACATGAATTGACTACAGATCAACAATTAGAGTGGTTAAGCACAGGTCGCATAGATGTCGGATTTCTGCGTTTACCTGTGGAGGAAAATACATATAGCTGGGAAACCATTTTTCAAGAGTCGTTAATGGTAGCCCTACCTGAAGGACATTTGCTAGCGAATCAATCTGATATTTGTTTGCAGCAGCTTGCTAAGGAACCCTTCATTTTGTTTCCCAGAATATTAGCACCTGGACTTTATGACTTAATCATTAGTCTCTGCCAACAAGCAGGCTTTAGTCCTGCCGTAACTCAAGAAGCCATCCAGATGCAAACAATTATTAGTTTAGTGGCAGCTGAGATGGGTGTGGCGATCGTACCGGCATCCTTACAAAATATGCAGCGAATTGGCGTAGTTTATAAAAATATCCAACAAGTCAGTCCAAAAGTTGCGCTGGCGATGATTTGGCGTAGTAGTGAGAAATCTCCAACGGTGCAAAGGTTTTTAGAGATAGTCAGACAAGCTTCTCAACAGTGGTAAGCAAATGATGGTGAGCTTTAAAGATAGTAAGTAGGTCGATGTCAATAATTATCGTTGGAATAAGGCAGGGGGCAGGGAGCAGGGAGCAGGGGGAGAAAGAGTTTGAGCCTTATTTACTTTTATTTACATAGTTTGGTTTTATTTCACCGACTTACTTAAATTTGTGATTCTGATAATGAGGTGGTCAATTATAAAATATTTTTATCTAACCTAATTAGGATTTTAAAACTTATATTTATACTTTATTGAACATGGTAATATTACTAGGAATTTACATAATTTTATAGCTCAATCTACTCACAACAATTGTATTAAAATTACAAAATCTCAAGCTCAGACCTTTTGAAAGTGAAAGCTTTAGTGCTTGTTGGTGTGCCAATTTTCTTGAATATATAAGGTAATATTTTATGTTTTATTTTAATAATCGAAACCTAACTTATAAAATAATTGATGAAAAAGTTACTTCATCTTTAAGTAAAAAAACAGATACTTTTACTGACTCGCAAAATTACTCTAGCTTCAGTTTGAGTAGTGCAAATACATCAACATCAACTAATTACAGTATTTCTAACTCAGATAACATACATGCTAGGAAAGAAAATACAGTTACAAGTAAGTTTGTTTCCCAAAGTAATATAAGCAACAATATAACTACCCAAGCAATCCAAGCAGACTTAATAGTAAGCAATACTTCAAATCCCAGTTCTGCCGTTGCTGGGAGTACAATTCAAATCAGCTATGAGATTGAGAACCAAGGCTCTAGTAGTGCTGATTACACCTACACAAAATTTTACCTATCTAAAGATAAAGCTTTTAGTAATGATGATGTTAACTTAGGGTATGACTATATCGACAGTGTTGCTGCGGGCGCTTCTCTCATACATACACTCTCACTCACAATTGATAGTAGTACTGCCGCAGGTAAATATTACCTACTTTACCGAGCTGATGCTTATAGTAGCCTAGCTGAAAGCAATGAAAGCAATAACATTCCTAGTAGAGAAATCACTATTACTCCGATTACTCGTATTAATGTTAATGACGACGGATTCAATTCAACCACAGGTTATGGTTTAATTAATGCCGCAGCAGCAGTAGCTAAAGCTATTGGTCAGCCTACCTTTGCTGATGTTTCTAACTTAGGTGGTAAAAATTGGGGGGCTGACGCGATTAAAGCCCCGGAAGTCTGGGCTAAAGGATACACAGGTCAGGGTGTTGTAGTTGCTGTAGTAGATAGCGGTGTTGATCGCAAACATCCAGACTTGAAAGATAATATTTGGAAGAATAGCAAAGAAATTGCTGGTAATGGTAAGGATGATGATGGTAATGGGTACATTGATGATGTCTACGGCTGGAATTTCGTCCACAACAATAATAAGACCCTGGATTTAGTCAATGGTCATGGTACTCACATTGCCGGTACGATCGCAGCAGCAAAAAACAACTTTGGTGTTATTGGTATTGCTTATAATGCCAAAATTATGCCAGTAAGGATTTTTGATGATTACGGTCAGAGTACTTTTAATGCCTTATCAAATGGCATTCGTTATGCTGTAGACAATGGAGCTAATGTTATTAATCTTAGCTTAAGTAGTCCTGATGGTTACAGCGAACTACAAGCAGCCATTCAGTATGCTGCCAGCAAAGGGGTAATTACTGTCTCAGCAGCAAGTAATGATGAAGAGTTAGCACCACGTTATCCGGCTCGATATGCTGACCAGTGGGGAGTTGCAGTTGGAGCAGTTGCTTATAATGGTACTCTATCTGACTTCTCTAACCGCGCTGGAACAACTCCACTAACATACGTAACAGCACCAGGAGTCGATATTTACTCAACATACCCTGGTAATAGTTTTGAGTATCTTAGTGGCACTTCTATGGCAGCTCCTCACGTTGCAGGTGTAATTGCGCTGATGCTCAGTGCTAAGAAAGGTTTAACTAATGACCAAGTACGTCAGATAATCATGGAAACTTCAGGAAATAGTGGGAAACCATCCAGTTCGACTTCTAATTTGAATCTTAGTTCCAATAGTAGTAGCAAGACGAAATTATCCAGCTTGATTTCTAGTAACTTAACTGAGAGCAAAGTTGCGATCGCTAATTTGAGTTCAAATTCTAACCTACACAATGAAATCACAATTTCTGAAAACTATGACAAATTCGTAGATAAATTTTTCTGGCAGCAATTCGTGAAATTATATCAAAGTACTGATATCAAGAAAAAAAGTTTTGCTGTCGATGCAGATGATATTAATGTGAAATTGTCAGTCAATAAACACAAACAATTACTTGAATATTATCATGATTGGTTGCGTAATCTAGGCTGGGAAATAACTTAAAGAACGTTTTGTCTTTTTGTGTATTAGTGCCTTAGTGGTTGAAATTTTGTTTACATGGAATACCAATTTTAACAAAAAAGTAAAAATATTTTTTTGATAACATCAAACTTTTACTTACTTTTTTTGTAAAGAAAGTAGCATTTTACTATTTAATTTCATAGTAATTATTGGCAAGGAAGGTAATTCACCCTTTAGAACCTAGACAAAAAGGTTTTAACAGTTGATACTGCCAAAAAATAATTACTCTGTTTGAGGATAAAAGACCTATGCCCATTAATGATACTAGTAGCAAATTACTTGCTCATAACGGGCTAAATTCTATTTCTACTTCCTCAGGAGATACTTTTCGTATCCAAGATGACCATAACTTGAGCCTCAACACTCGTAGTAGCTTTTACCAACAGAATGATGCTACTGCTACTGCTACAAGCGCTGGAAACTATAACTCTACTACAGGTTATGGTTTAGTAAATGCAGGGGCGGCGGTGGCTAAATCTGCTGGTAAAAATCCCTTTGCGGATGTTCCTAACGTAGGTGGTAATAATTGGGGAGCAGACTTAATTAACGCCCCAGAAGCTTGGGCAAATGGATATACAGGTCAAGGTGTTGTTGTTGCGGTTATAGATACTGGGGTTGACTACAACCATGAGGATTTAAAAAATAATATTTGGACTAATACTAAAGAAATTGCTGGCAATGGTATCGATGATGACGGCAATGGCTATGTTGATGATATTTACGGTTGGAATTTCGACAGTAATAACAACAACATTTCAGATGACAACGGTCATGGCACTCATGTTTCTGGGACGATCGCTGGGGAAAATAATGGCTATGGTGTAACTGGTATTGCTTATAATGCCAAAATTATGCCAATTAAAGCTTTAAATGAATCTGGTTCAGGTTCTTATAGCGCGATTGCTAACGGCATTTATTATGCTGTTGACAATGGCGCTAATGTAATTAACCTCAGTTTGGGTGGAAGTTATTATAGTAATGCTCTTAAGTCAGCAGTAGAGTACGCTAGCAGCAAAGGAGTAACTGTGGTGATGGCAGCAGGTAATGACGGCGACTCATCACCAGACTATCCTGCTCGCTATGCCAATAAATCGGGAATTGCCGTTGGTGCAGTAGATCAAAATAACAAAATTGCTGATTTCTCTAACCGAGCTGGGGAAAATCAACTTGCTTATGTTACAGCTCCAGGTGTGAAAATTTATTCTTCATTACCGGGTAATCAGTATGGTGCGTATAGCGGTACATCGATGGCAGCCCCTCATGTTGCTGGTGTAGTTGCCTTGATGCTGAGTGCTAACCGCAGTTTAACTGATGCCCAAATACGTCAGATTATTACAGAAACGGCAGGAAATGATCCACAGGCGGCAACTTCTAGCTTGAACGCCAATTCTATAGTCAATCAAGCGATCGCACAGATGCCAAGTAATAATTTATCATCTAGCACTTATAGTTTTAATACTAATTCTCTAAGCGATCGCAATACTGAAAATTCTAGTTTTCATGCCATTTCTACACTAGATAACAAAGGTGTACTTATAAATTCAGATATTCAGTCGCAATTTCGATATTACGATAGCACTTTAAGCATTAAAGACAACAATAGTATAAATGAAGACGACAATCAGGATAATCAAAATAACAATAATGCTGACTTTGGCAAAATGCTGAATCAACTCCAAAGACGGCTAGATGAGTATCGAAGATTTTTTAATAGTTTATGATTGAAATTTGATTGCGATCAAAGACTGATAAGCTAAAACAGTAGGAAAAATCTCATCTACGGCTGTAGTATTTACAACAAAATTTGACAATGCCTCTTGCCCCTTGGCGAAGCGCGATCGCCCGTGCCCTCCATCACAACCGCAGCCTAGCTTATGCTCGTTACTTACAACTAGCAACAGTACGGGCAAATGGTCGCCCTGCAAATCGTACTGTAGTCTTTCGCGGCTTTTTGGAAAATACCAATCAACTAAAATTTGTTACTGATGCCCGTAGCGAAAAAACTGACCAAATAAAGCAACAACCTTGGGCAGAGATTTGCTGGTATTTTCCCAATACACGAGAGCAATTCCGCATCACTGGTTGCTTAATTTTGGTAGGAAGTGACAGCTCTCGGCCTATCTTACAGCAAGCTATGATCAACAGTTGGCAAGAACTAAGTGATGCAAGTCGTTTACAATTTGCTTGGCCTCATCCTGGAGAATCAAGAGTTAATCAACCAACAGCCTTTGAGCCACCGCCACCAGATCCTAGCCAACCATTGTCAACTTTTTGTTTACTACTACTCGATCCTGTGCAGGTAGATCATTTAGAGTTACGTGGAGAGCCTCAAAACCGCCGAGTTTACTGTCTTGATGAAAACCAACAGTGGTCTAATCAAGAAATTAATCCGTGATTTGGTCAATATTTCAAAAAGAAAGTAGACAGAGATTTTTTGACTTGATGAGCGCAGTTATACCGTTTCACTTTCAAGTTGATACATTTGGGCAAGCAGAGGAGGTAGGGGAAGTAAGAAAAGTAATTTGTATCAGTAATTTCGGGAAATGGTATTAGAACAATTTTGACTAGTATTGTAGGGAGGTACTGAAACAGTTACTTTTCCATACTGATGACCGAAGTATTCTAACCATTACCAGAAAGTTGACCAACTAGCATCACTACTTGAGTCGGTTGTGCTTTCGGGTTAGTGATTTGTTTGCTAATGTGTTCTTTTGACTAGTAATTCTACTTTGATCTTTAAGTTCTTGATTATGACTTGGAACAAGCTCTTGCAACCTAACTTGATTTTGTCAGGTTCAATATTGAATCTGACACCAGAAATTATCCAACAATATAATCTCAAGGGGCTAGTCTTAGATGTAGATGAAACTTTAGTACCGATGAGAGTAGGAGTAGCATCACCAGAGCTACAACAGTGGGTAAAGCAAATTCGTACTCATGCTATGCTGTATTTAGTTAGCAATAACCTTAGTGAAGTACGAATTGGTGGAATTGCTCGCTCTCTTAATTTGCCCTATTATCTAGGTGCAGCCAAGCCTTCACGACGCAAAATAAGAGCTGCATTAAATTCTATGAATTTACCAGTGCAGCAAGTAGGGATGGTAGGCGATCGCCTATTTACCGATATCTTAGTAGGTAATCGTCTAGGCATGTTTACCATTTTGGTTGAACCTATCGTTCATGCCGATGCTGTCTTGCGATCTCACCCAATCAGGAACTTTGAAGTTTGGTTTTCTGAAATCTTAGGAGCCTCTATTAATCCCAAAAAAAATTAAATTTTCAACATTGAAAAATCCTCAGGAAATTAAATCTAAAGAAATGGTTAAGAAATATTTAGGAAACTGAAAAATCTGGGATTATAAGTATTAATAACATGGGGTCAGCTAAATAAAGACCCTAGCCCATAATAAACAACTATAAACCCGTAAAGCGTCAGCCTTCAAATATAAAAGGACTGGCGCTTTACAATTTGGTTAAAAGTTTAAAGTTATAGCGCTTCTTGGTTGTGTGCGATACACTTCATTAAGAAAAAGAGGTTATGAACTAGGGGCTGGAGTGGTGTATTTTCTTCATAAGAAAACCGCTATAATCATCAATTTTTTTTATTGTTGGCCATTAACCAATGACCAAAACGATTGTCGTCAAAATCGGCACTTCTAGCTTAACCAAACCAGAAACTGGACAACTGGCACTTTCCACTATTGCTACTTTAGCAGAAACACTTTCTTGTTTAAGGGGGCAAGGTCATCGGGTAATTTTGGTATCTTCTGGCGCTGTTGGCGTGGGTTGTGCGCGTTTGGGTTTAACGGAACGTCCTAAAGCGATCGCTCTTAAACAAGCAGTAGCAGCAGTTGGGCAAGGACGGTTAATGCGTGTATATGACGATTTGTTTACCACTTTACAACAGCCAATTGCTCAGGTGTTACTAACTCGTAGCGATTTAGTACAACGTAGTCGCTATCTCAACGCTTACAACACCTTTCGAGAACTGCTAGGACTGGGAGTGATCCCCGTAGTGAATGAAAATGATACCGTAGCAGTGGACGAACTGAAATTTGGCGATAATGATACCCTCTCAGCCTTAGTTGCTAGTTTAGTAGAGGCAGATTGGCTATTTTTACTCACCGATGTCGATAGACTTTACTCAGCCGATCCCCGTTCTGTACCAGATGCCCAGCCGATCGCTTTAGTTAGTAGTATGAAAGAATTGGCACAATTACAGATCCAAACAGGTACTCAAGGTTCTCAATGGGGTACTGGTGGGATGGTAACAAAAATTTCTGCTGCCAGAATTGCCATTGCTGCGGGAGTACGTACTGTAATTACCCAAGGGCGATTTCCTCACAATATAGAAAAAATTTTACAAGGAGAATTACTGGGTACTCATTTTCAACCGCAACCGGAGCCAACTTCTGCACGTAAACGTTGGATAGCTTACGGTCTAGTACCTACTGGTAAATTATACTTAGATTCAGGAGCGATCGCCGCAATTTCCCAAGCGGGAAAATCATTGTTGGCAGCTGGAATTAAATCAGTTGAAGGAATCTTTGACACTCAAGACGCTGTACAGTTGTGCGACACCAATGGCAACGAAATTGCCAGAGGACTTGTGAACTACACTAGCGATGAACTGCAAAAGATTCGCGGCTGCCAGTCTAGAGAAATTTCTACAATTTTGGGCTATGCAGGTGCAGACACCGTAATTCACCGAGATAACTTGGTTTTAACTTAAATTATTTGCCAAGCGATCAATTATGATTTGTACATGAAATTTGAGTGGGATTAGAGGCTGAATTAACAACAGCAGCTAGGTTCCTCCTGTGATATCGTGTCCGGCTTATTAGTTATGAATCCTGCATCTGTGCAAAAACCTGAAAACTCTTTCTCCCCCTGCTCCCTGCCCCCTGCGGTCTTAATGATAAGTCTTTACCTGAACACGATATGAGCCAGGGCTGTTTCATTCCACAAAGGCAAGAAGGGGAGCATCCCACTTTTTTGAATGTCATTGCGAGCGAAGCGAAGCAATCGCAAAATCCTCCAACTAAGAGCGAGTCGATGCGATTGCTTCGTCGTTCCTCCTCGCAATGACAGTTATTATCTCATTGGAAAATAAAAACTGGGATGCACCCGGCAAGAAGTTTGTCAATATCATTAAAGAGAAATCTTTGAGTAATTGTAATGGAAGTATGACCATTACGACGGAGTATATTGATAGCGTTAGCGAAGCTTTGCCGAAGGCATCGCTCTCCAAAGGGAAAGATTTGCAGGACAATGTAATATCGTTTTTGCATTATTTAATAACTTTGGCAATGATTTATTTATGCAAAAATCGGCTGTAAATTTAAAACAAAGCCAGGGAGAACATCTTCACCAGATAAATTTTGCGGAGATTGTAAAATTTCCGGTGCTTGATTAGGGCGATAGATTATTACTTGTTGATCTTTAGGATTGATTAACCAACCAAGTTGTAAACCATTCGCTAAGTATTCCTGCATCTTGGCTTGAGTATCTTCCACATCATCAGTTTCAGAAACTAATTCCACTGCAAAATCTGGACACAGTGGAAGATATTTCTTTCTCTGTTGTGGTGTGATACCATTTCACGAAATTATTGATACAAATTACTTTTCTTACTCCCCCTGCCTCCTCTGCTTCCCCTGCTTGCCCAAATGTATCAACTTTAAAATTGCAAAGTTAAAGCAGTCATAATTAATTCTGCTCCACTAAAATCTAATTGCGTCAGCGAAGAGGCAGAGGTAAAAGAAACATCCCGCAAGTTAAATTCAATTTTTTTGAGGATGCTACAAAATTGTACATCACACTACCTTTTACGTGACTGAATATTTTTAAGATTCCTAAAAGTACCTGTTTTTATATTAGAGATTTTGGCATTTTGTATTCGTAGTAGTATTACTGTTTACTTAATAAATGGCATAATTGCTGTATTACTTCTAAAAATAGATATTCCAAATTATCCTGAATCGCTACTAATTTAGATGGAATAAAATTAAACCAAAGCATAAATTATTCAAAATAAATATATTTATTCAGCAGATTTCGTCATCCTTTTTCTGAAGTTAACCTGACTAGCTATGCTCCTAGATTTAGAAAGATTTTATCAAGCTTGTAATCCGAGCAGACCTCTAATGATAGGAAATGCTACCGATCGCCGATATTATATCGATTTTGCAGCGGTGCGGGGTGGCAAAATCATTGAGGCTCTACAACGCACGATCGCTCGGATATCGCCGAATACGCCTACCTGTCAACTATTTACAGGGCATCTCGGCTGTGGCAAATCAACAGAACTGTTGCGACTCAAAGCAGAATTAGAAGAACAAAAATTTCATGTAGTTTACTTTGAGTCTACCCATGTCTTAGAAATGGCAGATGTGGATGTGACTGATATTTTACTGGCGATCGCAGGTCAAGTCAGCGAAAGTCTAGAAGCGATGAGAATTAGACTCAAACCCAGCTACTTTACCAAATTGTTTGCTGAGGTTGTCGATTTTATGCAAACGCCAATTGAACTAGGGGTAGAAGCAGAGTTATCTGTGGGTATCGCCAAAATTACCGCCAAAACGAAAGAAAGTCCTCAACTGCGGCGGCGGTTAAGAGATTATTTAGAACCGCGCACCCAAAATATTTTGCAGTCAATTAATCAAGAACTGCTAGAACGTGCAAATCAACAACTTAAAGCTATAGGCAAAAAAGGATTAGTAGTAATTGTTGATAACTTAGATCGAGTAGCAATTCGTCCTTTACCATCCGGGCGATCGCTACCAGAATATTTATTTATTCAACGGGGCGAACAGTTACGCAAACTCAATTGTCATATAGTCTACACGATTCCTTTGGCTTTAACTTTTTCTAACGATAGCGCCGAACTTCAGCATCGCCTGGGAGGTGGAGTAGCCCCGAAAGTCTTACCAATGATCCCTGTGCGTCTGCGTTCTGGCGAAGTCTTCAATCAAGGGTTAGCAATGATTCGCCAAATGGTTTTAGCTAGAGCCTTCCCAGAAATTCTGCCTAGCGATCGCTTAAACTTAATTACAGAGGTGTTTGATAATTTAGCAACATTAGATCGGTTGTGCTTAATTAGTGGTGGTCATGTGCGCGACTTACTAGGGCTGCTATTTGACTGTCTGCGAGAACAAGATCCACCATTTGATCGCGAATGTGTGGAGTTAGTAATTCAAAGACAAAGAGACTACCGAGCTAATGCCATAGATCCCCATGAATGGGAACTCATATTTCAAGTTGTGCAACAGCAAAGGGTGAGAGGAGATATAGAATATCACACTTTATTGCGGAGTTTATTTGTTTTTGAATACCGCGATCATCAAGGAGCTTGGTTTGCCGTCAACCCCGTTTTAGAGGAAACGCAAAAATTTAAATCATGGTTGAACGACACCCACAAGCAAATATAACAGCAGCTAACGAAAAAGCTTTACGGAGTTTAGGGAGGGCAATTTCTCTATCTAGCGGTCAGTTTTCTGTGGTTTTAGTATGCTGCAACTATCGAGTTTTGCAAGAGCAAATACTGCAACAACTCACAGAAAGATTTTTAGGAACGCACTACATTCAAAAGGTAGTTTTACCTCACAACGCCAGAAGTCTTTATACAAGCATTCATTTACAAAGAATTACTGAAGATCGCCCCACATCAGCATTAATGGTTTTGGGTTTAGAGTTAGTAGATGAAATTGACGATCTACTGAGTTCCATCAATCAGATTCGTGATGAATTTCGTAAACGTCACCCATTCCCGATGATTTTATGGGTGAACGATCAAGTATTGCAAAAAGTAGTGCGTTTAGCGCCTGATTTCGCTAGTTGGGCGGCGACACCAATTAGATTTGAAATGACCACTCCTCAGTTGCTGCAATTTTTGCAACAAGAAACTGATTCTTTGTTTGCTAAAGTGTTGCCAACTGATGTTGTAAAAAATTCAAAAAATCAAATAGGTGATAATTACTCTACCTTAGAACAAGTTTGGGAACATAGCGATGAGCTTCAGTTTGCCATTGGAGAGTTGCACGATCGCGGTGTTACTTTAGAACCAGAATTACACGCTAGTTTAAAGTTTGTTTTTGGTCTTGACAATTATGTCAGCGATCGCATCAATATCGCTTTAAATCATTTCCGCCAGAGTTTGCAGATTTGGCAGCGTTTAGCCCAGCAAAATGAATTAGAAAATTATAGTCCCAGACTTGCAGATTCCTGGAGTGCAGAATTAGAAATTGTCAGCAATTATACTTCACCTTCACTCCGACAAGGAGTTTTGCTGTTTTATGTTGGCTTATGTTACTGTCGCCTAGCAGAGCAAAATCGCCCAGAAAATCGTCGCCATTGGCAAGCAGCTAAATCTTATTTTCAGCAATGTTTAAGTATTTTAAAAGTGGCTCAGCGTCCAGATATAGCTGCTGAATTTATTGGTCAACTTGCAGAAGTTTTACAACATCTAGAACAGTGGTCAGAACTACAGATTGTTGCTGAACAATCTTTAGAGTTGCATCAAACCTATGGCAGTCAAATTCAACTGGCTTGTGACTACGGTTTTTTGGCACAAGTTGCAGTGCAGGAGTCGCGCTGGGTACAGGCGAGTATATTAGCTCATGTATCTTTATTAAAATTAGAAGAGGCGCATAAGCATAGTGACCCCCATCACTGCTTATTTCCCTTACTATTGGCACAAGTTTATTATTTAATTTTAGCCAAAGCACAGCAAAATTTAGGCGAGCAAGAAGTAGCACGGACATATTTAGAAAAAGCTACCCAGGAATTACCAAAAGCTTTAGAAAATAGCACTCATCAATATGATGCCCATCGTTATATTAGATTGTTGCGGACATTGCGATCGCTTTATTTTGCAGCAGGTAGATATTTAGAGGCCTACTATATTAGACAAAAGCGACGTTCTGTAGAACAGCAGTATGGCTTTCGGGCTTTCATTGGTGCGGGGCGTTTGCAACCCCAACGCCAGGTAACAAACCCAGCCTTAATGTCTCCTTCTGGGAGTAGCAGTATTGCTCTAGAAATTGCCGCCTCTGGTCGAGAACGAGATATTAATAACTTAATTGGTAGAATTAGCCGCGCTGATCAAAAACTGACTGTAATTCACGGCCCTTCAGGGGTAGGAAAGAGTTCTACTGTCACAGCGGGTTTAGTGCCAGCATTACAAAATCGGGCAGTTGGCGATCAAATTGCCGTGCCTGTAGTTTTGCAAGTTTATACTGATTGGGTGCAAGCATTAGGCAAATCTTTAAGCGAGTCTATGTTTCATCTTCAAGAAGAAACAGTCATTGAAACTGAAGATTTACCTGACCCTACCAAACTTGTTAATATTACTGAAATTATCCAACAATTACAAGAAAATGCTAACAAACATTTGATTACAGTTTTAATTTTTGATCAATTTGAAGAATTTTTCTTTGGTTATAGCGATCGCCAGCAAAAGCAAGAATTTGATCAATTTATTAGTCAGTGTCTTAATATATCTTTTGTTAAAGTTATCCTTACCTTACGAGAAGATTATTTACATCGCTTATTAGAGTTTAAACATCTCTCTGCTTTAGAAGCAATTAATAATAATATACTAGATAAAAATATTCGCTATCAATTAAATAATTTTTCTTCAGAATATGCTAAAGCTGTCATTAGTAAATTAACAGGACGTTCTCAATTTAACTTAGAGCATGCTTTAATTGATGCTTTAGTTGAGGATTTATCAACAGAATTGGGAGAAGTCAGACCGATTGAATTACAAGTTGTCGGAGCGCAACTCCAAGACGAGCGCATTACTACCTTAGAGCAATACCAGCAATATAGACCGAATAAACTCATCGAAAGATATATTAAAGAACTGATTAAAGATTGTGGCCCCGAAAATGAACGAGCAGCATTACTAGTTTTGTATTTTTTAACCGATGAAAGTAACCAACGTCCTTTTAAAACTCGTGCGGAATTAACAGCAGAATTAGCTGAAATCGAAGATGCTGAAAAACTAGAATTAGTATTAGACATTTTAGTTAGTTCCGGTTTAGTGGTACTGTTTCCCGATATGCCGGAACGCTATCAACTCATTCATGATTATTTAGTAGATTTGATTCGTTACCTCCAACAACAAGAATCGAGTTTACAAGCTCAACTTAACCAATTGCGTTATAAAGTAGATCAAAGTCAATTAGAGATTGAACGACTCAAAAACGAACTCAGCGAAAACAAGCAGCAAGCTAAACTGATAAATATTCATCCCCAACAGGGATTGGATTTAGTTGCAGAATTACGAGAACTACGCAAGCGGGAAGAGCTAAGTCAGTTAGAAATTGAGCAATTACGAGCTGAACTCAAAGAAAAAGAATTAACTGCTCAATTAGCAGAAAGTCAAAAACAACAAAGGCTAAGTGAAGCGCGATTAAATCGGACATTAAAAATAGCGCTAACTGCTTCATTTCTAGCCATATTAGGGTTAAGTGTCTCTATCGTTACAGCAGTAGATAGTGAGATTAAAACTCTGAGTGTATCTAGTGAAGCCCTTTTTGCTTCCCAAAAAGGTCTTGATGCTTTAAAAGAAGGTTTAAAGGCAGGTAAAAAACTACAAAGTGCTGTATGGGTAGATGTCTCCACGAGAGAAAAAGTAAAGACGGCACTATATCAAGCAGTTTCCGGGGCGAGAGAATATAACCGTTTAGAAGGACATATATCTGGAGTAAATAGTGTTACATTTAGTAGCGATCGCTCTTTGATTGCCTCAGCAAGTGCAGATAACACAATCAAACTCTGGCGCTTTGATGGTAACTTGCTGAAAACTTTGTCGGGGCATGATGATGTAGTCAACAGCGTTACATTCAGTCCTAACGGTGAACTTATCGCATCTGCTAGTCAGGATAAAACGGTAAAACTCTGGAATCGAGATGGTGAATTGATTACTACTTTAATAGGTCATGAAGATGTAATAAATAGTGTCATTTTCAGCCCTGATAATCAATTTATTGCTTCAGCCAGTACAGATAAAACAGTCAAATTGTGGAGTCGAGATGGCAAATTACTCCACACATTCAAAGGGCATAATCTCGCAGTTTTAAGTGTAGCTTGGTCGCCGGACGGTCAAATTATAGCTTCCGCCGGTGCTGACAACAGCATTAAGCTTTGGCATCGGGATGGTCAGCTACTCAAAACTTGGGAGGGACATGAAGACGCAATTAAAAGTATCACTTGGTCGCCCAATAGTCAAATTATTGCCACTGCTAGTTTAGACAAAACTATTAAACTGTGGAATACCCAAGGTCAGCTATTAAAAACTTTGTCTGGTCATAGTGCAGGAGTTACTAGTGTCAGTTTTAGTCCCGATGGTAATACTATTGCTTCAGCCAGCACCGACGAAACGATTAAACTTTGGACTTCTCAAGGCGTACTGCTGGGAACTTTAAAAGGACATAATAATTGGGTCAACAGCGTTAGTTTCAGCCCTGATAATCGCACCCTGGCTTCTGCAAGTCGTGACAAAACTATCAAACTCTGGCATTGGGACGATGTGCTGCTAAGAACTCCCAAAGCTAATAACGACGACTGGATTACTAGTATTAGTTTTAGTCCTAGCGATCGCATTTTAGCAGCAGCAAGCCAAGACAAAACAATCAAACTTTTAAATCGGGATGGTAAACTGCTAAACACGTTAAAGGGTCATCAGGGTCAAGTTTGGGGTGTTAGTTTTAGTCATGACGGTCAGACTATCGCCTCGGCTAGTAGAGATAAAACGGTAAAGCTTTGGAGTCGTGACGGTAAACTACTCAAAACCTTGCAGGGTCATCAAGATGCAGTTTTAGGTGTAGCTTGGACACCTGATGGTCAAGAAATCGCTTCAGCTAGTAAAGACAAAACAGTAAAGCTTTGGAGTCGAGACGGTAAACTACTCAAAACCTTGCAGGGACATCAAGATGCAGTAAATTGGGTCAGCTTTAGTCCAGATGGTAAGCTGCTAGCTTCTGCTAGTGACGACAAAACGGTGAAGCTTTGGAATCAAGAAGGTAAATTACTACATACCCTAAATAGCCATAGTCGTCGAGTTAACGGTGTAGCATGGTCGCCTGATAGTCAGGAGTTGGCCTCAGCTAGTATTGATAGCACAGTCAAACTTTGGAGTCGGGACGGCCGTTTTTTAAGTAATCTTGTAGGGGATGGCGACAATTTCATTAGTGTTAGCTTTAGCCCAGATGGCAAAACTTTAGCAGCCTCCAGTGATAACAAAATCAGGCTTTGGAATCGAGAAGGAACTTTATTGATTGCTTTAAAAGGTGACAAAGAAGAATTAACCAGTGTCAGCTTTAGCCCTGATAGCAAGACTTTAGCTGCGGGTAGTGGCAATGGTACTGTAATTTTCCGTGAATTAGCAGATATTAGGCTAGAAAATTTAATAGCGCGGGGCTGCAATTTATTACAGGATTATTTACAGACTAACCCGAAAGTAACAAGAGGCGATCGCGCCTTGTGTTTTGGCAGATGATACTCAGATTTCATTTTTTTATTCACACTATGCAACAAGCTTCAGAATTTGGGCTTCTGCGGCTTCCAGAAAAGCAATAATTTGTTCTCGCTTCACTGTAAAAAATCCCTTTAGAAAATCATTAATAGATTCCCCTACTTTCAAATAATCCACTAAAGTCTGCACAGGCACTCGCGTTCCTGCGAAGACTGGCGTACCATTCATTAAATCTGGTGATGCAGTAATGATTGCTGACTGGCTCATTATCTCTCTTCTTGGCAACATTGCTAGGCTATCTCATTCTGATTAGAACTTACGCAAAAAAACTCTCAAATTCTCATTCCTCCCTTCGGGTGACGCGACGCTCCTGCGTCGCTACCGCTTCGCTATCGCAAGCTCGCTACCGCTGCGCTAACACAGTCACCTACGGAGGGAAACCCTCCCGCAGCGCTGTTTTACGTGTTCTCTGTGTCTGTGTGGTTCGTTTCTGACTCTTGCGGCAGTCATAGCGCTGCCTCCTGCCTCCTACTAAACTAACGTAATTACAGTTACCTCTGGTGGACAAAATAAACGTCCTGGTCGATAAGTTCCCAAGCCACGATTTACATATAACTGATTATCTGCAACTTGATGAAATCCCTGCGCCCACTCCCAATATCGCACTACTTTTGAACAATCTCCTAAGAAAAAGGGAACCCAACGCCGCATTTTTTTAGGTAATTGTTTCAGCATCTTTTTATAATGAAAAACTACAGGGCCAATACCTGGGATCACAATATGACCACCGTGGGTATGACCAGATAATTGTAGATCTACGCGCCACTGTGCCAATATTTTGGCTGTATCTGGGTTGTGAGATAAAACGATCCGGGGTATAGCTGGATTTAATTGCTTCATCACTGGTGCAGGATTAAACTCTCGTGACCAATAATCAGCCAATCCTACTAATGGTAATTCTTGCCCCAACGGGTAAGCAATTTCATTCCAAAGAACTTGAACTCCAATACGAGTAAATGCCTCTGTAACTTCCGCTTGAGAGTGACCGTAGTGTATGTCATGGTTGCCGAGTACAGCATAAATACCACAACGACTTTGCAGATGCTTGAGTCGTAATACAAGCTGATGAATTGGTGTAGGATCGTCAGTCACATAATCGCCAGTTAATACAATTAAATCTGGTTCGGCTTCATTAGTAGCAGCGATCGCATCTTCTAACATTTTTTCTGATAGCCGCAAACCATCATAGTGAAAATCTGATAATTGTACTAATCTTGTACCTTGTAAAGATGGGGCAAGTCCCGCAATCTTAACCGTTAATTTATCTACACTTAAACCACCCGTAAACAACCAGTGCATAATACGATAGATACTCCTCATACCAGCGCTTACAGCTTATCAAACATTAAAAGATATCTTGAATAAATGCAAAAATTTAATATTACATCAACTTGAAAAAAGAACACGATACATGCAACGTTGTCAACCCAGATTACATCTGAATTTTTTAATTACGAATTACGAATTACACAAATTACTCTCTGTGCCTCTGCGTGAGATAATTCAGCAACGCCATAAAAAACAATAACCCCCGCAAATGCAGAGGTTATTCACTAATCTTCCATTAATTGTATTAAAGATTTAAAACGGAGCGATCGCCAAACAAATTGCAGCTAAAATAGCGGCGATTATATAAAACACAGCAACTACTTGTAACTCTGACCAGCCGACCAATTCTAAGTGATGATGTAGAGGAGCCATTCTAAACAAACGCTTACCTTTACCATCTGGCCCTTTGGTAGCCTTGTAGTAACTCACCTGTGCCATCACAGAAAGAGTTTCTACAAAAAAGATCCCGCTGAGAATAAACAAAGCTACCAAGCTGTTTGTCAGCAACGCTACAGCCCCTAAAGCCCCTCCTAGCGCCAGAGAACCCGTGTCACCCATAAAAACGCGGGCTGGATTGCGATTATGAGCTAAAAAACCCAAACAACCGCCACTTAAAGCCGCACAGAAAGCCATTAATCCCAAAGATGCAGGGGCCACTAATGCGCCTAATGCCAGTAAAGCGATCGCTACTGTTCCTGCTGCTAAGCCATCAATGCCATCAGTTAAATTAGTTGCATTACTCTCAGCCACTAGAACAAAACCAGCCAAAGGCCAGAATAAAAAACCTAATGGTAATACCCAACCCACTCCAGGCAAAGCAATATTTGTAATATTAGCAGGTTGATTAAACATTAACCACAGACAAAACACTACTGCAAAACCAACTTGCAAAGCCAGTTTCATCCGGGGGGATATACCTTTATTTGACTTGCGGCGAAGAATTTGCCAATCATCAATCCAGCCAACAAACCCATAGCTAAGGGTCAAAGCCGAAACGGCAAGTACTTCTTTAGCAAAACCAGAACAGACGCAGGCAATGATCACAGCTACGGGGATAAAAAATATCCCCCCCATTGTTGGTGTCCCTGCCTTTTTTAAATGAGCTTGTGGCCCATCTTCGCGGATTATTTGCCCAGTTTTGAGTGCTTGCAACAACGGTATGACTACGTACCCCATAGCAGCCGCACTCACAGCACCCAACAATAGGGGTAGAGTCAGCGACATACCTTGAAAGGGTGATCTATTGCCCATCCAATCAAAATTTAATGCTGCTATGCTTAGCCCGGTGGCTAAACAAGAAGCTAAACCGATACCAGAAAAATTCAATCCTTGGTTAGGAGATAATTTAGCGTCCACGGAAATTTCCCTTCACTCCACACTTAAAAAACTGAACAGCAGGGACAATGAGATCACCAAATCTCAGCTAGCCTCAACAGGCTAATCTTCGCTTACAGTTGCATCATCGTCATCATCTAGGTCATAGTCGTTAATGCCATCTTCTCCACCGAGAAAATCTGAGATTTCTTCTTGATCTTCATTCCGAAAATCGCGTTCGTGAACTTCACGGGCTATGAGACGACCGTTACTTTGCAACCAGTCCAACAAAGAGGACTCTTGCTTTAAAGGGATTACAGTAGCTCGTTGGTTCCGAGGGGCTTCACGTAAGGGAGAATTTAACATACGACCAATACACAAGGAAATTTATGTAACTAGACATTAAGAAGTCTATCACTTGACACGGAAAAATTTAGTTATTCATACATTCAACTCGTGGGTTGATAAATCCGCAAGTTGGTAAAAATATTTTATTTAATAGTGGCAAGACAATTAGGAATAGATTCTGAGTAAATTGCACGGCTCTGTACATAGGACATTAATATCGACTTAATAGAGGTGATAGGTAATAGGCAATGATGGGAAAAGCGGATTTAATCGATGCGATCGCTGGTACTAATCGGGGTTTACTAGCCAGTGAGCAGCAAAAACAAGCTATCTTAGTGGCGATCGCCAACTTAGAAGACCTCAATCCTACACCATGTCCGGTGGAAGCAAGCAACTTGCTAAATGGCGATTGGCGATTACTATACACCACTAGCAGAGGCCTTTTAAACTTAGATCGCGTACCGCTATGTAAACTTGGTCAAATTTATCAGTGTATTCGGGTAAATACTACCAGCGTTTACAATATAGCTGAGATTTACGGCTTACCATATCTTGAAGGATTAGTCAGCGTAGCTGCGAAATTCGAGCCAGTTTCAGGTCGTCGCGTCCAAGTAAAATTTCAGCGGTCTATTGTTGGTTTACAACGTTTAATCGAGTACAGTTCACCGGAAAGCTTTATCCAACAAATTGAAGCTGGTCAAAAATTTACGGCAGTTGATGTCCCTATTAACAGCGATACACAACAAGGCTGGTTGGACATAACTTATATAGATAACGATCTGCGAATTGGCAGGGGCAACGAGGGTAGTGTGTTTGTTTTAAGCAAAACATAAGAGTTTTTTACATAGTGTATTTGCGAACGAACATAGTTGATTGTATGAACTTTGTCAAGCGGGGTGTGACCTCATTTTAGGTTTGGTATGCGAGGATTAGAACTACCAATAGAGGTAGATGGAGGCGGGGGGCAGGGAGCAGCACTTCGGCTTCGCGGTAGTTGAGCGCAGTCGAAACTCAGTGACCAAGGGCAGAGGGAATAAACAAGTAACTTTTGAGCGTTGAGTATTGATTGTTAACCAATTAGATAAATAACTTAATAAAGCCTCTAGCAGAGACCTTCAGGTTGTAGAGTGAAATCAATTAGCCCTGTATATTGGCGATTGATAACTAAAAGGGAAAATAATCATGGTTCAACGTGGTTCTAAAGTACGTATTCTCCGCCCAGAATCCTACTGGTTTCAGGATTTAGGAACCGTGGCTTCTGTTGATCAAAGCGGCATCAAATACCCAGTAATTGTCCGGTTTGATAAGGTAAATTACGCTGGTATCAACACCAATAATTTTGCCCCGGATGAATTAATCGAGGTAGAAGCACCCAAGGCTAAGCCAAAAAAATAAGCAGCAAAGCCTAAAAGGGATTATTTGATGAGATGATGAAGGGAAGCCTTAAGTATGAAGTATGAAACTTTCATTTCTTTCATCCTTCAACATAGCCTACTCTACTCCATAAGAAACCGACCTGCGGGTATTTACGGGTTCTTTTGAGTAATGTGGCTAGCTACCGATAGGTGTCTACATGCTTCTTTATCTTGTCTGCCCTGATCCCTAAAGTACATCAGATTGCTTGCTTAATCAGCTTAAATGCCTGAATTGCCTGAAGTTGAAACAGTCCGAAGGGGTCTAAATCAATTGACCCTCAACCGAGAAATTACGGGTGGAGATGTGTTGCTCAATCGCACCATCGCCTACCCGTTTTCTATTGGTGAGTTTATTGATGGAATTAAAGGAAGTAGCATTGCCACTTGGCATCGTCGCGGCAAATATCTTTTAGCTGAACTTAATTCATCTCTTGCCACTAGTTGGTTAGGAGTTCATCTGCGAATGACTGGTCAATTGCTGTGGCTGCATCAAGATGAACCATTACACAAGCATACGCGGGTAAGATTATTTTTTGGGGATCAACAAGAATTGCGCTTTGTTGACCAACGCACCTTCGGTCAAATGTGGTGGGTTCCCCCAGGTGTCGCAGTAGAAAGTATTATTACTGGTTTGGCAAAACTCGCGCTAGACCCATTTTCACCACAATTTACAGTAGATTATTTGGCTGCTAAATTACAAAATCGCCGCCGTCCGATTAAAACTGCATTATTAGATCAATCTGTGGTAGCAGGATTAGGTAACATTTATGCTGATGAAGCGCTGTTTAAGAGTGGAGTGTTACCAGAAACTTTATGTACAAATTTGCAGTTAAAGCAAATTGAGCGTTTGCGAAATGCAATTATTCAAGTACTGGAAACTAGCATTGCGGCTGGAGGCACAACTTTTAGTAATTTCCTCAATGTTAAGGGGATCAACGGTAACTATGGTGGTGTTGCCTTAGTTTACAACCGCATGGGAGAACCTTGTCGGGTTTGTGGTAATTTGATCCAACGGATTAAGTTAGGTGGTCGTTCTAGTCATTTTTGCCCCCAGTGTCAAACCTCTACGGGGAATTAAAAATTAAAAATTAAAAATTTAAGAACCCCACAGCGAAAAGTGGGTGCGTTATACCATTTCACGAAATTATTGATACAAATTACTTTTCTTACTCCCCCTACCTCCCCTGCTTCCCCTGCTCCACGGCAGTTGCTCCTGGGGGAAACCCCCAAGACCGCACTGCCTCCCCTGCTTGCCCAAATGTATCAACTTTAAAGTGAAACGGTATTACGGTTTCCGTGCGCCCAACTTTTCAAGACAGCGAAAAGTTCTGTGGAGGCAAGTTTACCGACTTGAGCGAACTGCCGTGAGCTTGTATCTTTATAATTGGCTGGTCAGCGTTAATTGAGTTTCGCTGATATTAATGTATTTGCATATTGATCACGAGCTAAGATCCTCTATGAAAACAATCTACAAATTTTTAGAGGACAACTCATGGCAGTCAAAAAAGGAGATATGGTTCGCGCTGTCCGCGACAAACTGGAAAATAGTACAGAAGCAAAAGCCAGTGATAATCGCTTTCCTGCGTATTTGTTTGAAAGTCAGGGCGAAATTGTAGATGTTAAAGATGATTACGCCCTTGTGAAGTTTGGAAAAGTGCCTACACCAAATATTTGGTTACGCTTAGATCAACTTGAAGAATTTAAGTAGTCTTCTGTTTTAAGGTTTGTAGTGAGTTAGCGCGGTGAAGCAGTGCGTTGGGCGGGTTTACCGACTTGTAGACGCTTCTGCGGCTACTCTGCGAGTTCTCCGAAGGAGTACCCGCAGGGTAGCAACTGCTGTAAAGCCTACGGCATAGCTGCGCTTAGAGCGTAGCGGTAGCGAGCTTGCGATAGCGAAGCGGTAGCGACGCAGGAGCGTCGCGTCACCTGTAGGGTCTTGGGGAGCCAGTCCGCCCTTGCGGGTTTCCAAGGCACTCCGTTGGGCGGGTTCCCCGACTTGTAGGAAGTGCCGCCAACTTATAGGAACTGGCGTGGTTTTCCCCATGAGCGATTAACGTAAAGGTTGCGGCATAACTTCAGAGCGCAGCGGTAGCGACGTTAAGAGCGTCTTAGGAACGTGGATTTATTAACTTACAATTCTTGCTTATCGGCTAGCTTGGCATTTAAAAGTCTTTAAACCAAGTTTTGCACTTTATTTAATCCACATTCTTTAAAAAAATCAGGACTAAAGTCTTTACTACAAACTGATTCATCCATCAGTTTAAACTTGACATACCATTAAGTCATGAAAGCATTCCCATAATATGATTTCTTCCTCTGACTCCCCGATTCTGTGTCGTTTACCTCGTGTAACTATTGTTGGCGCTGGTAGAGTTGGTAGTACACTAGCCCAACGTATTGCAGAGAAAAATCTGGCAGATGTGGTTTTGCTGGATATCGTTGAAGGAATGCCCCAAGGTTTGGCACTAGATTTGATGGAAGCTAGGGGAATTGAATTACATAATCGCCAGATTGTCGGTACAAACAATTATGCTGATACATCTGGTTCCCAAATCGTGGTGATTACCGCTGGACTTCCCCGTAAACCAGGGATGAGTCGGGATGACTTGCTAAAAACCAATGCCAAGATTGTTGTAGAAGCAGCAAAAAATGCGATCGCCTGTTCTCCCCATGCTATTTTTATAGTCGTCACGAATCCCTTGGATGTGATGACTTATTTAGCTTGGCAAGCTACAGGTTTGCCACGAGAGCGAATTATGGGTATGGCTGGGGTGTTAGATTCTGCCCGCTTTGAAACCTTCATCGCTCTAGAATTAGGGGTGTTACCTGCTGATGTTAAGGCGATGGTATTGGGTAGCCACGGCGATTTAATGGTTCCCTTGTCTCGTTATGCCACTGTCAACGGCATTCCGATTACAGAATTGTTGGATGTAGCCACAATTGAACGCTTGGTGCAGAGAACCCGCAATGGTGGCGCGGAAATTGTGGAATTAATGCAGACGGGTGGAGCATTTTTTGCCCCGGCTTCTGCTACAAGTGTGATGGTAGAATCGATTTTGTTGAATCAGTCACGGTTATTGCCTACCGCGACATATCTGCAAGGCGAATATGGTTTAGAAGATGTTGTAATTGGTGTTCCTTGTCGTTTGGGTTGCGGTGGAATTGAGAATGTCTTGGAATTAAATCTTAGTGATAGTGAAACAGAAGCTTTGCATACTTCGGCTCAATCTGTGCGTCAAAATATTATGAAGGCGCAAGAAATTTTGGCGATGAAATCATAATTTTAATAGAGCTTTTTATTGATAAGTTTGCTTTTGAATAAGCAGTGTTAGATCAATCTTCAAGAATTAAACTCAATACAGTTCTTTGAATTTCGTTGATTTTAGGACTTACGCACGTTCTACTAATTCTTGGCGTTCTTGGTGTCTTGGCGGTTCGATAAATTAAGCTTGTTAGCCATTTTTGTGTAAGTCCTAAATTTCCCCAACTCCCCTTGTTATAGAGGTTATTGTAGATGGAGGAATATTATTGTAATTCTATATTTATGTAAACTTTTTGATCTAGACGACACTAAATTAAGGTGTCGTTTATTTTTTATAAATCAGTCCCACTATAACGTTGAGATATTCAGCAATTTCCCGGTTATTTATCCGGTCTAAATAATTTACAAATATACAGTTGCAATATTTTATAGTCAAAAAATATACCCAATATGTCATCAAAAAATACAGTCCAAACTCAAACTCGTCTTTTACTAGCTTTATGGGACTTGGGAGGAACACAGCAGGAAGTAAAAAAAGGTCAACTAACCAAGCGAATTATATCTAAAGGCAAAAAGATAGCAGACTATCAAGGTGTATTAGAAGAATTACAGCAACAAGGCGCGATCGCAATTTCTAATAAAGGATATACTCTGACATCTCCCAAGGGTTTAGAGGTACTGGGTGATGGTTTGAAAAGTGGCAATTTTAAATTTGAAGGGACTATTGTCGGAACTTGGGCGGCGAATGCCTTGATTAAATGGATTAGTCATATAGATATTGCAGTAACTAGTGCAAATGTACCTGTTAATGGGAAAGGTGTGTTAACAGATCTTTCCAAAGGAATTGCATCTTACGACGAGTTTAAATCTGCGGCATTGGAAGTCTACGACAAGTTGAACTATGAATACAACTTTAATAATCTAGTACCAATTTATCGTATTAGGAGAACAATAGGCGATCAGGTAAGTCGTACAAATTTTAATGATTTGCTCTTAGAAATGCAAGCTAACGATATTTTGCAATTACAAGGAGGAAGTGTAGAAGACAGCGCACCTGACAAAATTGAAGATTCGGTAACTACAGAACTAGATGGATTACGCTGCTACGCCACACGTTTAAAACCTTAAACCTTATTTGAATCTTCACATATTAACTTCATAAAATTATGATTAATACCACATCTACCATTGATGAACTGATTCAAAATCAAAACCCTTTTGCTGGGCATATTGTAGTCAGACCACAGCAAATATGGGGAAAAAGTTTCCCTGATGTGCCATTAATTAATGCTCATGTTTCTAATACAGTTTTTGATGCTGTTGAGAAAGTTCGTACAGGAAAACGCGAAACTGTAGGTATCACAATTACAGCAGAAAAAGGGTTAGGTAAAAGCCATATTATTAGCCGGATTCGTCACCGACTAAAGGCAGAAAATGGCAGCTTATTTATTTATATGAGTAAGTATGACAATCTCAATCAAATTAAATATCAATTTCTCCAAACAGTTGCCTCTAGCCTTAGAGCATCTGGGAGCCAAAATTTAATGCAATGGCAAGAGATAGCAGCAGCTTTAATTAACGAAGCAAAGCAATGGAACTATACGCCACAACAGTATATTAGTATGTATCCCAGTTGGTTAAGCAAATACTCAACTAGTTTGATAGATAAATTGACAGAAGTTGTTCTGCAAGTCAAGCCTGAAATAACCAACCCTTATATAGTGAAAGCAATTTTGTGGACACTTTCTACAGTCCACGCTAACTTTGCCACCTACTGGCTATCTGGCTTAGAACTAACACAAACACAAGCTGAAGGAATGGGACTACCAAATCCTAAAAGTGAGGATAGAGAAGCTGAAGCTTTAAGCACTGTTCGTCAAATTCTAGATATCACTAGTCATTATAGAGTTCCAGTTATTTGTTTTGACGAATTAGATATTGCAGATGCTGCTGATAATGGATTTTTAGCAGCACAAGTTATTGCTAGTTTAGTTAAGGATTTATATAACAGTCTTAAACAAGGTGTTCTGTTGTTAGCAATGTATCCTCGCACATGGGAAGATCAAATCAAAGCTTTACCAGAAGCGGAAGCAGTTATAGATAGATTAGTAAGTGATCAAGCTGACAGACAGCCTATAAAATTAAGCTTCCTCAATTCTGATAATATCGTTGCTTTGGTTAGTCAATGGTTACAAGACTTCTATGAGGAACATCAACAAACTCCACCTCATCCTCTTTACCCATTTGATGAAATTAAACTCAGAGAACTTGGTAAGAGTAGACCAACTGTTAGATCAGTTTTGAAATGGTGTGCAGAAAATTTTGTACCTAATGAGTCTACGAAACCAGAAACAAATTCTACAGATACTACAGCTAGATGGACATCTACAACTATCCATCCGGTTAAACCATACTTCGATAATGAATTAGCAAATGTAGAAGCTTCTATTGATTCATTAATGGAAGAAGAAACAACAATTGCTGATGCTCTTTGGCTGGCTTTCAATAGTTTAATAGGTGAAACTGTAGAGGGAGTAACAATTGAATCAATTGAAGAGGTAGAGCCAAGTGCAGCAAATAATGGCTTTATGGATTTTAAAATTATTGGCAATAATAAAAAAGTGAGGATTGGAGTAGATGTAGTTCAGCAAAACTACACGGTTATCGGTGCTGCTTTAGGACGACTAATCGATTATAGAAAGTTTAATTTAACTCGCGGCTGCTTGGTACGTTCAAAAAATATTAGTTCAAAAGCAACATTAGCTAGACAGTATTTGAAAACCCTGTTGAAAGACAAGGGTGGAGAATGGGTAAGCTTGCAAAACCAAGACATTAAACCTCTGTTAGCGATAGTATTTGTTTACTATAATCGTGAAAGCTATGAACTGAAAGAAGAACAGATTTTTGATTTTATTGAGCAAAAGCAACTAGCAATTAACAATCCTTTGATTCGAGAAATTCTCAGCGATCCCTCTGGTCAAGAACCTACTAATTTAACTGATGATGGATTACCTATTAGTATTCCTCAAAATGTTGCTGCTGCCGATTATATTGAACTAAACCTATAGCTAACTAGAAATGAATCAGCTGTTCTCAATTCCAACAGCACTGTGTCTATCCGTCCCTGATATTGAAGCCTTAATACAGGGACGAACAATTGCAGCTTTACCCAAGATGTTTATTCGTCCTGGACAGAGATTTGTAATTTATCCTGCGGACTCTTCAGTTTTGATTAAAGCTTGGGCTAAGTGTGAATTTTGCCAAATTTTAGACGAAACTCAGCCATTAGAGATTTTGTCTCAACTAACAATATGGACACCAAAATTGCTAAAGGAGATACTACAGCAACAAAAGCATCTTTTCCTGGCTTATTTGCGTGTCTATCAATTACCTCAGTTACAAGAAATATCAGTTAATACAAACATTCAAGAAAAGCTAGGCAAATTTGTTAGTTTACCTAGTTCTTTAACGGTTTCTGAAGAAAAGCCAGTATTAAACGATCACACCTTCGCCCAACGCAAGCAACAATTAGAAAACAGACAGCCACCGCTGCATCCTGAATTAGAAGAATTGCAGAGTCAAGTATCACAATTAGCCAATATAAATTCAGCAGCTAAAGAATTAGACCACGATATCAAATTATTTTTAGGTTGGAGTAATGAACAACCAACAAATCCATTAGATTTAGACTTACCTTGGATTCAAAAAATTGCTGAAGTTGGGAACTCTAGCGATGGACATGCATTTGAAAAATTAGTTCGTAGAGGATTACTAAAATTGGGCTTTACAGGTTCAGGTTTAGATCCAGATGGAACTGGTGGTGCAGGAGGCATGGATTTTTACACCGAACAACCTTATGCAATAGTAGGAGAGTGCAAGGCGACTAAAACTGAAAAGGTTAATGATGGTACACCTGCACAACTACTAAAAATAGGTATGAACCATCTTGGTAAATTTCAGTATGACAATTCAATTAAATTAATTGTAGCCGCTGGAGAACTAAATTTTTACGCTTTAAGAACAGCTACCGAAAATCAAATGAATGTTATTAGTCCTGAAACACTACAAAAATTAGTTGAGCTGCAAGCACACTACAAAAATTCTATTAATTTGTTAGAAATGAAAGAGTATTTGCAACAAGCTCCTTTTGGTTCAGCAGAAGATAAACTTAATACTTACATCGATAAAGTTGAACAATCTATAAAGTTGCGATCGCACATCATTCAACTTGTCAAAAAGCATTTAGAAAAAACAGGTGATATCGATGTCGGAGTGGATGCCCTTCATGTAGTGTATATTTATGACAATCCACCACAGTCGTTAAAAACAGCAGAAATGCACGAAATTTTGATTGAACTTTCCTCACCCTTAACAGGTTATTTAGGACGAAAAAAAGGTGGTGATTGGAAAAGCGATCGCTTTTATTTTTTACGAAATTTATTAATTAGCACCGAATCATAAATATATAAGAATATAACTTAAGATGTAGGTTGCTGCGTCTAGCCACTGGAATACCAAAACAGTGACTAAATACCATATCAAGAGTATTAGTTAATTTATGCCTTCAGACTGAGATAACTCGTCATTCGTTTCCATCCCCAGAGTGATTAACACTAGTAAGATAAATAGTTAACTTGAAAGCAGATGAAAGGGATAATTCCTTCATCAAAAAAAGAGAGTTGTGTACTTGTTTTTCGTGGTCAGATTAAGAGCGTGTGTCAAGTGTGGGGAGAAACAAGGTCAGTCATAAGCAATTGCTAACAACTGCTTATTTGGCTAATATCCGGGGTAAAAAATGCCTAAACTTGCTATTGGCAAGTAAGAGCAAAACTAACAAGCCAACCTTGGGTTGAATAGATCGATCCAAGGTTTCTTTTTGGAAAAAAGCAAAAGAAAAAATCAAGACTTTTTGCTTCCTTTCAGCTGAATTTTCAACTTTCTAGCCAATTTCTAGGAAAAATTTTATGCCAGCATCAGACAAAGAAAAATTACAGCCACCACAGGAACAAAAACCACCTGGTGTAGAATCAAAAATGCAGCCAAAACCAAAAGCAGATGATGCTCAGTATCAGGGTAGTGGCAAGTTGCAAGATAAAGTAGCATTAATTACGGGTGGAGATAGTGGTATTGGTCGTGCTGTGGCGATCGCATTCGCTAAAGAAGGTGCTAATGTAGCGATCGTTTACCTTAACGAACATGACGATGCTAAAGAAACCAAAAATTTAGTAGAAAAACAAGGTCGTCGGGCGTTAGCCATAGCAGGCGACATCACCGAAGAAGCTTTTTGTCAACAAGCTGTACAGCAAACGGTAGATGAGTTTGGTAAACTAGATATTCTCGTCAATAATGCTGCCGAACAGCATCCCCAAAAAAGCATTGAAGATATTAGTAAAGAACAGTTAGAACGTACGTTCAGTACTAACATTTTCTCTATGTTTTTTATGACTAAAGCAGCATTAAAACATTTACAAAAAGGCAGCACCATAGTTAATACTACATCAGTTACAGCTTATAAAGGCAATCAGCAGCTACTTGATTATTCTTCTACAAAAGGTGCAATTGTAGCTTTTACTCGCTCTTTGTCACAAAATTTAGTCAGCAAAGGGATTCGGGTAAATGCTGTAGCACCGGGGCCAATTTGGACACCTTTAATTCCCTCAACTTTTCCCGAAGAGAAAGTGGAAACTTTTGGGAAACAAGTGCCGATGCAACGAGCCGGACAACCAGAAGAAGTTGCGCCTAGCTATGTGTTTTTAGCTTCTGATGATGCTTCTTATATGTCTGGTCAAGTTTTACATCCCAATGGTGGAGAAATAATTAACGGTTGAGTCAAAAATTAATAGTTAAAAATGAAGAGTTAGGAATTAGAAGTGAGGAATTTTTACTTTTAATTTCTCACTTTACTTTTTTATTCATCCATCAGGGGGATGCGTTAATACTGAACAGTTGCTAATCTAGCTATCGACGCACACCTAATAAATAATTACGAACTATGGCATCTGCAAAACCATTGCATGGCACAGAACTAGTAGATTGTGCTAGAGCAAATGCCAAGCAGGGAATTGAAACTGCTGCTTATCAATGTGGCTACGGTGACGATCTTAATAAGTTCTCACGAGAATTGCGGCAGGCTTGTGAAGAGATGAATTTACAAGTTAAAGAACTTAGTGAATTGATTACTTACCAGGACATGATACTGGAGTTGGGAACTGGTGAAGTTGTTGCACCAGATACTGCCTCAGATTTGTAAAAATTAGCAGTGAGGAGTGAGGAGTATTAAATTAAAAAATATTTAACTCGCAACTCACCACTCACAACTGATAACTCATAAGTTTAAAATTACCCGCGCCAAATTAAAGTAAATCAAAACGCCAAGTACGTCAACGGCTGTAGTAATAAACGGCGCTGACATTAAAGCTGGATCTAAACGCAAAAAACGGAACAAAAATGGTAGTGCGGAACCAGAAATAGAAGCTAAAACAGAAATAGCTACTAAACTAACGCCTACTGCGATCGCTACTTCTATCCGTCCTTGCAAAAAGTAAGCCCAGACAGTAGCGATTGTGCCTAACATTCCTCCTAATAAAGCCCCAGCGATCGCTTCGCGCCCTACCACTTGCAATGCACCAAGCGATCGGATCTCATCGGTGTTCATCCCCCGAATTACCACTGTCGAAGACTGAGCGCCTACATTACCGCCCGTACCTGTCAACAAAGGAATAAATGCTGTTAGTGTTACCACTTTTGCCAAAATATCCTCTTGTGACTTAATAATTGTGCCAGTAATTGTATTAGTAATCAGTAAAACAAATAACCAGACAACACGCTTGCGGGCAACTTGCAATAAATTCATCTGAAAATAATTGTCACCATCAGACTGCACACCACCACCTAAAGCGTAGATATCTTCAGTAGTTTCTTGTTGCAGAATATCAATTACATCATCGACGGTGACAATACCTACTAAACGGTGTTCTCGATCTACAACTGGTACAGCCAAAAAGTCATATCTTTGGATTAATCTAGCTACTTCTTCTTGGTCTGTATCTGTATGGACATATACCACATCACGAGTCATAATTTCGCCAATTGGTTCATCTGGCTGAGATGTCACCAAATCTCGTAGTGATAACATCCCAGTCAATTGCCTCGCACTATCAGTAACGTAGAGGTAATAAATCATCTCGCTAGCATTAGCAAGGGTGCGAATCCGTTCTAAAGCAACACCAACTGTAAAATTTTCCTTTAAAGAGATCACCTCTGGTGTCATGATTCGCCCAGCAGTATCAGCTTCATAACCCAAAAGTTGGGCTGTAGCTTCACGTTCTCCTGGACTCAGTTGCTCTAACAAACGATTGACAACTTTTGCTGGTAATTCGTCAAATAACCTAGCTCGGTCATCCGGTGACATTTTATCTACAATGTCTCGAACATCCTGACTTTTGAGTTCTGTAATTAAATGTTCTTGAACACTGTAATCAAGATATTCATAAACCTCAATCGCTTCAGTCTTAGAAAGCAAGCGAAAAGCCAAAGCGTGCATTGCTTCTGGCAATCCTTCAATTGCCTCAGCAATATCCGCAGGCTGCACAGGCACAAGAATAGCTTTTGCTCCCTGCAAGTCTCCTGCCTCTAACAACATTTGCAACTGAGTCCGCACTAAATCCCGCAGTTCTCTACGGGTGACATTATGAAGAATAGAGTTTAAATTGTTCGTCTCAGTCAAAGTCTACTTTCCTCAGCCAGTTTGAACAAGTTTGCTGCCATTAGTCTAGGGGAAAGTGGGAATAGGAAACGTCAAACTTGTAATTTTCCTGACTTTATTTTGTAAAATAATTTTTAACAATAAAGCTATTAAGATCAAAATTTAAGTCTTTTTGCCTGAAAGTTAATGAATTAACTTATTTTTAAACTATTCTACAGCTATCCAACGCACATAAGGGCGATAACCACCTATTCCTTGATACGTAATTTCGGTATTTAATGTTGCTTTGTTGAAATCCACACGAAAGTAAACTTTTCCATTGCGAAACCGAAAATTGTATACAGGCGGCCTCTGCGACTGATACCGTTTCACTTTAAAGTTGATACATTTGGGCAAGCAGGGGAAGCAGGGGAGGTAGGGGGAGTAAGAAAAGTAATTTGTATCAATAATTTCGTGAAATGGTATGAGCGCTGCCAATACAAGATGCATGGGAGTTACGGAGCATTGATTCATATTCCACAAATTTTTTGCCTGAGGATACTAACTTTGCATTCCTCATATCAGCCACAGCTGTATGTTCTGCACCACCTTCAAAAGGAAGTAAGAAAGTCCAAATTCCAATAGTTTCAGGACAGTTACCTGCTTGACGTTTAACATTAAGTATCATATTCGGTTTAGATCTTAGTAACTCGTTAGCGATTGTAGCTTCGCTATGATCTCTAGCACAGGCAGTTAATATTCCTAAGCTGACAACTGGTAAAACTACTACGAAGGTACGATTTATAGAAAACATTTTATAATGCCATAGATTAAATTTATTTTCCTAGTAACAAAGTATGTTGCGTTACTGGAAAAAATCATATTCCTATTAAATAGAAAATAAAGCACTTTGCAAGTAAATGAAGTACACCTCCCTTAATAAGGCGGGTGAAGTATTTTTTTGTCTCACCAACTTGAAATCTGCTGTATTTTTAATGACTTATTTAAGTATGCAAAAGTTACATAACTAAAAAAGATTTTTGGCGTTGCATAAATATGGGATGAATTAAGATGTTTTACCAAGACTAAAGATTAATTTTTTGCGCCTTTGCGCCTTTGCGCGAAACAAAATTTATCCCATCAATCAGCAACGCCAGATTTTTTAAATAGAGTGTAGTCCTATTTATTAGCTAAATCTGCTACTTAAATATTATTAAAAATTATCAAGAAAGCTTCGTCAAAAATCCTAATAATTTTTTAGTACGAGGTGTCAACAGTGTACGCCGATAAGCGTCTGCCGCCTTTTTAATTGCTTCAGCTTGAGTTGGATAAGGATGAATTACACTGCTTAATTTACTCAAACCGATTTTATTGACAATTGCTGTAGTCACTTCTGAAATCATCTCGCCTGCATGAGCGGCGACTATAGTTGCACCGATAATTTCATCAGATCCTTTTTTGTGGTGAATTTTGACAAATCCTGACTCTTCATTATCTGTGATCGCTCGATCTACACTACTAAAAGGAATTTTAATTGTAGTTACATCAATACCCATTTTCTGCGCTTGGTGTTCGTACATTCCCACATGAGCAATTTCGGGGTCAGTATATGTTACCCACGGCATCACTAGGTCACTCAATTTAGAGCGTCCCAAACCAAAAGGAGAAAACAGCGTATTCTTAATGACAATTCGCGCTGCGGCATCGGCTGCATGGGTAAACTTCCAATTCATGCAGATATCACCAGCAGCATAAATTCTGGGATTCGTGGTTTGCAGGTAATCATTGACCTTCACGCCTTGACGTTGGTCGTACTCTACTCCTACAACTTCTAAATTTAGTCCTTCCACATTTGGCGCACGTCCCGCACCCACTAAAATCTCATCTACAGTTATAGAATCTCGATGACCATTCACAGAAAAATAAAGTCGCTTGCCTTCGGTGACAGTTGCTACCTCTTGCAACTGACAATTTAATACCAAGCGTATTCCTTCTTGAACCAAGACATTTTGGACAATTTCCGCAGCATCAGCATCTTCTTTATTCAAGAGGTGAGAACCACTATGAAAAAGTACCACCTCACAACCCAACCGCCGAAAAGCCTGAGCCAATTCGCAACCGATAGGGCCGCCACCAATTACCGCCAATCGTTCCGGTCGCTGGATGAGGGAAAATACTGTTTCATTAGTTAGATATCCTGCCTCTTCGATTCCAGGAATTGAAAGCCGTGCGGCTCTGGCTCCAGTAGCAATTACTGCTTTTTTAAACTTAAGAATTTTGCCGTCAACTTCTACGGTATTCTGACCGGCAAATTTACCGCTACCCAAAAAAACATCTACTCCCAGAGATTGAAAACGTTCAGCCGAGTCATTATGGCTAATACCAGATCTTACCCGTCGCATCCGCGCCATCACAGCAGGAAAATCAACATCAATTTGTTGAGGAATATTAATTCCCAAATTTTTGGCATCCCAGATTTCACCAACTACGCGAGCCGAGCGAATCACAGTTTTAGATGGTACGCAACCAACATTCAAGCAATCTCCACCCATAAGATGCTTTTCAATCAAGGCTACTTTTAAGCCTAAATCCAGTCCCGCAGCACCAGCAGCTACAACTAATCCCGCCGTTCCAGCACCAATTACCACCAAGTCGTAACAATCAGCAGGCTGGGGATTTACCCAATTAGGCGGATGGACATTAGAAACCAATTTTTGATTATATTCATCTACTGGGCGGACTATGACTCGCTCTGCATTGGACATCCGACTATACCTCTTTGGAGAATGGAAAATGTCACAGTTAGCTGATGGGTGTTTTTTTAGGTATTTAACTTTTAATTACTTCATCTTCTAGAGCTTTTTGAGCAATACGCGTAACATAAACTGTAACTGCGATCGTGGCGATCAAACCGACAATCCGAATTGCCCATTGTATAGTGGGGTTGCTGGGTTGAGCTTCTGTACCAATCATGGCCAGATTACCAGCCAGTGAACCAATATAAACGTACATTATAGTTCCAGGAATCATCCCTACAGAGCCAATAAAGTAGTCTTTGAGTGAAACTCCGGTGATTCCAAAGGCGTAATTCAATAAATTGAAGGGAAATACTGGGGAAAGTCGCGTTAATAAAACAATTTTTAATCCTTCTGTACCGACTGCTTGGTCAATAGCAGCAAACTTTTTGTTACCTGCAATTTTGTTAGCAACCCAACTCCTTGCTAAATAACGTCCCACAAGAAAAGCAGCAGTAGCTCCTAGAGTTGCACCAATAAACACGTAAACAGAACCCCAAACTACGCCAAAAATAACACCAGCACCCAAAGTCAAAATTGAGCCTGGTAAAAAAGCAACAGTAGCAATAATATAAAGACCAATAAAGGCTAAAGCTCCCACCGCGCCAAGGCTATCAATCCACTGCAAAGCATTCCGTAAAAGCATTTGGGGATTAAAAGCATTTGTATTTACAGATTCTTGTGCCGAGGCAGGATCTATGTGCAGTAACAAAGGTATGCTCAATACTAATATGAACATACCCAATTGAAAAAACTTCCACAAATTTGTGGTATTAAATTGATATAAAGTGAATTGCTTTTTCATAATTTGTAAGGATGGTATCAATATGATTGCATCCTAACATCTGTTTGAAGTTGCTGATAGATGAGAAATTTGAGATAGCGATCGCTTACAGTAATCAATCTAGCTAAATAGCAGTAAATATTAGCTGCAACTATATTAAGATGTAATACTAAGTTGTCCTCTTGAATGAACAAAACTTGAATAAATAAATCGCTTCACTAGTAAAATTTGACAGGCAATTCTTTCAGCTCGTCGAAAACCTAGAATGTCTTGCACAAGCTTATACACTGGCCTTTTGCTGTTGGCTTTAAACTCTGGAAATAAAGCTAAAGTCTCTTCTAAAAAGCTTAAATATTGTGAGTAGTCAATAGATAAAGACTCTCTCGCGAGTTCAAAATATGATTTGGCTAGAGCATGGCGATACTGCATTGAAAGTTGATTATTCTGTAGTAATTTCCTCTCTACCTTTTCTAATACTAAATAATGGCTTTTTAACCAACGGCTTTTAGAAGATGTCGAAACTGTTACAGAACCGTATCTTCTATAAATTGAATAACAGCCAGATTGGTATACAACCTTGTGATTATTCATTACTACTGATAATAGAAAATCCCTGTCCTGAGCCGCAGGTAAGGTTTCATCCCATCCATCACTATTTTCTACTGCGGTTCTTTTATAAAGAAAAGCAGCAAGAGCAACCCACCAGTTAGCTAGTAAAGAAGCTAAGATATCTGTTTGCATCTCAGAAATTTCGATCTTACCTAAGAAAATTGAACCATTAGGTAAATGACGTTGATGTCTCCAATCACCATAAACAACATCTGCATCTGTTGCTTCTAAGAAATTGACTTGTCGTTCTATTTTTTCGGGTAAGATATAATCATCTGCGTCTAAATACTGGATATATTCTCCTTTCGCTAAGTATAAGCCTCTATTTCTGGCATAATTTCCTCCTTTATGAAGTAAAGTTTGCCAGATGATTTGATTACCATAACTTTTGATAATCTCTAAAGAATTGTCTGTAGAACCATCATCAATGACAATGATTTCGATATCAGAATAAGTCTGTTTTAAACAACTATCAATTGCTTCTGCTACCCATTTTTCTGCATTGAAACAGGGTATAATTACTGAAACTAATTTAGGCATATATTCAGGAATCCTAAATAGGATGTAAACAAGATTTCTACATTAATGCCTGCATGAAAGATTAAATTTACTGGCAAATTATCAACTTCATTTGTACAGCAAGTAAAATCAACAAGCAAAGCGCTTATATCTTGTATGCACCTGATAACTTTTTCAATCCTGACCGATAAAACCTAGATGCGATGCGAGGAAATATATAAAATGGATCTATTTGCATTGCCCAGCATAAATTGAAGAAAGCAGCACGTTTTTGACCAATTTTATAAGAGATGAAAGCGTGGTCATAGACTAACTGGGCAAACATCTTCGGATGCGCTTTAAAAAGTGATTCGTACTTACGCACAAGTTGTAGAAAGCTTTCTTGACGAAGTATAGGATTGCGTGAAACTCTTTCTCCCTCGTGAGTATACAGTTGATAAGTAACAATGGGTAGACCAATAATTGAACAAGCCGGATTGAGTCGCAAAAAGAGTTCGGAGTGGACACGAGAGCGAAATGAGCTATCCCAACCACCAATCTTATGAAGCACTTCACGTTCTACGACCAGGGTTTGCTTGGTGTTGTAAGATTTTCCTGGTTCCAGTTCTTCTAAAGAAAAGTGAGCGCCACACAGACGCTGTGGTGGAGGAAGGCGTGTTTCTAGGACTTGACCTTGAGAGTTTACTTTTTCCAAGCCCGATATTACTGCTACTGGTGCTGGTAAAGTGGTCTGAGACAGCGCTTCTAGGGACACAGCCGCCATGTGGGGCAAAAGTCGGTCATCATCATCTAAGAATGTTACCCATCGACCGAGGGCGGCTTCAAGACCAACGTTACGAGTTCCCGCACCACCATGAGGCTGTGATAAACGAATTGTCCTGAGTCGAGGATGACTTGGTAAGTCTATTGGCTCTCTTGAAGCGTCATCAACAACGATGACCTCTAAATCATCCATAGTTTGCTCAAGGGCACTTTGGACAGCGTGAGCTATTAGATGAGGTCGGTTGTGGGTAGGAATAATAATGCTAAGTAGAGGTTGGCTCATCTTGAAAGCCTTTATTTATTGAGGTGAGAACGTACTAAGTAATCAACTACTAATAACTTTCCATGTACGTGGTTGATAGAATAAACACCTACTGACAGTCTTGTTGGTTTTGACAGTAAATCTAAAAGATTCAATCATATCAAATGACTGTACACCCCTGCGAATATAAATTTTGGCGCTGTATACACCAGGTATTAAAGAACAGTAAGGCATATACATTTGAATCTCAGATTTACCGGGTAATATTGTAAGTTCTTCATTATCACTAGCAGTAGTTAGATGCAAAACTCGATCATTTTCCCCTGATAAAGCTGTTACTAAAACGCTTAAATTGGCTTGATCAATTTTTTGATGAGCTTTACATTCGACACATAAAGAAGCAGGTTCACCTGAAAATAATGTTTCTAGAGACTTTCCTTGCTCATCTCTAAAAAATACAGAGGTAAAATCTAAACCCATACTTTCTGCTTCAGACTTTTCGGGCAGAACCATTCTTCCTAAAGCACTCTCTGCGCCATTGAGACACAGGTCTTCTTCATATTTCCGAATTACTAATTCGGTTTCACCATAAGTAATTAACTGACCTTTTGATAAATAAATTGAAGATTTACATACATTGAGGATGCTATGAGCATTATGAGAAACTAACACAAAAGCCGTGCCATTCTCTCGAAGTTGAGCCAACTTCTTATGGCACTTCATCCTAAATTTTATATCTCCTACAGCCAATACTTCATCAATTAGTAAAACATCTGGTTCTATATACACTGCACAAGCAAATCCCAGTCTAGCTGCCATCCCAGAACTATAAGTTTGTACTGGTGCATCAATCGCATCTCCAATTCCGGAAAAATCTATCACATCTTGAAATCTTTCTTTGATTTCTTTAGTGGCTAGACCCAGAATTGACATATTGGCATATATATTTTCTCGTCCTGTCAATATGGGGTTGAACCCTGCCCCCAGAGCAATTAATGGAGCCAGCTTGCCTTTAACTTTTACAGAGCCAGTATCAGGTTTAATTAAGCCACTAATAATACGTAATAGGGTACTTTTTCCAGCACCGTTTGAGCCTACTAACCCTATAGCTTCTCCACGCCGCAATTGAAAGCTCACATCTTTAAGTGCCCAAAACTCCTTTGGACGCAAAGTATCACTTTTTCTGTTACTTCCTACTAACTCTGTGGCAATATCTTGAACACCATAGAATAAAGAACTCTTTAAGTCTCTACAAAATTTTTTAGAAACGTTATCGACTGAAACAAATACTTCAGTATCTTGAGGCTGAACAGAAATTTTTTGATCTATTAATTTAGTCATTATTAAGAACTAACTCTCTCAACCACAAAAGGCATCGCCAGACGAAATGCAATCCAGGTTAATAGTAACCCTACTAGAGTAATGGCACTTACTAACCAAAAACGATTAGGATCTGATACTACTCCTGTTGTGGCTAAATCTCGTGCTGTTACCAAAAGAGGAGTGACAGGATTCATTTGGACTAAAAACCCAAAAGTTCCATCTCTGGGAACTGGATAAACTACAGGAGTCAAAAATAACCAAAAACCTGTAATTAAAGTTAGTCCTTTAGATATATCTTGATATAACACCCCCAAAGGAGCTAATAAAACTCCAAGAAACGTTCCCAACAAAATTAAATTAACTAACGGTACTGGAGTTAAAATTACTGTCCAAGTGATGGGAATACGAAACCAGATAAACAACGCTATGATTAAAATTAGCTTGACAGCAAAGTTAAAAAATACTTCGCCTACCTTTGCTAAAATCAGTGCCTCTCGCGGAAAGTTAACTCTGGCTAACATGGGTTTTGCTACTGTCACGGCTTGCACTGGCCCGTTTAAAGCCTCAACAAATGTTTGCCACAATGCTGTGCTGAACATGACATAAGCCGGATAAGGTAAATCTGTTGCACCAACATTAATAACATTGGCTTTATTGGCAAGGGTAAAACCAGCGGCCATAATCATGGGCGGTAAAAAAGCCCAAGCTATTCCTAAAAAAGATTGACGATATTGAGCGCTAAGATCTCTGATCATCAATCGCCAAGCGAGTTCGCGAGAAGCTAGCAAGTCTCGCCACATTTGCCAAAATAATTGCTTAGGATGCCTAAGCATACTTTCAGGTGTATAAACTACCTCAGGCGGCATTGTAAACCCTCATTTTGTGATGTAATTTTTATTTTTTTGATCGCAGCCTACCTACAATTTTTCTATAAAAATATAGTGAATCTTGAGAAAGTTTAATTCTGCTTGTTATCCATCGCACTTTGCCTGCAAATTTTCTATACACGTATATGGGGTTACTGACCAATTGAATTGCGATCGCTTTGAAGCCAATCAGAGTACCAAAATAACTATTAGGCGGGTTATAAGGATACTTACTCAATGTCGGGGCAGTTTGAGAAAGCAAATCAATTTGATACTGGGCATTAATACGACAGGACTCTTCTAACCCAAGCAGAAGTGCATAGTTACGAGCAGCATTGATAATAGGAACTCTTTCAACTTTAGTCAGGTCGTATAACTGTTCTTTAGAACTTTGCCAGCCTCCTAAGCGTTGCTCGATAAAAAATCGATCCCGCCAATCTAAGTGTTCCTGTGGGGTTTTTTGAATTAATTCTAGCCAATCGCGGATCTTTTGCGTCATGACTGAATCGACTGGCTCTCCAAATAGTTGGGCGATTTGTCGAGCGCAAATTTTCGGATCATCAAAAGTATCAGGTAATAAATCACGAAAAAGTGCTTTGCCTGTTTCAAAGCACCAGCCACCGACAGAGATTCCTTTGAGGTGATCCCGTACACTTTGGATAAAGGGTTCAGCATCACCAACTGATACATGACCTCCAGTATGTTCGGTGACTAAGGGCTGACGGTCAAAATTACTCTTTTGTCTTTGCAGGTAGATGTGTTTGTACCCTAGTTCTTGTGCCAATTTGGGCGGTAGCAAGCGATCGCCAAGTGACATTCTGGCACTAATACGGGTAAAAGGGATAATCTTAATGCCAGCATAATGGGCTATAGCAAACAAAAGTCGTGAGTCTATACCACCTGTCAACCCCAACCATAATTCGTTTTCTTCAGTAGGTAGCCTTTTGAGTGCTGTGATTAAGCTATTTTTAAAAAGCTCTAAAGTTTTGTCATAGCCAAGAGAAGGATCAATCGGCGGCATCAGCGATCGCGATCTAATACTGCCTGTTTTAAGTTCAATAACTTGGCTCGGTAACAGCCGACTTATTCCTACAAAGTGGGAATAAGGAGGTGGAAACCACGAGATTCCGGCTTCATAATGCAAGGTTTCAGGAACTACTGCGGGCGGAGCATTGGGCGAAAGTATTTTAGTCAGCAGAACCGAACTGCTGGATACCCACATTTGTTTGTTGGATGTCGTACCGTAAAAGCAGCCTAGCAAGCCACTAGCGTCCATGTGTATTTCACTACGACCAATTAAGACCCAGCGACCTGCCCAGCTAGCGTAAAGGTCTGGTACATCAGCGCTTGCCGTCCGGGCAATTTCTATTAAAGGGTCTGCTTGAGATTCAAGTGTTTCTACGGCGAGTCCCAAAAGCATCCATTCGATACCATCGGCATCACTCACCCAGTCAGCACGGAGTTCGGCACAGTAAGAAACCCAGGTAGATGCATCAAGTTGATGAGACTGCCAATCTTCATAGGCGCGAAAGGCTTTTGACCCTACGACGAACTGTCGTCGATGAGGCCGCATCCTAGGTTTAGAGTCTTGGGCAGGCAAAAATTTTTCATTTTTTGCTAAAATTTCATTTTTGATCGCGCTCATGAGAAATTTGTATTCTTGGCTGAGTCAAGGAGTTGTTGTTTATGAAAATAAAGTTTACTTTTACTACAACTTCTAAATAAAAGTCGTGTTTGGTAAGCTACTATTCTTGGTGGGTTAGCATCTCATCAACTACATGATGATGCTGTAATTGTAGATTGCGCCAGTTTTTATGAGTCTTGATTTTGGAGACTTGGCAAGTGCTTTTGAGCATAACGAGTGGTCACAAAACGGTTGACTGCTTTATCTATAAAAAATAAAACTTTTCCAGTTGCCCGTGAGCCAAACTTACCGATGGGCAATTTACGCGCAAGGGGATTGATGATTGTCATATTTCGCCTCCACCCTAACCGTTTGTACTTGTTTTTAAAGTACTCATCTTCGGTTAGGTTCCACTTGTCGCGTAAGCGTTTGAGACTTTTTAATTCCCAGGCATCGCTCCAACGCAACATATAGTAACTTATATCTGTTAACTCCAATGGTTGCCCTGTCACATAAGTCATTAGAGATTTAGGTTCCAGATAAACTGTACCACCAATTTCAGATACTAATATGCACAAATCAACATGTTCTTTTGTGTTCAGTAGTTCCTCATCTAAAAGACCAATTTGCTGAAATAAGTCTGTACGTACCATCATGCAATGAAACTCTGCTAATCCGGTTTTGTGCCGTTGCAGTTGGGGGCGCACATCTGCTATTTTGCGACCTTGCTTATAAATTTTTTCAATTATCCGTCGTCTTGTGGTTTCGCCTTTGGTTTCCACTAAAACTCCAGATTCTCCACCCGCACAATGCACTTCTTCATGCAAAGGTGTACCTTGACAGATTAGAGGGCTAACTATCATTGCATCTGTTTCTTCGGCACATTCGACTAGAGGCTGAAGCCAGCCGGGACTAACTACTACGTCATTATCAATGAAAACAACATACTTGCTTGTGACTTGACGCAGACCAAGGTTTCTAGCGCGGTTTGGAGAAAGATAATAATCGGTGCGTATTAGTTGAAATTGTTTTTGCTGGGCTTGTTGTGCTAGATAATCTTTGATGTGACGCGGGGAACCTCCATCTATATAAATTAATTTAAAAGGGTATTTAGTATGTTCATAAATACTTTCTAGGGATTCACGGCTATGACTAAAACGCTCCCGTGGAGCAACAATTATTGTCACTTCTGGGGCTGCGATCGCTGATGAGTTCATAATCTTAATCAGTCTCCTTGTATAATTTTCAATTAATTCAGTTAAACTAGAAAATTTAGTTTATGGCTTCATAACTTCCTGTTGAATTTAATACTAGTTCTTGATAATGTGAGCTACTCATCACTACTTGTTGATAAATTTGCACTAGCTCATCACTTAGCTTATTCATGTCATAGTGAGATTCTACATAAGTTCGTCCGGCTTGACCCATTTGTGACCAAATTTCTGGATGCTCGATGAGGTAAATTAATTTTTCAGCGATCGCATCGCTATCTTTCTCTGGAACTAAAAAACCAGAGATACCGTCTTTAACAAGTTCAGGTATACCACCATGAAGAGTAGCTATAACTGGTAAGCCCATAACCATTGCTTCTTTTAAAGTATTAACTGGAGCATCTTGGTTTCCATCTTTACCTGTAACGCTGGCAGCCACAAATATATCAGAATTATTGAGAATTTCAATGATTTCTACTTGGTTTTTCCAACCCAAAAGTTTCACTTTATTAGCAATATTCAAGGAATTAATTAGCTGTTGCAAATCTTCTTTTAAACAACCATCGCCAATAATTGTATATTCTACATTTGGATAAATCTTTAACACTTTTGCAACAGCACGAATGCTATATTCTATCCCTTTTTTTTCAACAAGACGACCAGTTGTCGCAATACGGATTTTACCATCCGGACGAGGATATCTTAGTTGAAAGGGAAAGCGGCTACTATCTATTCCCGAACCATGCACGACAATTTTTTTGGGATCACAACCTAGTTTGATGGCTTTTTTCTTAAAAAACTCGCAATTCGCTAGAAAAAAATCTCCTTTCGCAAATAGGGAGTCATAAACATGTTTTCCACGCTGCTGAATAAACAGACTGATATCATAACCTCGAAACGTAGTAATTAACTTTCCTTGGATAGCCCCAATGTCACGCAAAATCATTCCTTCTAGACCATAAGTCCCGAACTGGCAGTGGATAATATCATAAGGTTGAGCTTCTAATAACTGCATCACTGAGTACAGCAACCGCAAAGAAATTGCTCGTTTTCCATAAAACAAGTTAAGCGATCGCAGAATAACCAAAGGAGATTTATGAAAATTTTTAATAATTAATCCTATACCTTTGAGGATGCGCCATAAATAGTTTTTAGAAATTGTTGGTGGATAATGGGTGTGAGCCAGCAGGTTATACTTTTCCACATCTGGATGAACTTTAGAAGAATCAATAGCTGGTGGTATACCATAAATGTCAACCTCATGACCACGTTCGATTAATCCTATTACTTGATTAATTACAAAAGTTTCTGATAATACGGGAAAACCTCCAACTATAAAAGCAATTTTCATGGTAATATCCTACAAAATTAGTAGTTAGTTATACTTTAATTTCAAAGTTTTTAGATGCTAGATAACTTTTACCGAACTGCTTTTAACTAAACATCTCTCGCTTGGTACATTTATTTTCATTAAAAATAAACTGTATTTCCTGGAAATAGAAAACATTATCTAAATACTAAATAACTCAATTAACTGTTTAGTGTTTAGATAAATTTTTCATGAATTAATTATAAAGTAAAGTATAAAATTTGCTTAAATATAAACTAACATGAAACTCTACTTAAGTACAAACCATAATTGATGAATTTTTGATAAAGATATCAAGGTGTTATCTAAAGATTACGACATGAAATCGAGTTAATTGAAGCATAAAGTATAAAGTATGAAATTATTCCACCTCATAAAGCTAAAAGCTGGTGTGTTTGAGTAAGAAGAGTGCAAAAATTTTTGAGAAAATATTGAGTTTAAAGACTCGAAAAATTTCCTCTATTATGGTATAGCGAACCGATTTTTTATCCGTCTTTTACTGAGATGTGACGCGAACATCATTTAGACTTCAAACTTTGTTTAGTAAAGATACGATTAAGAAGAGTAACTTTGCTGGAATTAATGTTTTATGTCTAGTTCCTTAACTCAAAAAATTCTTTCACAATTACCAGGTGATGTTTTGGGGGGGTTGCACCAAGGCAATCGCCTATTAACATCTATTAGAGAAAATACAGCACCAGTACCTACAGTAATTCAGGCAAGTCAGCAGCCTTTAGATTCTGTAGAGTGGGATGTGATTATTTGCGGTGGGACTTTAGGCATTTTAATTGGTTGTGCCTTAGCGGTACAAGGGCTACGAGTAGCGTTGATGGAAAAAGGTATTCTGCAAGGAAGAGAGCAAGAGTGGAATATTTCCCGCCAAGAGTTAGAGGTATTTTTGGAATTGAACTTGCTAACAGATACCGAATTGCAACAAGCGATCGCCACTCAATACAATCCAGCAAGAGTTAGCTTCAATAATAACACGGAAGTTTGGGTAGAAGATGTCTTAAATATTGGTGTAGATCCAGTTTATTTACTGGCTACATTAAAGAACAAATTTTTGGCTGCTGGGGGAGAATTGTTAGAAAAAACACCCTTTGCTGAGGCAGTAATTCATCCCAATGGGGTGATAGTAAATAACCAATTTACAGGTGAGTTGTTAATTGATGCGATGGGACATTTTTCTCCCATCACCCGGCAAGCACGCCAAGGCAAACAACCAGATGCCCTTTGTCTAGTAGTGGGAAGTTGCGCCCAAGGATTTCCGGAAAATAACTCAGGCGATTTGTTGTTATCGTTTACATCTTTACAGAATCAGTGTCAATACTTCTGGGAAGCCTTCCCCGCCAGAGATGGTAGAACTACTTACTTGTTTACTTACATGGATGCACATCCGCAACGTTTGAGTTTAGCAGAACTATTTGAGGAATATCTGTGTCTGTTACCAGAATATCAGGGTGTGGAACTGAGCCAGTTGCATTTTCAACGGGCGTTATTTGGCTTTTTTCCTACTTATCGCCAAAGTCCACTCAAAACCCCTTGGAATCGTATTCTGCCAGTGGGAGATAGTAGTGGTAGTCAATCTCCGTTGAGTTTTGGTGGTTTTGGGGCGATGGTGCGTCACCTTAAGCGCCTAACTTTGGGTATTCAAGAAGCGTTAGAAACAAATCAAGTATCTACAAAAGCATTGGCACTACTACAACCTTATCAACCAAGTTTGACTGTTACTTGGTTATTTCAAAAAGCGATGAGTGTTGGTGTCAATCAAAAGATTGATCCAGATCAGATTAACCAACTACTTGCAGCAGTGTTTGCAGAAATGCAACAACTAGGCACACCAGTACTTAAACCTTTTTTGCAAGATGTTGTACAGTTTTCGCCTTTAACACAAACACTTTTAAAAACTGGTTTTTCTCATCCAGGATTAGTTACCAAGATCATTCCCCAGGTAGGTTTGGCAAGTTTACTCGATTGGATGGTGCATTATGGTAATTTAAGTATTTATACTGCCTTGTTTTGGTTAAGCCCAATGCTAGAAACATGGATTAAGAACCAACCAAAAGAACAACAATATTATTGGCATCGTTTAATTGATGCTTGGAAGTTTGGTTCTGGCTGTGATTATGTGGATGAAACTTGAATCATAACGGTGTGAGGATAATATGATGGAACGTAAATCTGTAGGTATAAAATACTTTGCTGTGCTGATTGGCTTACTACGCGATCGCCAGGGATTTTTAGAAGAAATCCGTCAAGATATCAGATTACCAAATAAGATTATTTCTTTGCTGGTTTGTAGTTCTTTATTTATTGCCATTTATGGCGGAATTATTGGAGCATATCATAGCTGGATGCAAGCTTTAGCTTCCGCTATTAAGCTACCGGCTTTGTATTTAATCACTTTATTAATTTGTTTACCAACATTGTACTTTGCTAATATAATTTTTGGTTCAAAACGCACTTTTAGTCAACATTTTGCTTTAGTATTAACTGCGGTTTCAGTGACTAGCGTTCTTTTATTTAGCTTTGCCCCAATTACATTATTTTTCTTAATTACCACCAATAATTACCAATTTTTAATTTTATTAAATGTATTTATTTTCGCTTTAACAGGATTTATTGGTATTTCTGCTTTATATCAGGCAACTAATCTAGTTTTAGAACAAGAAGATGAAGGTAGCAAAACCCGTAAGAAAATCTTACAATTTTGGTTATTTCTTTATGCTTTTGTCGGTAGTCAACTAGGATGGACTCTCAGACCGTTTTTTGGTACACCTGGTTCTGTGTTTGAATTATTTCGAGAAAGAGAGGGCAATTTTTATTTAAGCGTGATTCAAGCTATTACCTATCTTTTAGGATTTCGTTCATAAATCCAAATTTACATAACAGCAAATAAATATCAAATTGTCATGTTAGAAAAAAAATCTTACAAAATTCGACACTTCCACGTCTTAATTAGTTTACTACGCGATCGCCAGGGATTTTTAGAAGAAATCCGTCAAGAAATAAGATTACAAAATAAAATTAGTTCCCTGTTTGTTTCTAGTTCTATTTTCTTTGCACTCTATGGCATCATTATTGGTGCATCTCACAGTTGGGCGCAAGCTTTATCTGGCGCTATTAAGTTACCAGCATTCTATTTGTTAACACTGATTATTTGTTTTCCCACTTTGTTCTTTTTTAGTGTTTTATTTGGTTCTCGAAGCAGTATTCAACAACATTTTGCTGTATTACTCACATCGGTATCAGTAATTAGTGTGCTTTTATTCAGCTTGGCACCAGTTACACTATTTTTTCTGATCACTACCCCAGATTCTTATCAATTTTTTAAACTGTTAAATGTATTAATTTTTGCCATTACAGGCATCTTTGGTGTGAAATTTCTTTATGAAGGAATGCAGTTACTTTCTCAACAAGAGGAAGTTGGCAAAAAAACCCGCACCACTATTTTAAGATCATGGTTATTGCTTTATGGCTTTGTGGGTATGCAGTTAGGATGGTTTCTCAGACCTTTTTTTGGTGCGCCTGGCTCCAAATTTGAGTTATTTCGGGCAGTGAAAGGTAACTTTTATTTAGATATTGTTGCGGCTATTTCTGAAATTTTAGGCTTTCATTAAGCGCCGTATTTCTATGCAAAGTGAGAGGCTCAGATCCCCGACTTCTTAAAGAAGTCGGGGATCTTGTTGTTCATGATTTAGGACTGCTATATTACAACTCCACCCAAATACTTCCTTCCTGTAGACGCGTAGGAAAAACTGGTAGTGGCTTTTCTTGAGAAATTACACCCAATACCTTGCCGATACCTGGAGGAAAAGTACTCCATTCTTTGACATTACCAGTGGACAAGTCAAAAGCGCTACGATGAAAAGGACAGATAATTGCTCCATCCTCTGTAATTTTACCTTTCTTCATCGGTAGCTTCATGTGAGGACAGGAATTTTCTACTGCATAGATTTGGTTATTATGGTTAAGTAGTAAAATATTATGCTGTTCAACTTTTACTACTTTGCGTTCATTAAGTGGTAGTTCGTCTTGAGAAAGAACTTTAATCCAGTTCATTAATACCTCACTTGATTTATATGGAGATGCTGCTTAAGGGAAGACTTTAAAATTTTAGGCTCTTTTAGCCATCAAAAAGCCGATTGAATACATGATTTTACTTTACGCTACGCGGGTCAGTTGTCAGCGATGCACTGAGCGCAGTCGAAGTGTTGTTTTTGATGATCTACTGAGCGTGGTATGTTTCATTAATACTTCACACTTTATCCTTTAGTTGATGCAAACACAAGACAGGGTAACAGTCAATCAAGTCGCGGCAGCGATCGCCACTAGTCAACAATATCTACTTTCGACTCAGTATCCAGCAGGTTACTGGTGGGCAGAGTTAGAGTCTAATGTCACCATTACTGCTGAGGTTGTCCTGCTGCATAAAATTTGGGGAACAGACCAAGCTAGACCTCTGCACAAAGTTATTACATATCTGCGTTCTCAACAACGGCAGCATGGGGGCTGGGAACTTTTTTATGATGACGGTGGAGAACTAAGTACCTCGGTTGAGGCTTACATGGCGTTGAGGCTGCTGGGTGTATCGGCAAATGATCCAGCGATGATCAAAGCGCGAGACTTTATTCTCCAACGAGGCGGCATCAGCAAAACTCGCATTTTTACTAAATTGCACCTCGCCTTGATTGGCTGCTATGACTGGCGTGGCATTCCCTCCCTACCTCCTTGGATAATGCTTTTACCCCCAGCTTTTTTCTTCAATATCTACGAAATGTCTAGCTGGGCGCGTTCTAGTACTGTACCGTTGCTGATTGTATGCGATCGCAAACCTATTTTTCTCACCGCACCAACGATTAATTTAGATGAACTATATGTTGAAAGTATTGATCGAGTCCAGTATGAATTATCCCGCAGTAACAATTGGACTGATTTATTTTTAACTCTCGATCAAGGATTTAAGTTAGCAGAAACTTTAAATTTAGTGCCATTCCGCAACGAAGGCATTAAAGCTGCCGAAAAGTGGATTTTAGAACGTCAAGAAGCTACAGGCGATTGGGGTGGAATTATTCCAGCCATGCTCAATTCTATGTTAGCTTTGCGGTGTTTGGGTTACAACGTCAATGACCCAATTGTCGAACGAGGTTTGCAAGCAATTGATAATTTTGCCATTGAAACAGCAGATAGTTACCGAGTTCAGCCTTGTGTTTCGCCTGTATGGGATACGGCTTGGGTGATTCGGGCTTTGGTAGAATCTGGCTTGCCGTCAGATCATCCGGCGATTGTGCAAGCTGGAGAATGGTTGCTGCAAAAGCAAATTCTCGACTATGGCGACTGGACTGTGAAAAATCACCAAGGAAAACCCGGTGCTTGGGCGTTTGAGTTTGACAATCGCTTTTATCCAGATGTGGATGACTCAGCTGTGGTTGTGATGGCTTTAGATGTAGCGAAACTTCCTAACGAAAAACTCAAACAAGCTGCGATCGCCCGCGCTTTAAATTGGATTGCATCCATGCAGTGTAAACTAGGTGGTTGGGCAGCTTTTGATTTGGATAATGATCAAGATTGGCTCAACTCTGTACCTTATGGCGATTTGAAAGCCATGATTGACCCGAATACCGCAGATGTTACCGCCAGAGTACTAGAAATGCTCGGTGCTTGTAACCTGACAATTGATACTGCAAACCTAGAGCGCGCCCTTGCCTATCTTTTGGGTGAGCAAGAAACTGAAGGTTGTTGGTTTGGGCGCTGGGGTGTTAATTACATCTATGGTACAAGTGGCGTTTTATCAGCTCTAGCTTTAATTGAACCTCAAAGACATCATGTCAGTATAGAACGAGGAGCTAATTGGTTAATAAAATGTCAAAATTCAGATGGTGGTTGGGGTGAGACTTGCCGCAGCTATGATGATCGCAGTCTCAAAGGGCAAGGACGCAGCACTGCATCCCAAACAGCTTGGGCTTTAATCGGTCTGATAGCTGCTGGTGAAGCAATTGGCAAATTACCTCTTGAAGTTATTGAACGAGGAATTAGCTACCTTTTAACAACTCAACAGCCCGATGGTACTTGGTATGAAGCAGACTTTACAGGTACTGGTTTTCCTAGTCATTTTTATCTCAAATATCATTTTTATCAACAATATTTTCCTTTAATTGCTTTAGGTCGTTATCAAATACTACAGCTGCGATCGCCAAGCTAATAAATACGATTTGTAGCAGATTACAAATATCATACTGTGCGATCGTTCTAAAAGTTGCTGGTCAATAAAGTGCGATCGCATGACTGTTCAAAGTATGCAAGAATAGACTATAATATTACGTTTATTCCCCGATCCAAGTGCTAAGAAACTCTACTTGATTTTCCATTGACTTTGCTGATTTAGCTGCAACTAATTTCAAAATACCACGCATCAGTTCTCCGATTGAATAACATTGCTGCTGTACTAAAATCATTCCTGAGTGATGTTGTTCTTGAGTCAAGAAAGCTGTGTGTAAACTATAAAAATCTCGAATGTTAGAACTATATAAAACGCGATTTTGCGACCTTGCCCAAATTAATTGTTCTTCATCAGAATATTTTAATCGGTTTACACCTAGAGTTGTGATTACATCTACACCCCGATTTTGCAAAGCCAACCTTAGAGAACGTCCGGTAGAATCCTCATCCATGTATAAGCGAATTTGGCTCATCCTAACTTTTTAGCTTTGTGTAATGCCTCTATGCGATCACCTTCTGCTTCTTCGTAGGCAATGTCAGCATCGATTTCTTCGCGATTGATATGATAATACGTCAAAGCTGCATAAACCTGTCCTAATGTTAAATGACCAATCTGATCGGCAATTTCTTCTGGACTGTAACCTTGTTTATACCAGATAGCAATTCGTCGCACTGTGACACCAGTTCCAGCAATAATCGGACAGCCCCCATGTATTCCAGGGTGGCGAGTAATAAGAGTGCCAATATCAGTGATAGTAGTTGACATAGTTGATTGTGACTGTTGTTTTGTTATCTATTTTAGTTTTATTTAGAAGATTGCTGCGATCGCACTTTCACTTTATCCAACTGCGATCGTGTATCAATTTAATTAAATGATTATTTAGAAGGTGTGCCAGAATTAATAACAGAAACCGTATTAGGAGTCAATTCAAACCCTTGCTTTCTTCTGCCTTTTTTGCTCAATCATTAAATAATTTTGGGTAATACCTTAACCTAAATTTGTACTATTTTTAACTCAACCTTTGCTTATACTGTATGTCTTCGTAAGAACATGATGAGGTAAAGACAAAAAAATACGGTATACCTATTGGTAATTAGATGTATCAATTTAAAGCAAAAAACCAGATTAGAAACTTCCACAAGTTGCTGTTTCCTAAATTAAGGATTGTAGATTCATGAAACTGCAACTATCCAAATTACTTAAGACTTTGAGCCGAACTAGCTGCACAGTAGCTGCTTACAGAGTCTAAACATTAGGTGTCTAAGCACCTAGCATTTTTTTGTGGAGTTTTCTGACTGGACGTGAGGATTATAAATGCTTGAGGCTATAGCTGTTGCTTGGCTATTACTATTTTTTGGCGATTTCCTATCCACCTTCTGCTACCACGTACCTGAGCATGTTTTTGGTAGCCTCCACCTGAGAACACATCACTCTTGGAAAAAAGATTTCCGCCACTATGCTATTTTGACATTTAACCCTCAGGTGATTTTAGATGGGATACTGGGAGCATTACCTTATTTAATTATGGCTGTACTTCTATGGTCTTTGTCTCCCATCGGTGTGATTTGTGGATTATTACTTGGTCAGTTTCATGTTTGGTGGAGACATATAAGTGTTTTAGGTTGGCAAACTCCAAAGTTAGTGAATATTTTATGCCAGTTTTTATTTATTACTACTCCTGAGAGGCATTGGTTACACCATCACAAAACTAGCTTGGGTTACGGTGATATTTTTACGTTCTTTGAGCAACCGGCGCAAACTTGGTTACGTTGGTTAAGGCTAACAAGGCTTCATCTATGGAAAACTAAGGAATCATTGCTACCTTAATTACCTTCCGTGTTTTCATGTCACAAAACACTTGTTCTAAGTCCTTTAGCCTGCGCTGTTCACTGATGAGTAATTCTAAAGGTATTTTACGACTAGCTATTAGGGACAGCGCCGCCCGCACATATTTGGGAGTATTGTGAAACACACCTTTAAGGGTAAGTTCGCTGTAGTGCAGCTGTTCTGTATTGACTGTAATAGTGGTATCTCTAGGACAACCACCGAATAAGTTGACAGTAGCACCAGGACGCGCACAAGCGATCGCAATTTCCCAAACGCTAGGTACACCAGTAGCTTCAATCACCACATCTGCACCCCAGCCTTGGGTGAGTTCTTTGACGACATTGGGAATGTCCGGGATTTGATGATAGTTAAAAATCTTAGCTGCACCGAGTTTTTGACCAATTTCTAATCTTTGGTCATTTCCCCCCCAAAGTAACACTTCAACGCTATCAGCTAAGGCCGCGACAAACATCAGCCCAATGGCTCCATCCCCCAACACAACTACTCTGTCTTGAGGTTTGATATTAGAACGAGCTATACCATGCAATACACAAGCTAAAGGTTCAGTCATCGCTGCCAATTCCCACGGCAACTCATCAGAAACTCGCAATAAATTATGTGGTACTATCGGTGCAGGAATTTTCAGGTATTCGGCAAAAGTCCCGTTATTCCAAGTTAAATTTGGGCATAACGAATATTCTTCATGTTGACAAAAAAAGCACTCCATGCATGGTGCAGAATTATTTGCCACAATGCGATCGCCTATTTGCCAACCATTAACACCTGTTCCTAATGCTACAATTTGTCCTGCGGCCTCGTGACCAAACAATGTCGGCGGCTTTAGCATTTTGGCATGACCACCACGCCGCCAGACTTTTAAATCTGTACCACAAGTTGTAGCTGTCCGTACTTGCATGACTATTTCTCCAGCTGCTGGAGTGGGGTCAGCAACCTGTTCTAAACGTAAATCTTCCTGACCGTACAGTAATGCTGCTAACAAAGTTTTAACCTAATCAATGAGTAGTTCACGTCCAAATTTGACCACGACAAAAAGGCTTATCAAGCTCAAATTGCTTGGCTTTAATATTAGAAATAATCCTAGTGTATCGCCATTGTTTTTGACAACAAATCCCAGCTTTTCAAGTAATTTATTTTTCAATTTTAGTTTTGTTTAGGAGATAGCAGCCTTTTTTAACCGTTTAGTAACTTGAGAAATAAAGTACGTTGCTAATCTAAATTATTTGGTATTCTTTAATGAAGGATTTTATGACAATAAATATAGGACTTACGCAACGCCTATATTGTCATTGCGACCGGAACGGAGTGTAGGGAAGCAATCCCAGCGTTAGGGTAGATTACTTCGCTATCGCTCGTAATGACGGAGTTACGTTATTTTTGCGTAAGTCCTGAAATATATTTTAGCTTTAATTCAATTGTTTGCTAGTAAAATTAAATTATGTCAGTAATTACCTATCACCCTTAAAAATTATGATATCTGCTGACACAACTTCTAAACTGTTGACAATTCCGCCTTTAGAAAACGGTGACAAACTTACTCGTACTGAATTTGAGCGCCGCTATCAAGCAATGCCTAATTTGAAAAAAGCAGAATTGATTGAAGGAGTTGTTTACTTGGCATCCCCTGTACGAGCGAAAAAACACGGCAAGCCCCATGCAAGCATTATAGGTTGGTTAGTCGCTTACGAAGCCGCTACACCAGGAGTGGAAACACTGGATAATGCTACAGTACGTCTTGATTTTGATAACGAACCTCAACCTGATGCACTATTGAGAATTGAAGTTGGAGGACAATCTACTATTAGTCAAGATGGCTATGTAGAAGGTGCTACTGAATTAATTGTGGAAATTGCTGCCAGCAGTGTTTCAATTGATTTGAATCAAAAACTCAAAGTATATCGTCGCAATGGAGTACAAGAATATTTAGTGTGGCGAGTTGATGAGAGTCAATTTGATTGGTTTAGATTAAATGAAGGCGAATATATTCAAGTTGAACCCAATAGCAATGGTCTAATATGTTCTCAGGTATTTCCAGGATTATGGTTAGATAAAACAGCTTTATTAGCAGCAAATTTAGCAAAGGTTTTAGAAGTATTACAACAAGGTTTAGCTAGTCAAGAACATCAAGATTTTGTGCAAGTTCTGGCTCATAAGTAGCTGTGGCAACTGTTAACAAGCTTTTAACCTATTAATTTAGCTCCACCTGATTTTCCCAAGTAGAGCCAACAAATATAAACGCAGTTTACAGTATCTCAACTTCATATTAAGAATTTACAGCTTGTTGAGAAAGTACTCCCGTATTGCGAGTATCTAAATTAGGCAAGCGGTTAACCGTTAAAAGTGGTACTTCTTGTCGGCAAGACACGCAAAACCAGTACAGTTCGCTATGACGAACATGACGCAGGAGGGAACCACCACAGCACGGACAGGTGTTAGCTCTCATATTCATTCCAATGTCCTCCTAAAGAAAATTTGTTGTTTAAAACAGATAAAAAAAATTTTGATTAAACTCGGATTTTAGCCGCATGTATGTAACCATTTAAATCAATGCGGCTTTTAATAATTTGTTCATAGACCGCTTCGTAATCGCTAACCATTTGGTTAACGCTAAATTTGTTTTCTACATAAGCTCGACAGGTTTGACGATTGAGTTCTAACGCCGCAGGAATCATTGCTGCCATTTCTTCATAAGTTTGGCACATAAATCCTGTTTCGCCATTAACAATCACTTCTGGTATTGAACCTAAATTAATAGCAATTACTGGTGTACCAGTTGCCATAGATTCAATCATCACTAAACCAAAGGGTTCTTGCCAAGTTATGGGGAAAAGAGTGATTGCAGCATTGCCTAGAAGTTCAGCTTTTTCGGCGTGGTTAATTTCGCCTAAATATTCAATTTGCTGACCATCGATATGGGGGGCAATTTCTTGTTCAAAAAACTTTGAATCGACTACATCAACTTTTCCTGCCATTTTTAAGCGCCAACCACTTTGCTTAGCAATAGCGATCGCATATTGTGGCCCTTTCTCTGGAGAAAAGCGTCCTAAAAATGCTAAATAGGGCAATTCTTGAGGCTGAGCTACAAATGGATAATCCGCTAATTCAATCCCGTTATAAACTGTGCCAACATAGTTTAATTTAATTTGACGCTGGGCGTTACTGATGCTGACGTATGATTGCTGTTGATGGTGACTATATACATGACGGTTATCCTTGGTAAAATTGCCGTGCAGTGTATGTACTGTGGGAGTTGATACCAAATTCGCTAAAGGTAATGCCGTCATCCCTACATGAGAATGGATAATATCAAATGCCGCAGCTTGTTGATAAACTTGACTCAGTTCCAGCGTTTCGTACACTGCATACTCTTGGATATTTTGATCTAAGCGCAATGCGTATGGATAAACTGCTTCTAAATGAGCCAAAGTTAGAGAATCGCCAGAGGCAAACAAAGTTACTTCATGACCGCGACGAACTAGTTCATCGGTCAAGCGACTCACTACCAGTTCAATTCCTCCATAATTAGGAGGTGGAACTCGTTCCCATAAGGGGGCAACTTGAGCGATTTTCATACATTTGTTAGGGTTCAGTCGTTAAATTTGTCCTCAATGTAAAGACTGAACATTATTTTATGAGGACAAGCATTTGTACTTACTCTTTTGACATTTAAATTAACTTAATTGACTCTTGGGAGCGCAATATTAGTTAACCTTACTGTCAAACATTACCGATGTATTTAAAACCAAACAGCCGTAGCGACCTAGCGACTATACTTTATAGAATATAACTCACCTTCTAACGGTTTCATCTATCGCGGGGATCATAGGCGGTTAGAATTTTTTGTAGCTAAACTTACAAAAAAGGTAGATTTTGTAGCTGTAGATACTAAAATTATGGGATGGGATCAATTGATCACAACGTTAAATAAGGAAAAATCAGGATCAAAAGAGGAAGATTACAAATATTAAAGAATCATAAATAAGTAATAATTAAAAGTTCATTATTGCTCTGGATACTGCTACTTAACTAATGAAAATAGCTACTTGGAATATCAACTCAGTTCGCATTCGTTTAGAACAGGTTATTGATTGGCTCAAACAAAATCCCGTTGATGTCCTCTGCTTACAAGAAACAAAAGTTATAGATGCCGATTTTCCGCGATCGCTTTTTGAAGAATTGGGCTATCACCTTTATTTATCAGGACAAAAATCTTATAACGGTGTAGCTTTAATTAGCCGTAAACAGCTTGTAGATGTAACTACTGGTTTTACAGCAATTTTGAGCGATCAACTGCTGGAATGGGATGAGCAAAAGCGGGTGATTACAGGCGTAATTGATGGCATTCGGATTGTAAATTTATATGTTCCCAATGGCGCAGCAGTAGGAACTGAAAAATACGCATATAAACTGCGCTGGTTGAAAGTACTGCGAGAATATTTAAAATGTCTGTTGCTGTCACAACCTGATATTTGTGTCTGTGGCGATTTCAATATTGCTCTGGAAGCCAAGGATATTCACGATCAAGTAAGTCCAGACAATCATATTATGGCTTCCGAACTAGAACGCCAAGCCTTACGAGATATTCTGGCAATGGGATTTGCTGATGCCTTTCGCAAATTTACTACAGAAGGTGGACACTACAGCTGGTGGGATTATCGCGCCGCCGCTTTTCGTCGCAACTTAGGTTGGCGAATTGACCATCACTATCTCACACCAGCACTTTATGAGCGGGCTAAAAGTTGTATTATTGATGCTACACCCAGAAAATTGACCCAACCCAGCGATCATGCACCGGTCATTCTGGAATTGGAGGATAAATAGCAGAAGTGGTTCCGACCATGATAGCCGGAACCACTTCTGCTACACCCCTTGCACAAGACAAAATATACCAGTGTTAAGGACTGTATGTCTGCCAAATTGCCAAAAACTTGTTTTTTGGATACTAACCTGGAATCTATCAATAGGTGATAGTTAATCAACAGAAAATAGTATACTTTTTTCGGCTCTCGTGTAGTTCATACCAATAATTTATTTAAAAATTAGGAATTTTAGGTCATTTTCATGCTAAATCCCGTAATTACAGTAGTATCTTTCAAAAACAACCAAATCCTCAAACATTTGCAGCAGATAAAGTTATTTTTGAGGAAGGAGAGCCTGGCAATTTGATGTTTGGGATTTTGTACGGAGAGGTAAATATATTAGTTAATGGTAAAGTTGTAGAAACAATTGAGGCAGGCGAAGTTTTTGGTACAGGGGTACTTATAGGCGTAGGAAATAGAACATATACAGCGATCGCTAAGACTCATTGTCAACTTGCTTCCCTTGATCAAGACAGGTTTCTCTTTGCAGTTCAAGAAACACCAATGTTTGCTCTACAGGTAATCAAAAACTACTCAGAGCGCCTAACTCGCGTGCAGCGTATGCTATGAAGCATCTTATACCAATTTGTGCAGGTAATAAGCTTTAGGTGATGCTAGACTTATTTTTAAGGATATTTTAGGGGAGTTTAACAACAGTGTTGCGTAGATAAAACAAACACACAAATCAGTTACATCGTTTCTGTCGGGCGAAAAGTCCGAATGATTTTGATTGTTTGTTGCCATCGTAAAATCCACTGTGAATAATATTCCTTCCTCTTATCTGAATAAGATTCGTGCAGTTTATCCGAATATTTCCTTTGACCATCTAGATTTTAATCAAGATGGCATGATCAATGATGTAGTGATAGTTAACCATCAGTTTGTCTGTCGCTTCGCTAAAGAAGATTGGGGAAAACAAGTACTTTTTCATGAAGCTAAAGTCTTGCAAGTGTTGCAACGTTATATTGATTTACCGATTCCCCGTTTTGAGCATTTGCAAGAAGGCTTTGTTACTTATCGATATCTCAAAGGTGAACCCCTTTCTCGCAATACTCTGCTGAAGTTGAGTAAAATCGCACAAACCCGTGTTATTTCTCAACTTGCTACATTTCACCAACAATTGCACAGCATTCCATCTGAAGTTTTAGCAGCATCGGGAGTATCTTTCTCTGATGCAGTGCGATCGCATGAAGATTGGTTGCAGTTGTACAACGATGTTCAAGAAACTCTCTTTCCTCACCTTTGGCGACACCAGCAAACTTGGATACGTGAACTGTTTGCGCCTGTGGTATCAGGTGAACTTGATCTGAGTTACACACCTGTACTTATTCACGGCGATTTGCCTGTGTATCACATTCTCTTTAACCCAGAATCACAAAGCATTAGTGGCATTATCGATTTTGGCGTTGCTGGCTTGGGAGATCCAGCTTGCGATATGGCCATCCAACTGGGAAATTATGGAGAAAATATTGTACAGCTAATGGAAAGTGATTATCCAATGTTAAGGTATGTAATTAACCGCGCACGTTTCTGGGTAGGGACACTTGAGTTGCAATGGTCATTGATTGGAGTGAAATATAATGATATATCGTTATCTCTAGCACATATTGGTTTGGCTAGGGAGGTTCAACCTTTAGAGACAGCATTTAGGCGTAGGTTGGGTTAAGCACAGCGCAACCCAACATCGATAAAAGTGTTGGGTTTCTTTACGTCAAACGCCACTTACTACCCTGCGGGAAGCCGCAGAAGCGTCTACAAGCCGGCAGCACTTCCTTCTCCCAATGGGAGACGCTGCGCGAACAAGTCGGCACAGCCGCCCAACGGAGTGCCTCGGAAACCCGTCTAACGCAGTGGCTCCCCAACCTACATTTTTTTGCATGTGTTTACGAAACTCTCTTTTCTCACCTCATAAAATTGGGATAGGCAAATTGCCCATCCCATAAACATAAACTTCCAGATTGAGTTATCGTTTCACTTCTACCACTGATTCAGTAAATATCTGAGGCTCAAGTCCCGCTAGCCCAAGAATTGGTGTACTCAATTTGATCTGGTGTGAGGGTATCAATGTTAATTCCAATTGCTTGCAACTTCAGTCGAGCAATTTCTTGGTCAACATCGGTAGGGATGGAATGTAAACCCGGTTCCAACTTGCCTTTATTCTTCACCAGATATTCGCAAGCTAAAGCCTGATTAGCAAAGCTCATATCCATAACTGCACTAGGATGTCCTTCCGCAGCGGCGAGGTTTACCAAGCGTCCTTCACCCAGAACTATGACTGATTTACCACTTGCTAACCGATACTCTTCGGTAAAGGGACGTACTTGTTTAACTTCTTTAGCCTTAGCCTTCAAAGATTTCAGGTCAATTTCAATATCAAAGTGACCAGAGTTACAAACGATCGCACCGTCTTTCATCATATCGAAATGTTCGGCGCGAATCACATGCTTGTTACCAGTAACTGTAATAAACAAGTCACCTTGAGGAGCAGCTTCTGCCATTGGTAACACGCGGAAACCATCCATCACAGCTTCAATCGCCTTGATGGGGTCAATTTCGGTGACAATTACATTAGCACCAAGACCACGGGCGCGGAGTGCCGTACCTTTACCACACCAGCCATAACCAGCAACAACAATGTTTTTTCCAGCCAGCAGCACATTTGTAGCCCGGATAATGCCATCTAGGGTAGATTGCCCAGTACCATAGCGATTATCAAAGAAGTGCTTGGTGTCTGCATCGTTGACGTTGACAGCTGGGAAAGTGAGAACGCCATCTTTAAGCATGGCGCGCAGACGTACAATTCCCGTTGTTGTTTCTTCTGTAGTACCAATCAAATCGCTAACTTGATCTTGGCGTTCTTGAATTAAGGTGGCTACTACGTCGCTACCATCATCAATAATAATGTTGGGGCGATGATCTAAGGCAATTTGTACGTGGCGATTATAAGTTTCGTTGTCTTCGCCTTTTTGAGCAAAAACGGGAATTTCATGATCGACGACGAGGCTAGCAGCTACGTCATCTTGAGTTGATAAAGGATTACTAGCAATTAAAACAGCATCTGCACCACCAGCTTTGAGGGCAATAGCTAGATGTGCTGTTTCTGTTGTCACATGACAACAAGCCACAAGGCGAATCCCGGCAAAGGGTTTTTCTTGAGCGAAGCGATCGCGAATTTGCTTTAAGACTGGCATTTCGCGTCCAGCCCATTCAATGCGCTGTCTTCCCAAGCTAGCCAGGGCGAGGTCTTTAACCTCGTGCTTTAATCGGGGAGAAGTTGCAGTCATTAAGTATTACCTCAAAAAGTAAAAAAAGCTACGTAATTAATTACGTACTCTACTAGATTATTCCACGACTTGCGATTTTTAGCTGTAATTACCAAAAACCGATATCAATGGTTCTGTGGACTAGCTTGACGTTTGATCAGCGGAATGTCAACTTCGTTTTTGGTTTTTTTCATTTATCTTGGATAAGAGATTTAGCAAAGACTCTTCTTAGTTTTACCAAAATATATTAAGTAATTTGGCATCTATCTTAAGAGGTAATATTTTCCTAAAATAGGAAATTTTCGCAATATCAAAGTAAAAACGTAACTCTAGATAGGTACATTTACTCAAATTATTAGTTAAATATAAAGGTGGCTATAGAAGTAGTTAGCACTAGTAAATTTAGCTCCAGGAGGTATCTGAGTGCGCTTTCAATTTTTGGCGATCGCAGGTTCAATGGCTGTGGCTGTTGTGCCTACACCTACACTTGCACCAAAAGCTACAGCCCAGACTCCTCTTTTACCTAATGTGCAAGCTCCTAGCAGCGTCAGTAATAATTTAGATAATAGGATTGTTTCGGACTGGGTTTATTTGGATGGTCGTCGGTTGTTTCGGATAGCATCATCAAGAAGCAACTTGTCTGATCGTTTACAAAATATTCAGCAAAATTTGCAAGAAATTAGCAAAAGCTATTTTCGTTCAGATACGCCAGATCTCAGGGTAGATATTAGACCAGTAAATGGTTTACCTGTAATCGATGTCAACGGCAAATACCTGATGACCATTACTTCTGAAGATGCCAGACTACAACAGGCAGATCTGTCAACATTAGCAACTCAAATCCAAGAGAAGTTGCAGAAAGGTTTGCCAAGGGCTAAACAAGAGCGACAGACTGAGTTTTTAATTGACCAAGGTAAAATTGCCGGTGGTATCGGAGTAGCAATGATTTTTGCCAGTTTTGGAGTATATAGCTGGCAACGTCGTTCCAAAAAGAACACAGCCCGCCCTACCCCTCAAACCCCACCAGCAGCACAACCAATCGCAACTCAATTAAACCAACAGCAACATCGGCATCTTTTAGAAGTTAAAACACGATTGTTTCAACTCACTCAAGCAGGGATTTGGGGAGGTGGAAGTTTTATAATTTTGGGTTTATTTCCCTATACACGTATACTTCAGGTTGGTATTCTCACAGCCGCCAAAATCCCGTTTAAATTGGGCATTGTTACACTAGGAATTTATGTAGTAATTCGTGCTAGTTATGCCTTGATTGACCGCTTCACCTCAACTTTGATTAGCAGTGGGGCTTTACTAAATTCCGAAAATTATGAACGTCTGCAATTGCGAGTCTCGACATTTTCTGGTGTGACTAAAAGTATTGTGACTGGTGTTTGGGTAGGAGTTGGCATCTTACTAGCATTGGTCTTCTTAGGTATAGATATTGTTCCCTTATTAGCTGGTGCAAGTTTAATTGGTGTTGCCGTGTCTTTAGCTTCACAAAACTTGATTAAAGATGCGATTAACGGTTTCCTGATTATCCTAGAAGACCAGTATGCTTTAGGCGATGTCATTGCTGTAGGAGAAGTCGGAGGCTTAGTAGAAAATCTCAATCTGCGGATGACACAATTACGAGATTCTGAAGGGCGTTTGATCACAATTCCCAATAGTGAAATTAAAGTTGTCGCTAATCTTTCTAGTCGCTGGTCAAGAGCCGATTTAACAATTCCTGTCTCTTATCAAACTGATATTGATCATGCTTTACAGTTGATTCAAAATGTCGCCTCGCAGATGGATCAAGATCCGCAATGGCAATATCAAATACTAGAAACACCTCAAGTTTTGGGAATAGATAATTTTGGCGATCGCGGTTTGATGATTCGCGTGTGGATCAAAACACAACCGCTGAAACAATGGGACGTAGCACGAGAGTATCGTCGGCGCTTGAAAATCACCTTGGATCAAGCCGGAATTTCTATTCCTGTACCTCAACAATCAATTTGGGTTAACGATCCTCACTTACTTAGCTATGAAGAAAATGGCAAGGCTGATTAATTTTAGCTCCATAGCTAACCGTGCTTGAGGCGATGATCGCATCTGTGTCACCAGAGCTAATATTCTCCGTAGAGGTATAATAACCCCCTGCGGGGAAGCAAGCTACAGGCAGATAGAGCATCTTTGCCAGCAAAAGACATCGCTTTTTGTCGCTGCGATCGCCAAGCTATTGGGCATGAAGAATAGATTATTTTCTCTTCCTTTGCGTCTCTGTCTTGAAAAGTTTCCTACGCCGGGAAACCCGGCTTTCCTGCGGAACGCTTACGCGAACGAGGAACTTTTCGCTGCGCCTCTGCGTGACAAAAATCATCCCGCAATTAATAAGAAGTAAGAACAGAAAATCTTGGCTGTTAGTTAGATTTCAAAGGTGGGAAGAATGAAGCTTGGTAAAACACGCCAAATAGCAGCAATTTCCCAAACTAGGCTTTAATAACTAATTATGAGTTCTGATTTTCAACCACCACCAAAAAGCTTGTCCTTACTGGCTTCTGTCGGAGGTCTTGTCACGGCTGTAGCTGCGATCGCAATTTTCAATTTTTGGTCTAAGCAACTGACTAAAACTTCTTTAATTGAAAAACCTCAAATCTCAACATCCCAACCAGTTGTTTCGCCTCTAGATGCTGAAACAATTGCTAATCTTGATGCCAAATCTGTAGTTTTACCTGGTCAACCTGTCACTCCCAGCCAATTAACAGTAGCCATTACTCCTTATGTTGCTCCTGGTTCTGGATCTTTAACTCCAGAGGAGATAACAACTGCACGTCAAGCTTGGTTATACTTCCAGCGCAACTGGAATGATGAAACTGGCTTGGTCAATTCTGTCGATGGTTTTACCTCGGTAACTATGTGGGATCAAGCAGCTGCGATCGCTGCTTTAGTCAGTGCCAAAGAACTTAATATAGTATCGGCGGCAGAATTTGCAGCCAAAATGAATAAAACTTTGAAAACTTTGGCATCTATGCCTTTGTATAAAGAAGAACTGCCAAATAAAGTTTACAACTCCAAAACTCTTGTACCCGTAAATTATGGTCAACTAGACAAACGTGAAGAAATTGGTTGGTCGGCAATCGATTTGGGACGGATGGCAATTTGGCTGAAAATTGTCGGAGCTAAGTATCCCCAGTTGCGATCGCAAACAGAAGCCGTCTGGAAGTATTGGCAAGTTGAACGACTCACCAAAAAAGGACAAATGTACGGTACTGCCGTTGTTAAAGGTAAAGAACAGTACAACCAAGAAGGACGTTTAGGCTACGAAAATTATGCTGCTTATGGTTTGAAACTCTGGGGCTTGCATGTCAAACAAGCTTTAGATTATCAGTCTCACACTAATTTTGTGAATCTTTACGGTGAAGGAGTTCCTTATGATCGCCGCGATTATCAAAACTCTGGCGCTAATAACTACGTCCTTAGTGAACCGTATATTCTAGATGGCATTGAAACTGGATTTCAAGCTTTGCCTAAAGCCTATGCCGATAGAATTTTAGCTGCTCAACAGGCGCGTTATCAAGCTACCAAACAATTAACCGCAGTCACAGAAGATAACTTGGATCGCGCTCCTTACTTCGTTTATGGCAGCTTATTCGTCAACGGTGAATCTTGGGCGACGATCACAGATACACAAGAAAATCATAACAATTTGCGGTTTCTCAGTACCAAAGCTGCGATCGGCTGGCACGTACTTTATCACACTGCTTACACCAACCAACTATTTGATTTCGTCCAAACAAATCTTAAATCCAAAGATGGCTGGTACAACGGTTTCTATGAATCTCTGCATCAGCCGAATAAAGCTCTTACAGCTAACAATAACGGCGTAATTCTAGAAAGCTTGTTGTACAAGCAAGTCGGACAGCCTCTCACTGTTTGGGCAGGAGTCAAACCTGGGAGTAATGAAAAATTAAAAATTAAAAATTAAAAATTTAAGAATCATAATTTTTAACTTTTAATTGTGTGTAGGGTACGGGGTGTTTATTCTTTTTCCATACCCTACCTTCCAACAAAGCTGAGTTTTTTACACACTAGATAGAAGCACAAATACCCAAATCAATGACTCTTTATTTTTGAGGTTTTAAATTGCAACTTCTTCGCGTTTGCAATCAAAAACAACCATGAAAGAAGAATTAGGCTTTATTTGCATCAGGTGTTGCATGTAACCATCTGCATCGGAACGGCTACGAAAACGAGCAACAATTTCGCGTTGTGCATCAGGAAGTAAACGAGCGATCGCCCAAGAATTAAGACGCTCTTTGTAAGCAACGGCCTGAGTTTCGGAATTGGCAGCTTGGTAATCAGTATTTTGTGGCATGATTATGTTATCCGTATTAATTTTCTCGAAAGGCGTTATTTAGTCTCTTGGCCGGGATGTATTAACGCCTTTTTTTATGATGCTGCCACCTTGTTATTCGATTATTTAGAAATTGTCAATACTTAGTGCTACATTTGAGACCAATTAAATTGCAGTTTGCTACAAACTTCAAAGCCTTAAGTAGCAAATAAAAAAGTAAAAACAAGCCTCAATCTAAAACTATGGCAATCATCATGTCTTAACTGTTTGTATCAATGGATGTAAGTAAAGCTAGTAACAGTGTTTTAAAAGTTATAGCTGTCTTAAAAGATACAAAATAAATTAGATTTCAAATAACAATTCACATATTTCCCTGTAGTTAATTAGTGCCTAAGCGCAAAGAAAAGTCCAATGGCCAGCTTCCGACTCTGTGTTAGAGTCGCTTCTAGTCAGACATTGCACAGTTAATTTACTTCTCAATACACTCATTTTTTTTGATATCCGGATATTTTCTTAAATCAATTAATACTATCACCTTTATTAAGGTATTTGAATACACATATTTTTAAAATGTTTGAATATCTTTTTAGGATTGCTATTAAGAATATTTCTTAGGACTTATACCGTTTCACTTTAAAGTTGATACATTTGGGGAAGCAGAAGAAGCAGGGAGAGTAAGAAAAGTAATTTGTATCAATAATTTCGTGAAATGGTATTACGCAACGCCGATATTGTCATTGCGACCGGAACGGAGTGTAGGGAAGCAATCCCAGCGTTAGGGTAGATTACTTCGCTATCGCTCGTAATGACGGAGTTACGTTATTTTTGCGTAAGTCTTGTTTCTATAGTACAGATATCAGTTTTTATTATAAAAAACCGTTTTATACAAGTTAGTTAAAATTCTTATGATATAATATAACTTCGTTATCAAAAAGTAAATTTAATTAACATTAATTGAGCTAAAAAAGAGCAATTAAATTATTAGTTATAGGTTAAACTTATAACTAGGACTTGCTGAAAAAGTCCTTTGGTGGCAGTAGTAAACAGAGACTATAGTTGCCAATCTTTTGGAGTTCAAAAAATTTGATATCCAAGGTTTTTAAGCTTTATACTCTTATTCTGTTGCACTTTTTTCTCAAAAAATACCCTGAAAAGCTTACAAGACAGGACTTTTAAAGCTATTCAGTAGACCCTAACTATTAAATGTCTGTTCAATTTCGCACATAGTAGGTCAAAAAGACTAACCGCGATCGCCTTAATTCATGGACTTAATTTGAGAATAAAGATTATTCCATCTGAATCACAATCTTACCGAAGTGAGCAGCACTTTTGAGGTAAGAATAAACTTCCTTCGCTTCTGTAAAAGGAAAAATTTGATCAAGAATTGGCTGTAGTTGATGTTGGGCAATTACTTTGTTCATCGCCTCAAACATTTCTCTACTGCCTACATAAATTCCCTGTACTGCTAAACTTTTGAAAAGTATAGGCATAGGGTCAATCTCATTTCCTCTGCCTGACAATACGCCAATTAAGCTAATTCTTCCCCCAATTCTAGCTGCTTGCAAAGATTTAGGTAAAGTTCCTGCACCACCTACTTCCACTACATGATCTACACCGATACGATTAGTTAATTGATAGACTTGCTTTTCCCAATCTGGAGTTGTTTTGTAGTTGATTGTTTCATCAGCACCCAATTCTCTTGCTCGTGCTAATTTTTCATCACTGCTAGAAGTGATAATTACCTTAGCACCGTTAATCTTGGCAAACTGGAGGGCAAACATAGAAACGCCACCAGTACCAAGTAATAAAACACTATCACCTGCGCTAATATTACCTTTTGTTACTAGAGCGTGCCAAGCCGTGACGGCGGCACAAGGTAGAGTTGCGCCCTCAGTATAAGACAAATGATCAGGTAATTTTACTAAACCATCTTGATTTAAAACTACATATTCCGCAAGCATCCCATCGATACCGCCTCCCAAATCCGACTTCATGGTTTCTTTAGCTAAAGAGCCATAAATCCAGTCTTGGAAGAAGATACCAGCGACGCGATTGCCTACTTTCACCCGCGTCACACCTCCACCCACCGCTACAACTTCCCCTGCACCATCAGACATGGGAATGAGGGGATACTTCTGTCCAGCACCGTAGGCTCCTTCAGCAACCAATAAATCGCGGTAATTTAGGGATGTTGCTTTAACTTTGATTAGAACTTGACCTGCTGCGGGTTGGGGTTCAGGACGATCAACTAACGTTAGAGCATCAATCCCTGCGTTACTTTGAATCTCGTAAGCTTTCATAAGATTTCTTTTTTTCCATAGCTTCAATGCTACTATCGCCAGTCATCTAGTGCAAAAACATCAGGGCGATTGTATGCAGGTTCATTGGGTCTATGCATTGCTACTTCTATGTAAGCAGCATCTCCATAAAATTCTGTTGGCTCAGGTAATCCTACAAATGTACCAAAGGCTAACCGAAAAACGTGATCAGCAATAGCTAACTCGTTTGCTTGCAATAAACGGATAGAAACATTCATTTAAAAATACCTCATTGGGCATTGGGAAGAAGAGGCAGGGGGCAGGGAGCAGGGGGAGTGAAGAAAATATCTTGAATTTTTACCATAGTCCTTCCCCCTTTAGCCTTTGCCTCTCTCTGGTAAATTTACCAGTTCCGCCAACCCAATGTAGGTAAAGTTTCGCTAGTATTCTTCTTGCCGTGATTTTGCAATAGAGATTGATATTCTATACTGCTTGCCCAACGGTCAATTTCTTTTGCCCGCAACACTGGTACTGGATGCGTTAATTGAGAAGTGCGGGCTTCTTTGACCAATTCACCGATTTCAGTTTTGCTAATATCATCGTAAGCACGAGCTTGGTCAACAAAGGCATCAAGGTTAAGTTGCGGTGCTAAAGTCGGTGAACCACCAGCCAACTTCATTAATACAGACATTACAACTTTGGGGTCTTGAGTTGCTAACAAAGCAGCGCGATCGCAGGTAAACTCAGCACAGCGTACCCATTCTAAAAGTTGTGCCTGTATCGCTTGAGCAATAAAAGCCCCCACATTCGGCACAATTGCCGCTGCTAAAATCAATAAATTTACAGGCGTTAAGTAAACACTATGGTCACACTTGAGATGCCCCAATTCATGGGCAATTACTGCTTGAATTTCCTCTGGTGTGAGGATATCAATCAAAGAAGTATGTAATACAACAAAAGGTTGCTTACCCCGCATCGCAAAAGTATAAGCATTAGGAGCCGGATGCTGCCGGACATATAACTGGGGAGGTTCTAAATCTAAAGTTTTGCAAGCTTCTAACAATAGCCTGTGTAAATCAGGTAGTTGTTTTTCACCTACCAGAATACTAGAGGCAATATTTTCCACATAAAAAATCTGCTCTGCCATTGGTCCTAGCCAATTCCTGACCATCAAGTCTAGACCTGGTATCTGCTTGAGAGATTTAGTTGCTTCTAAATCTAACGGATGACGAAATGAGTCAGCTTTTAAACCAATTAGTGGGGTTTTAAAGAACGACATGATGTAGCCAGCTGGAAAAACAAAATATCAACAGCCTCCCACAGTTAGTATAACGAGAGATAAGTAGCCATTATGAAAATGGGCATGGGGAGAAGAGGCAGGGGGGAACGGGGCAGGGTGCAAGGGGGAGTTTGAAACTACTTCGCATTTATCCATTTATGGTTAACACTTTTTCCTCTTCTCCCCTGCTCCCTGCCCCTTGTCCCTTGTCCTCTGCCCCCTGCCTCCTTGTACTATGTCGAAACAGATGATGGAGAAATACTGCCGTTGGGAGAAAGTTCTGCATCTGTTGGCGCTTCGCCCACACGCAGAATTTTAGCTCCTAATTGCTGCAACTTCATATCTAGGCGATCGTAGCCGCGATCAAGGTGGTGCAATCCTTGAATGGTAGTTTGTCCCTCAGCTGCTAGTCCTGCTAAGACTAAGGCTGCGGATGCCCGCAAATCTGTACCTAATACTGGTGCGCCCGATAATATTGGCACTCCTCTCACAAAAGCCGCATTACCTTTGACACGAATATCTGCTCCTAAGCGATTTAGTTCGGAAGCATGACGCAAGCGGTTTTCAAATACAGATTCGTTAATCAAGCTGTCACCTTCTGCCAATGTCAGTAAAGCCATAAACGGTGCTTGCATATCGGTAGGAAAGCCTGGATGAGGCAAGGTTTCAATATCTGCGGCTCTGAGACTATCTGTTGGCAAAACACGTAAGCATTCAGCACTGTCTTCAACGATTGTCACTCCAATTTCCCGCAGTTTGGCAATCACGGGGATTAAATGGTCTGGTAATACTGGTGAGAGACTAATTTCTGAGCGAGTGATAGCGCCAGCCACTAAGAACGTTCCTGCTTCAATGCGATCGGGAATAATGCTGTAGTCAACAGAATGCAGTTTAGGAACACCAACGATTGTAATCGTACTAGTTCCCGCACCCTGAATTTTAGCTCCCATCGCATTGCAGAAGTTAGCCAAATCAACGACTTCTGGTTCCCTAGCAGCATTTTCGAGGATTGTTTCACCATCGGCTAGGGTAGCGGCCATCATCAACGTTTCTGTTGCTCCGACGCTGGGAGTATCTAGATAAATTTTGGCTCCTTTTAATCTGTTGTTGCTACCTGGAACATAAGCATTACAAATGCCATGTTCGATCTGCACTTCGGCTCCCATTGCTTGCAGCCCTCGCACGTGCAAATCTACTGGCCTAGCTCCAATTGCACAACCGCCCGGTAATGGCATTTGTGCTACACCCAATCTTGCCAGAATTGAACCGATGGCAAAAAAACTTGCCCGCAATTGGGTAACTAGTTCGTAGGGAGCTTTTGAGGTAGTAATCTCGCTAGCATTAATATCTAAAATGTCGTCTTGTCGTGTTAAGCGCAGACCTAAAGCTGACAAAACCTGACTCATGCGCTCTACATCCGCCAATAAAGGAACATTGCGGATGCGACAATCTCCTGAACATAGCAAGGCTCCAGCCATGATTACCAATGCTGAATTTTTAGCCCCGCTAATTTTCACATTACCTCGCAAAGGATGCCCCCCCCAAATTTGTAAGACTGAGGAGTCTACTTCAGGAGAAAGTTTGGCATCTGGTAAGCTGGTAGAAGGATTAATAAGCCTACCTCCAAAAAAATACGTAATTTTATAAGTTAGAAGTTGGTTTTGATTCTACAGTAAAGAATTGGTTTGTCTACATTTTGGCATTACATCTGAGATGAATAATTTTTTTTAAGATGTTAGCTAAAGCCTGAAAGCAAGCAATAGCAAGCCTGATAGACATTTGATAATTTCCAACAAAACAAACACCTAAGTATACAACTTTAGTAATAGTTAATACTCAGCAAAACCACTGTGATGTTCTTTATGGACTAAGGGTAGGATCAAAAAAAACCCAACCTCATTAATAATTCCCAATTTTAATTCCCAATCTTCGTAAGCGCTTATCTAATAGTGAACTTGACAAATGCCCATCATTAAGCAATAATGGTAAATTGTCAATAAAAGCGAATGTCAGCGGAACTGGCGGAATTGGCAGACGCGCTAGATTCAGGTTCTAGTGCCGCAAGGCTTCCGGGTTCAAGTCCCGGGTTCCGCATCTCAATTTTGGATTAATCTCAAATCCAAAATCTAAAATCGTGTTAACCAGCTTAAAAAATCCTTTAGTCAAGCAAATCCGCAAGCTGCACTCTACCAAAGAGCGACACAAGCAACAGCTATTTTTATTGGAAGGAACGCACTTGTTAGAAGAAGCTTGTGCTGTTAATTATCCATTTGTAACGCTTTGCTGTACACCAGAATGGCACATAGCTCATCCCTCATTATGGGAAAAAGCTTGTAGTCAATGCGATCGCTGTGAAATTGTCAGTAAGGAAATTTTACAGGCGATCGCGACTACAGTCCAACCAGATGGGGTAATTGCCATAGCAAAACGTGGCGATTCTCCAAATCAAGTACCTTTTACTGGTTTAGTTTTGGCCTTAGAAACTATCCAAGATCCAGGAAACCTAGGTACTATTATTCGCACTGCGGCGGCAGCTGGTGCATCGGGGCTATGGCTCAGTAGCGATAGTGTAGATTTAGATAACCCCAAAGTTTTACGCGCTTCTGCTGGACAGTGGTTTCGCTTAACAACAGCAGTGAGTGAAGATTTGCCAGCAACAGTACAACATTGTCAGCAGTCAGGAATGCAAGTAATAGCAACCTTGCCGAGTGCAACTTTAACTTATTGGGAGGTAGATTGGCGAAAACCCAGTTTAATCTTACTGGGAAATGAAGGTGCTGGGTTATCGTCAGATTTAGCAACTCTAGCAGACAAGCAAGTGAAAATTCCCCTGAGTCCAGGAGTGGAGTCTTTGAATGTAGCGATCGCAGCTGCTTTAATGTTATATGAAGCCCAACGGCAAAATAGTCAACCCCTTTGGGGAATTAAAAATTAAAAATTAAAAATTAAAAATTCATAATCCCCGTAAATAAACAAAAATGGATTAACAAATCGCCTAGCGTTATTTGGTTTTTTCATCCAAATATTTTTCAATATCTGCAACTGCATCTTCAAAAGCATCTAAATCAACAGCTGTCAAATCTTGATTAAGGTCGGCTTTATTAACGTTACTGGTAGGCAATTTTGCCACCTCTTCATCCTCAGTTAAGTTTTCTTGGAGGATATCCTCTAATTGGTCGAGAGATTCTTCAAACTCGTGTTCAGCGGCGTGGCGCTGAGGTTTCTGGCTTGACTCCATAATTATTGACTCGAAAAATCTTGATTTACTGAGGTAATTTTACTTTTAGTTCAAGACCTTCGCCAATTTACGAGGCTTGGAAATAGATGTTATACCCTTTCACTTCAAAGTTGATACATTTGGGCAAGTAGGGGGAACCGAAGAGGCAGGGCGCAGGGGGATAGGACGCAGGACGCAGGGAAAGAAAGAAAAATATTATCTGAAAAAATTGGATAATTGATTTTCTGGAAGTCCTTAAGAAGAGTAATTTGTCTCAAAAATTTCGTGAAATAGTGTTAACAGAGTAAATACTGTTTATGGTTTCTGAGTTCTTTGGTGGGAAGACAATAACTCTGTTACATCGGTCTTATCTCTTCATAATCTTTGTTCAGTAAAGGTAAGATATTGATTAAGTAAAATCTAAAAGTTGATTAAATTTAACTCCTCTGTGGAAAAATAATAATATTTTGTGGAAAACTTTGATTAAGTATAATTACTCTGTGGAAAAAATAGAGGAGTTTTCCACAAGTTTTCCACAGATATTAGTTCCCCTAACCATTCTTTCAACAGATTTTTAGGAAGTTTTCCACAATTTCCACAACTCTTACTTACCAAGAGAGACAAAGGGCAAAAAGCAGAAAGCAGTAAGTAAATAAGAGGGGTAATGGTTAAATAGTAAATAGTCTTACGAACTAGGTCAAGGATAAAAGAAATACCTTCTCTCTTCTCCTTCTACGGTTTTCTTTCCTCTCCACCTCATTGGTAAAAACATTACTGTTTTTGACATTTATGCTCTCAAAGTATCTTAATATATACTCTTTAGCTATTACGCCGTAATACCATTTCACGAAATATTTGAAACAGATGATTGGTCTTTAATTCTTTCTCCCTGCTGCCTATTTGTATCAATTTTCAAGTGAAACGGTATGACAAGACCATCAAGAAATTCTAATGGCAGTGATTCAGATGTCACAGCATTAAACAAAAGGGACTGGGGAATGATTAATGTGTAGAACCCCTGCTAAATTGTCGCCTCTCTCCCCCGAAAAAATCGCTCTCTTAAGGATAAAGACCTCTATCGTTCAGTGCTTGCGCTACACGACCTACACCAAGCGTATAAGCTGCTAGTCGGAGGTTGACTTGCCGCACCTTCGATTCTTGAATTACTTGGTGATAAGCTTGCACCATTAACTGTTCCATTTCGCGGTTAACGCGTTCTTCATCCCAAAATAGATATGAAAGACCCTGTACCCATTCCAGATAACTTACTACCACACCGCCAGCGTTTGCCAATATATCTGGTAGTACTGTCACACCCCGCGCCTCTAGAATCTGGTTAGCTTTAAGAGTAACTGGGCCATTAGCTGCTTCTGCAACAACCTGTGCTTGTACTTGATTCACATTTTCTTCAGTGATCTGATTCTCTAAAGCTGCTGGAATCAACACATCACAGGGCAAAGTCAGTAAATCTGCATTACTAATTGGTGTAGCTTGCAAAAAACCAACAACACTTTTACGATTTGCCACGGCGTAGGCTTTTAAAGCTGGAATATCAAGACCTGTTGGAGAAAACACTCCACCTTTCGCTGTTGAGACAGCAATAATTTTGGCTCCTGCTTGGTACAATAATTCAGCTGCTGCACCGCCGACATTACCAAAACCTTGGATGACAATTCGCATACCTGCTAAAGGTTTGCCTTGTTCAGCTAACGCCTCACGGACAATAATCATCACACCCCGCCCGGTGGCCATTTCTCGTCCCAATGAACCACCAACTGAAAGTGGTTTACCAGTGACAACTCCTGGTACAGCATGACCAACATTGACTGAGTAAGTGTCCATCATCCAAGCCATTTCACGGGCTGAAGTACCCATATCTGGCGCAGGAATGTCTACGGCAGGCCCAATATCTTTAATTAACTCACTGGTATAGCGACGAGTGATTCTCTCTAGTTCACCAATACTATATAATTGTGGATCTATGGCAATGCCGCCCTTAGCGCCACCGTAGGGAATGCCTAACAATGCACATTTCCAAGTCATCAACATTGCTAAGGCTGACACTTCCCGCAGTGTTACGGCTGGGTGGTAACGAATGCCACCTTTGTAGGGGCCTAAGATATCGGAGTGCTGCACTCGATGTCCAGCGAGAACTCGTACTTCCCCATTATCCAGTTTCACAGGAATGGAAACCGTTACTACTTTACGTGGGTGGCTGAGAATTTCTAGAGAACCTTGATCTAACTTTAATTCTTTAGCAGCCGCTTCTAAGTAGCTACAGGCTTGATCAAATGGACAAATATGCGCTGGAGAAGCTGCTTCCAACGGCAATAGAGGTGTTGCAACCATAAAATTTTCTCCTCGTTGCGGTGTCTTCGCAAACTGGATACATATATGCCTAGCTTATCCTGATTTTCTGAGACATTCAGGATTTTGTAGTTTTTGTTACATTTTTATTTTGCTTTTATGATATCAGACCAATTTAAAAACTTCAGAAGTAAAGCTACCATGTAGACCATAAGGAATATGATGCTGGAGATGTAGCCTAGCGATCGCACCTTTACCAAAATCATTAGCATCCAAAATCACCACATCTGAGCGATGATCAGCAGCATCATAAACTAAAGCCAATACCCAACCATCATCTTCCTTAGTTGAACCTGGACGCGGTACAAAAATCGGTTCACCCATAAAACCACGGGGTGCAACACTCCAAAGTTGTCTTTCCCCAGACTCTAAATCAATCTTCAGCAACGCTTGCAAAGGAGCATTACCAGTTTCTTGATCAGTAGCACCCATATACAGATATCGATAAGATTGTCCCGCATTAGCTGGATTTATAGTCGGAAACTCACAACAGCGGTTTTCAATCAACTCTTTTTTTACTGTCTCATCCTGAAGATTGAGAGTAAACCGCCAAAGTTGCCCAGGTGATTGCGCTTCAAAATCAACTTGTCGAAAATCACTTTCTGGCTCAACTTCGGGTAAAGATTCATAACAAATAGAGTCAATTACAATTTCCTTTTCCACCTCAAAAGCATTGATGTGATGGAAAACAAAACCAGATTGAGTTTCCAGAATTTTTACACCTGTTTGCTTTGTTTGCCAGTTGCGAGGAATAACTATAATCCGAGTTGGTTGATTTGGTTGAAACTTAATACATTCACCAGCTGCGCGTATGCCTAAAGCTAAAGGTATGGGGTTGAAAATAACAGGATTTTGAAAGAATATACAATAATTAGGGGTAATTACAAAGTCGTGAATAAAACAAAAACCTGGAACACTACGAGCGTATTTCCTAATAATTTCGCCAGCTAGATTGAGTTCAAAAATAGTAATTTTAGTAGATAGTCCTGGCTGAATCGAAAAGTTGACTAAGCAAGGCACGCCTCCATCTTGAGCGCAACTAAGGTCAAAACGAGGATGAGCGCCAAAAGCTTCACCTGTTGATAAAACACCATTGAAGTACTCTTTGCCTAATGTTTCTAAGGTATGAGGATCGAGGCGATGCGGTTCAGCAGCTTCCCATAATGCTAAAAGTTTACCACCCCAGTAGATAACGTTGGTGTTGGCAATATTTTTAATTTGAAAATCAAATAAATTAGCTAACCAACCACCGGCTTTTTGAGTACCAAAAACACCACGATAGAGAATTTTTCCAGCTTTTTGTTCTGCTAAATAACCTTCGGTATGAACAAAACGATTGCGAAAATGAGCGCGACCATTAATAAAACTGATTCGGCTAATCATGCCATCACCATCAAAAGGGTGATGAATGCGTTCTCCATTTATATCTAGCAAACCAGGGCCATTTCTAAATAACGTGCCTTGGAGTTCTGAGGGAATTTGTCCTTCTACATCATCAATCCAATAATCATATTCTTGAGTGAGAGATTGATATCCTCCCTGCCAGTCTTCACGAGCATAAGATTTTTCTAAGGTTACTTTTTTTTCGATTTCTAAATTCTGCATAAATTAGGACGGCGCAAATAATTAAAGGTTTGTAGTGTCTGCGAGGAAGCAAGCTATGCGTAGCGTCTCGTAGAGAGGACTTTAGAGGTTGTTTGAAAAGTGATTAGCTGTGATTTTAGACACTTGTTGATCCCCCCTAGCCCCCCTTAAAAAGGGGGGAACTAGAATCAAAGTCCCCCTTTTTAAGGGGGATTTAGGGGGATCTCAAACTATTTGATACATCATTAGGGACTTTTTAAACATTCTCTTAATCCTCCAAAAAGGGCTTTAGCCCTGACTACGAAATTAATTGCAATAATTTCATATTTTACCCTTTTGTTTATCAGGACTTACGCACCAGTAACGGAAAATTAAACCGCAGAGAACACAGAGAAATAAGAGTTTCAGAGAGTTCTTGCGTAAGTCCTATATGTAAAATCAAGTCTTCGTTATTCAACTGCTTTTGATTCTGGTTCTCGCAGCATTAACTCAGGTATTAAATCAGGTAAAAATTCTTGTTCACCGCTTGCTGCTAGTGCTGGCTGCAATGTTGGAGTTTCGGTTTCCGAGTTGCTAGCAGGCAGCCAACCAAGGAACGGTAGTGGTAATAGTGTGCTGAGGTTAGTAATGATTACCAATAGCCAAAGCAACTCAAAGTTGGTTTCAGTAATGCCCAGCCAATGCATAATCATGGCTCCAAATTCGTAAGAAACCATTGCTGCTAAGTTTGATATTGACATCAACAAGGCAAATAAAGTTGCTTCGACTCCAGGAGGACAAAGTCTCGCTGCTAATACCAACACTGGCATATAAGAGATTTGACCCATCACAGTTAGTATGAGACTGTCTCCCAAACTAAACCAATGGTCATCGATACCTAAAGCTCGGTTGGTGTGAGTTACTAGCAACAGCATTGTCATACCCAACATCGCTGAAATAACAGTACTCCAACCAAAAATGACACGAAATGAGACGCTTTTCAAAAAACGCTGAAAAATCCAAATCCCAATTAAAGAAGCAGCACTAGTTACCAACCGGACTCGCCCCAAAAATTCTGGTTCAAAGTGGAGTTCGTTGGTTGTGAAGAAGAAAAAGGCTGATTCTGCTGTGGGAGTCGATAGCCAAATAAATACAAATACTGTTGGTAGCCAAATGGCTTTTTGGGTGATGGCTCGGCGTAATTGTACCAGTTGATGCCTAACACTTAAAGAATTAGTGTTATCACTTTCGCTCTTGTCTTTGCTGACGGGAGACTCGGCAATTAACCAAGCTACTGCGGAGACGATAAGAGGAAACGAAGCAGTAATCAAAAATACAGTACGGGTAGTGAAATGTTGGAGTAGCATTCCACTAAAGTATGCTGTTACTAAACCTCCAACAGCGGAAGCACCCCAACACAGAGATTGTAGGGAACCTGCATCCGCTTGTGACTCGACTCTGGCTCGTTCTACAACCAGTGAGTCAGCTATTACATCACTAACGGCAACAGAGAGCGAACCAAGAGCAATGACTGCTGTAGCCGCCCAGCTAGTATCAACTATTGTTGCCAGACTCACCCAAGAAACGGCTCCTAGTATCCCAGATAGCACCAAATACGGACGGCGGCGGTAGCCAAATATGGGTAAGCCATCGGATACAAAACCAAACACTGGCTTGATAATCCAAGGTAGGGCGACAATTCCCATGAGGGCGGACACCTGCGCTGGACTGAGTAACAATTCATCTTTTAGGAAAAAGCTGACGGCTAGACGAGCCAATCCTAAAATTCCTTGGACAAAGTAGACGGTAAGAATCGCAATTAATTCGGCAGTAGGTTCATGACCGAAGAAAATTTTTTCCTTTACTGAGTCTTTGACCTTGGACAAGCCAGAGGAGTCAATCAGCATTTGATAAATATTCTTTAAGTTTTATCGACTTTTCTATCATATCGATTTCTTGCGAGGTGGGTTGCAAGATATGTCCATTCGCTCATTTTTTTGACATTTTTGACATCAGCTTGGGATTATTTCAGCGCGATCGCTTTTGACGAAACGGCTATTAAAAGAGTCATAATAATCCTGCTGTTCAACTTTTTTGACTATCTTGGCACAATATCCTGTGTGCTTTACTCGGTTATGCAAAAGCCTCAGAATTTGCAGTTATCCATGCAAGACGTTGTTGAAGTGCTTAGGGAATGGTCATTTCTTGGTAATTTAACAGTTAAACCAACAAACCAAGGTACAGTCAATACAACCTTTTTTGTAGAAACACAAGCTGGCAATTTTGTTTTAAAACTTTACAACGACACTATAACCAATGCACAAATTCAGTATGAACACTCACTGTTAGCACACCTGAAATCATGCAATTTGTCGTTTGCACTCCCAACTCCCATACCAAACTTGTTGGGTGAGACATTGATTTTAGTTAATCAAAATCACTCATTACTGCGCGTTGCTTTACTTCCTTTCATTTCAGGTCAGCCTGCGGAACGAAAAAATCTTGCTCATACTTATGCTGTTGGCCAAGTACTTGGAGAATTACATCACGCCCTTGCTAAATTTGATTTAGAGGCAGAAATGGCGCAATTACCAGCATGGGGAGATCTTGAGCATATTCATCCATTAGTGACAGATCCTTTGGTAGCACTGCAATCACTGAAATTACCTTTAAAAGAGCAAGAGTACATTACTAAGTTTTTAACAAAAGTTATTGAAGCTGCACCAAATTTATATAAAACACTTCCAGTACAAACAACTCATGCAGATTACCTTAGCCCTAATGTTCTGCTGATAGCAAACCGTGTAGTTGGGGTGTTGGATTTCGAGTTTGCAACTTCAGATTTGCGCTTAATGGATTATGTTGCAGCACTTGATCATTTCACCCGATTCTCTTGGCAAGAAACGCCGCATTGGGAGTTTGTGCAAACTTTCAGCGCAGGATATTCCAAGCATATTTCTTTGATTCCGGCTGAGGTAGAGGCGCTGGCGTTAGTTTGGCGTTTACAGAGAGCAAGCTGCATTATTTATTGGACAGGCTGGTTTCTTGAAGGGAAAGCAACCCGCCAGAGTGTAGTTGATGCAGTGATAAACACAATTCTGCTAGAAGAGTGGTTTGAGGAAAATACAACTAAGATGGCAGCAATTTTTACTAACTAGATATTTATCTCAAAGCAATGATCGCATTTTGACCACCAAAGCCAAAACTGAAACACAGCACTTGCTGAATTTTACTGTAGTGTGCTGCTGTAACTAAGTTTAAATCAAACTCTGACTGCTGCAATCCCACACAAGGGGGTAAAGTTTGATGCTTTAATGCCAACAGAGAAAAAGCCACACCCAAAGCTCCTGATGCTCCTAATGTATGACCTGTAGCTCCTTTAGTAGAACTGACGGCTACACCTTGGGGAAATAACTGCTGAATTATCTTGCTTTCTATACGGTCATTGAGGAGAGTGGCCGTACCATGAGCATGAATATAATCAATATCAGCTAGTGTTAGGTTACTGCGTTCTAGGCATTGCTTGATAGCAGCGATCGCACTTTTACCTGCTGGTTCTGGCTGGTTGGGATGATATGCGTCTGTTGTCAAGCCAAAACCGAGAATTTCACCATAAATTTTTGCCTGACGCTGTTTTGCCAATTCGGCTGATTCCAAGACAAATACGGCTGCGCCTTCACCTAAAACTAAACCTTCTCGGCGCAAATCAAAGGGATAAGCCCCAGTCTTCGCTAAAGCCCCCATTTGCTGAAAACCTGCCAAAGTTAAAGGTGTAATTGGTGCTTCTACTGCTCCAGCGATCGCTCTTTGATATTGACCAGTTTGCACGAGTAGAGCCGCTTGAGCAAGCGCCCAAATACCAGTAGCACAAGCTGCCATCGGTGCTAAAACTGTGCCTGTTGCGCCAATTTGTCGTGCCGCTGCGATCGCATTTGTATGGGGTAGGGTATTTAACCAATCTTCTAAAACCACCTCTTTGTTTTCCCAGGTGGTGGAATCATACCCATGCATTTGTCGTGCTAGCAACTCCCAAGATCCCTGATGACTGCGACTTGATCCAATAACCACAGCACAGTCGGGTAAAGGAGGATTTAAGCCGCTATCTTGCAATGCAGCAGCGACAACTGTTTGGGTCAGTCTTTTTAATTTTGCTGGTTGTTGACCAATCAAGCCTAAAGGAAACGGTTCGAGTTTTGGAAATGGTTGATACCATTTAATTCCAGATTTAGCCGCAATTAATTTTTGCCAACTCTCCTCTAGGCTTGTGCCTAAAGCAGAAACTAAACCAATACCAGTGATAACGACTTTAACCAATGGGGTATGGGGCATAGGGCATTGGGGAGGCAGTGCGGTCTTGGGGTTTCCCCAAGTAGAGCAACTGCCGTCATGGGGCATGGAGAAGAAAAGGAATTGGGGACAAGGAGAGTTGAGAAAAGAACTGTCTTTCTGTCTCCCCTGCTCCCTGCTCCCTGCCCCCCTGCTTCTTCCTCTGCCTCCCTGCTTCCTACGAACCGGGTGTTTTCAGATTTTCTGCGCCTTGAGTGACTTTAGCAGAGTCGATGCGATCGCCTTGCTGAATTTTATTAACTACATCGAATCCGTCAGTGACTTTGCCAAAAACAGCGTAGCTACCATCTAGGAACGCTAGATCTGCTAGGGCGAAGTAAAACTGTGAAGAAGCTGAATCGGGCATTTGCGATCGCGCCATTGCCACTGCACCCATTTTATGCTGCAACTCAGGTGGTTTCGTTACCCCAGCTGATTCTAATGTCTTACCGTAAATTGGGTTTGGTTCCCCTTGTGGCTTAATTTCTAAGGGTATACGGCGCTCATTGCCAGTTTTCGGGTCAATATAGCCCCCTGTTCCCAGCCTATTTGCCGGAACTTTCGGGTCTTTGCTTTGGGGGTCGCCCCCTTGCACTACAAACGGTTGGGGTTCGCGTACAACTCGATGGAAAACTAACCCATCATATACACCTTTTTGCACTAAATCTACGAAGTTGCCGGCTGTAATTGGGGCATTCGTACCGTCTACTTCGATAGTAATCGGCGAACCTTTAACCGTCATCACCACAGTAGCTTTGCCTTCGAGCCGTGGTAAATCTTTCATTCCAGGAATACTCTCACTAGTAGTTTGTGATACAGATGTTGCTTCAGCAGTAGTTGTTGCAGTACTTGTCTCCACTGCTGCGGAGGTTGGAGAAGAGTTAGAAGAAGTAACCTGCTCTGTTGAACATCCTCCCAACATCAAAGCACTGACCATCAAAAGCGCAACCAAATATTGTGAAACTTTTAAACGCATTGCCAGTTACTGACTCAACCAGAGTATCTTATCTTCTCAGAGGATTTTTAGATTTTATATTTAGAAGTAGGGGCTAGGATCTAGGGGCTAGAGGCTGGGGACTAGGGAAAGCAGGAAGAAAAGCAGAAAGAGGAATTTTTCTTCATCCCCCCTGCACCCTGCCCCCTGCCCCTCTGCCTCTTCTTCCCAATGCCCAATGCCCAAATCCTTTAAAGCCCTTCTAAAGGTACTCTTAAAAAGCGGGCTAATTCTGCACCGTTAGTTTCTAGCTCTGTTAAGGATAACGGTTGACCTACTCGTGTTAGGGGAATATCTCGCCGACCTTTAATACGTAAATAAAGTGCGCGACGGGGATTCAGCCCTTCTTTAATATCTATTCGCACAGACTGTACATCTTGTGTACGGCTGCCAATCTCGATGCGACGGTTTTTGCCTGGGAATCCCCAACGAAAAATTTTAATGCTACCAGTTTCACGATTGAAATCGTTGTAACCGCCACCTACATCCCATAAAATCATTAGCCACAAATATAAGGCTAAAAGCAAGCCAGCACTGCCATACAGCGCCATAACTAAGCCTTGGGGTACAAATATCAGTTGAGTTGGATCGGTAACTAGTAGTAAATTTACTTTTAGGTAGCTAGATATTCCAGCTAACAAAAAGCCTGTAGCTCCAAATGTCACGATAGTTGCCCACCAGTAGTTGCTAAACCGACGAGAACCGAGAACTTTCTGATGCAGGACGCTTGAAGCAGAGCTATCACCGTTAGGAGAATCGCCTTTGTTAATTGTTGTTGATGCCGTCATTGAACTACCTTGTCCTGTGAGTTCTTCCCATTAAAAGTCTGCCATCTTAATAGGATATCTTGCAAACTGAAGGTTAAGAGTTTTAAGATTTATGAGAAAAGTTATGTCAAATTGTTAAAATTCTGATATCAATAATATTTATATAGGTTCATCTTAAATACCTAATTTACCTCCGTGCTTAGGCGAAAAACCGAACTAATGTGATAAGTTAAGAATCATTAAGTTACCAAAAGCTAGGTTACTAGCCAACAGTAAATGTAATGGCACAATCCTGAGAAATGCCGAATAAACTAAGCGGCAACCTCTCAGAATTTTAGCAGCTTTCGAGCCGTCAAGAGTGTCAAAAAAACGTTAATTCCTCGTAGTATTTGCCTGAAGTCGGAAAAATCGGCCAGAGCATTGCTTAAAAACGTTGCAATTTTAGTAAAAGAGGATTTTAGTTCAATGACCATCGCAGTAGGACGCGCCCCCAGTAGTAGAGGGTGGTTTGACGTACTAGACGACTGGTTAAAGCGCGATCGCTTCGTATTCGTAGGTTGGTCAGGAATATTACTATTTCCCTGCGCCTTCCTGGCACTAGGCGGTTGGCTAACCGGTACAACCTTTGTCACCTCTTGGTACACCCACGGGCTAGCGTCATCATACTTAGAAGGCTGTAACTTTTTAACAGTAGCAGTATCATCACCCGCAGACAGCATGGGACACTCCCTGTTGTTGCTGTGGGGACCAGAAGCCCAAGGCGACTTTACTCGCTGGTGTCAATTGGGTGGATTGTGGCCATTCGTAGCTCTACACGGAGCCTTTGGTTTAATTGGCTTCATGTTGCGGCAATTTGAAATTGCTCGGTTAGTAGGGATTCGTCCTTACAACGCTTTAGCATTTTCAGCCCCAATAGCGGTATTCGTCAGCGTCTTTTTGATGTACCCCTTGGGACAGTCTTCCTGGTTCTTTGCACCCAGCTTTGGTGTCGCAGCCATCTTCCGCTTTCTGTTATTCCTGCAAGGTTTCCACAACTGGACACTCAACCCCTTCCACATGATGGGTGTAGCAGGAGTATTGGGTGGAGCGCTATTGTGCGCGATTCACGGTGCAACAGTAGAAAACACCCTATTTGAAGATGGTGAAGGTTCAAACACCTTCCGCGCCTTCAATCCCACCCAATCCGAAGAAACCTATTCAATGGTGACAGCAAACCGTTTCTGGTCACAGATATTCGGGATTGCTTTCTCCAACAAACGCTGGTTACACTTCTTTATGTTGTTTGTACCAGTCACAGGTTTGTGGATGGCATCAATCGGGATTGTCGGTTTAGCACTCAACCTGCGGGCGTATGACTTCGTGTCGCAAGAATTGCGGGCGGCAGAAGACCCAGAGTTTGAAACCTTCTATACCAAAAACATTTTGCTGAATGAGGGTATCCGCGCTTGGATGGCTCCTCAAGATCAGCCTCACGAACAATTTGTATTCCCTGAGGAGGTTCTACCTCGTGGTAACGCTCTCTAATAGATCTACAACTTTAGGCGGCGGACGTGACCAGGAATCCAGTGGTTTTGCATGGTGGTCTGGTAACGCTCGTCTGATTAATCTCTCTGGCAAACTACTTGGCGCTCACGTTGCCCATGCTGGTTTGATTGTATTCTGGGCTGGAGCGATGACTTTATTTGAAGTCGCTCACTTTATCCCTGAAAAGCCCATGTATGAGCAGGGCTTAATCTTATTACCTCACCTCGCCACCTTGGGTTGGGGTGTTGGTTCTGGTGGTGAAGTCATCGACACCTTCCCCTACTTTGTTGTTGGTGTACTTCACCTAATTTCTTCAGCCGTGCTGGGTTTTGGCGGTATTTATCATGCCGTGCGTGGCCCAGAAACCTTAGAAGAGTACTCCTCTTTCTTTGGTTATGACTGGAAAGATAAGAACAAGATGACCAACATCATCGGGTTCCACCTAATTATTTTAGGATGTGGAGCGCTGCTGTTGGTACTGAAAGCAATGTTCTTCGGTGGTGTTTACGATACATGGGCTCCTGGTGGTGGCGATGTTCGTGTTATTACCAATCCAACACTGAATCCGGCAGTCATCTTTGGTTATTTGATTAAGTCTCCCTTTGGTGGCGACGGCTGGATTGTCAGCGTCAATAACATGGAAGATGTCATCGGTGGGCATATTTGGATTGCCTTAATTTGTATTGCTGGCGGTATTTGGCACATCCTTACCAAGCCTTTTGCTTGGTCGCGTCGTGCATCCATTTGGTCTGGTGAAGCTTACCTTTCTTATAGCTTGGGTGCTTTGTCCCTGATGGGTTTCATTGCTTCCTGTATGGTTTGGTTTAACAACACCGTTTACCCCAGCGAATTTTACGGTCCCACAGGTGCTGAGGCTTCTCAAGCTCAAGCTTTGACCTTCTTAATTCGTGACCAACGCTTGGGTGCTAACGTCGGTTCCGCCCAAGGCCCCACAGGTCTAGGTAAATACTTAATGCGCTCTCCCACTGGTGAAATCATCTTCGGTGGAGAAACCATGCGCTTTTGGGATTTCCGTGGCCCTTGGTTAGAGCCTTTACGTGGCCCTAACGGTCTTGACTTGGAAAAAGTTAAGAATGACATTCAACCTTGGCAAGCTCGTCGTGCCGCTGAATACATGACCCATGCTCCTCTGGGTTCTTTGAACTCTGTGGGTGGTGTGGCTACTGAAATCAACTCTTTCAACTACGTATCTCCTCGTGCTTGGTTGGCTACCTCTCACTTCGTGTTAGGTTTCTTCTTCTTAATCGGTCACTTGTGGCACGCTGGTCGCGCTCGTGCAGCTGCCGGTGGTTTTGAAAAAGGAATCAACCGTGAGACTGAACCAGTCATGTTTATGAATGACCTCGACTAGGTTGCAAGATTATTTTCATCACTGACAATTGAATGCTTTAGTGGCTCTTGTGTAAAAGCAAGAGCTTTTTTTATAATTTGTGAACAACAAGATGCCCGACTTTTTTGAGAAGTCGGGCATCTGAGCCTTACATCCTGTTTTTAATCAAACAAGTTGTTATTCCACTCTAAAGTGATTTCTAAGTTAGCTGTGGAAGTACCTTTGACTAATAAAGGTGTAAGTTTACCCGATTCAATACCTATTTCTATACCAAATTTAACGCTGGCTTTATCTGGTTTAGCATTCTGCAAAACTTGAGCAATGTCTTTAGTCAGGGATTCAATAACAGCAGTTACTTCGTGAAAATATCGGTCTTGAACGGTTATTTTACGTTCATCAATTGGTGTAACTTCAACTTTAATACTTGTGCCATCAGCAAGTTCTACGGAAATAATTCTGCTTTGGATTTCCATATTGTTTTGACTGGATTGCTCCGTTTTAATATAATTATTAGTAATAAATAAAACTAACTATATAAGTAAAATACTCAATTATCAGGCTGCGAACTCCCCAACTTATTGAAGAAGTCGGGGAGCTGACGGTTGGAGAAATGCGATACAGCAAAGGTGATATATTCAAGAATCTCCCACGTTCATGGCTTCTAACATGGCTTTTTGGCTAACCTCTTTGTAAAGAGTACCCAAATACTTCATTACTACATCACTCGAAGTTAAATTTACTGCACTTTCTTCTGTTTTGGCCAGAGGAATTGCTCCTAATGTATCTAGCACTGTTTCACTACTTGATGGTGCAATTACCACTAAAGAAGACTCTAGCGGTTCATGGTATTGCCAGAAAGACTGAATGTTTGCAGAATATTGGGTGTTGGGTTTTGACTGGGGAATACCAGAGGTTTCTGTTGTCGGAGTTTCAGCCTTCGCGCCTCGCAATTGGCGTAAATCTCTGATAATTTGCTCTTTAGTTCGACCGCGTAATTGAAAAAGGACAAATGGGTCTTCGCTGAATCTATCGCCCAATTGATAGTAAACTGCCCCAATATGTTTACAGGGGTTGGCTTTATCAGGACACGAGCATTTACCATGAACATCCGATAGGGTAAAAGGAAACAAAGAAAGACCATTCGCTGTGAATACTTCTTCAATGTTTTGTGGCATTTCTCCTGCTAAAAGCTTGGCAGCAAAAATTGCTTTTTGGGACATGGTTTCAATGACGTAGCCCCATTCTTCATCACTAAAAGCATCAAGTGATAGAGAAAGTTTGTAAGGTTCTACTTCGCTACCTTGCACTTTGGCTAAAACTTTTGCACCTTTAAATTCAATACTTAAAACATTGCCTTGACGGGCATAATTTCTTGCACGTTCTAAACGCTTTTTAAAGCGGTAGGAATCAAGTAACTCTAGCCAACGCTGTGACCACCATTCGCGGCTTGCTTGTAAAGTGTCATTAGTCATAATCAATATCGAAGTTCAATGAGGTGTTGTATAAATGCAAAATGATTTTTATCACGCAGAGGCGCATACTTCGACTGCGCTCAGTAAGCAGAGACGCAGAGAGTATAAGGAGTTTCAAGTCGGTTAACGGGGAAAAGGGAAAGGCTGTAATTACGAATTACGAATTACGAATTATTCTGCCTTGCGCCGCAACCGCTCGACCAATTGGCGTGAAAAATCCAAGTTCTGATCGCGCAGATGCTCCCGGATTTCTAAGGCAGCCTGTGCTAAGGATAGCGCCTCTGTATAGCGCCCCTCTTCTTCCAAAACTAGCGCTATCCCCTCTTGAGCAGCAGCTATCTGATCTTGCCGTCCCACTTCCTGGGTTAGAGCTAACTGATGCTCGTACCAGCGGCGGGCTTCTGTTGGGCGATCGCGGTCAAGGGCGAGATTTCCCAAGTTGCCAGAAATATAAGCTTGTTCTTGTTTTAAACTCAGTTTTTCGGCGATCGCCAATGCTTGTTTGTAGTAGGACTCGGCGCGATCATATTGTTTCTGCGATCGCGCTACTCCTCCCAGCCAGTTGAGAGCGATCGCCTGACATTCTTCATCCCCCAACTCTCGGTAAATTGCCAACGCTTCTTGATGCAGACGCTCCGCCTCTGCAAATTCCTGGCGTTGACTTGCAATATTTCCTTGTAACTGAATTGCAACAGCCTTATCTCGACGACTACCGCCACATTCCATCGCCTCTGCCATCTGCGCTGCCCAACTTGTTGCCCGTTCCGTCTCCGCACGATTGTAGTGAATCCAGGCAACATTGTAAGCTCCCCAACCAGCATCGCTCCACTGACTCAGCGCCTTTCCTGCCTGATATCGCCACTCACCCAAGCGCACCCGTTCATCCCAGTAACCGCGAAACCAGAGGAATAGATCCAAAGCATTTTCCAAATCGATGAGCATCTGGGCAGCCTGTCGATCTTTCAATGCACCAGGGATGCCTGTCATCTCCCGCAGGGTTGTAGCTACGCCCTCTAGATTCTGCCACTCGGCTTCTAGCTTGTCGTATGTTTTGTAAGCATTTTTGCCGTCACCCCCGTACTTCTGGGCATAATTCACCCAGTAACTTAGAACTTTGCGTTGGGCAGCAGAGTCAAAACTAATTCCACCTGCTAGCGGCTGTGTCCCTATAGTATCTGTCCCAACTATCGCTGCTCGAATATAGGTGCGAGTGAGGGGGTGCAGTCCAAAGCGTTCGTCATCCAAGTCATTCACCAAAGATAAAGTAACTAACCGCTCTAAACAAACTTGAATCTCAGTGATGACTAAATCTGTAGCATCTGCCAATGCTGCGGTTTTTGCTGGTGTCAGAAATACAACTAGGGCAGATAATACTGTGCGATCTTTTTCAGAAAGAGTTTGAGCAGCATCAGCAAAGAGAAAGCCGTAGAGGTCGGCAGAGTTGGCAGCATTCCGCAACCGTTCTAGGGCAACACTGAGAGAGTAACCTTTATGTGCCACCTGTCCCAATGTCCAATCCAAAGCTAGGGGGTTGCCACCAGCGGCTTCATACAAGGCGGTTAATATTTCTGGCTTGGTTGTCTTTAGTTCCTGGGCTAGGCGGGGGTATAAACGTCCCTTGGTTTGCATTAATTCCAAAGCTTCTGCTTCTAAGAGACGATCTAAGCGAATGGTGAGGGCGCTTTCTCCAGTCCGGCGGCGGCTGGTAATGATGGCTTTGTTGGGGGTGGGCAGTTTCCGCAGAAACTCGGCAATCATTTCGCGTTCTTCTGTATTCAGAGTTTCTAGGTTGTCCCAAATCAACAGGGTGCGCCGTCCCCGCAGGGCATCGAGAAGGGCGCGGCGGCGTTCTGTGGCATCAGTCATTGTGACAATATCCGCGTGTCCCAATTCCTTGGCAAATTCCCGGCAGAAGCTATCGAGAGAAGACAGGGCAAGGGTTTCTTGCCGCACTCCCTCAGCTGAAAGCCAAGTGGTTTTGGCAGAAACAAACAGGTAGGCATCAAATAGGGCTTGATCACGGGCTTTGTGGGCTACCTCCAGCGCCAAGGCTGTTTTGCCCATCCCACCAATACCGTCAATTGCCACACCCCAACCCCGTTCTTCTGGTGAAAGTGCTTCTAAACAACGCTTAATTTCTACTTTTCGTCCCACAAATACATCGTTATAGCGGGGCAAATTATCAGGTAAACTTGCTAGGTGATTTCCCTGTAGCTGGCTTAATCGCGCCTCTAGGCTGGTGACTTCTTTTTGTTTTTCCTCCAGTTCGATTTGCAAATCCACTGGAACTCTAATTCCAAAACCAGCTTTTTCTTCTTCTAATATCTGGAGGGCGCGACGGGCGCGGTTGAGAGTTCGCTGTAGTGCTTCTTGATCGTCCATAGAATTTGGATAAGAATAAATTGGTGGTCAGATCCCCGACTTCTTGAAGAAGTCGGGGATCTTGCAGCCCCGCAGATGCTATTAGTTAGTTTACTCATCTAAAGTTTCTTCAATTGCCTTGAGCAGTGCCTCAAAGTTTGATTGTATATGAATGTCTTGTGTCAAAGTATTCATATCTTTCAGCAGCTTGATGAGATTAGCAAACATATTACGAATTTCAGTATATAGATCAATTTCTTCTCGAAATCCCTGTAAATTAGCAGCGTTAACTGTTTTCATCGCGTTATTTAAGTCTTGAATTTGCTTTTCCCAATACTCAATATATTTAATTCTTGCAATCGGCTGATAAATTTGGGCATCTGCTAAAACTATGGGGAAAATTCGATGATAAAGGTTGCCCTTCTTGGCAATTTCGACTAGTTCATACATGCAATTTTCAGATTTTAAATATTGGTCGCTGATTACCACAATTACGCATTTGCCCCGGCTCAATCGCTGCATGAACTTTTGAAATCGTTGTTTGTAGCCAACTACATTTTTATCCCGAATGATTGTAATGCCTTTTGCCTGAAATGCTTTTTCTAGTTGTTGTACAAATGGTTCGCTGTGATTATCTCGCCAGGTGTAGGAAATAAAAACTTCTTTTTCTTGACTTTCTGGTGGCTGATGTGTGGAAGATTGATGATTATAGTCTGCTAGATTATCAGGTACACTTTCTGGGCGCTTTTTTTGTAACTGACTCAATCGTGCCTCTAGGCTGGTGACTTCTTTTTGTTTCTCCTCTAGTTCAATCTGCAAATCTACTGGAACTCTAATTCCATAACCAGCTTTTTGGTTTTCTAATATCTGGAGGGCGCGACGGGCGCGGTTGAGAGTTTGCTGTAGTGCTTCTTGGTCATCCATAGAGTTAGATAAGAAATAAGTCTAATAGATTTTTAAATAGAAAAATATCTAATTAATGCTTGTGGGATTAGCTCTATAGCTGCTCTGAGTGCCAAGACACACAAGATTCACACTTTATAAGATTGTATAATTTTCTCACGGCATTCCCAGAACGTGGAAGTTGGTGTTCTGAACGCGGAAGTTTATGTTCTGAACTCGATAGTTTATGTTCCAAACGCGAAAGTTGGTGTTTAGAACTCGGAAGTTGGTGTTTAGAACTCGGAAGTTGGTGTTTAGAACTCGGAAGTTGGTGTTTAGAACTCGGAAGTTGGTGTTTAGAACTCGGAAGTTAGTGTTTGGAATGCGAAAGTTGGTGTTCTGAACTCGGAAATTGATGTTCAGAACTCGAAAGTTGGTGTTTAGAACGCGACAGTTGGTGTTCCAAACACGAAAGTTGATGTTCAGAACTCGAAAGTTGGTGTTTAGAACAAAGATATAGTAAATCGCCGTCTTTACAATAACCAATCCTTCGTAGAGACAGTGACTTCTTGTGTCTCTTGTCTTAATCGAAATCAGAAATTACCCTTCATCCTCTTCAATGACTGCGCTACGGTCAAGGATTAATAAGTTACGCAGTTGGTCTGTATCCATTTCAGTTAACCACTCTTCACCCGCACTAACTACTTGTTCTGCTAGTTGTTTTTTACTTTCGATCATGTCATGAATTTTTTCTTCTAATGTGCCAGTACAAACAAATTTATGTACTTGCACATTGCGGGTTTGACCAATGCGAAAGACTCGGTCTGTGGCTTGATTTTCTACCGCAGGATTCCACCATCTATCAAAGTGGAAAACATGATTTGCCCTAGTTAAGTTGAGTCCTACTCCACCTGCTTTTAAAGAGAGAATCATAATTGGTGGCCCTTGGGGATCGTGTTGGAAACGATCAATCATTTCCTCACGTTGTTTTTTAGTGGTGCTGCCATATAAAAATAATATCTCTCGCCCTAGTTGCTTTTCTAAATGAGGTTTGAGTAACTTGCCCCATTCCGCAAATTGGGTAAATATTAAAGCGCGATCGCCTTCTGCTAAAGCTACATCTAACATTTCTTCTAGCCGTTGCAATTTGGCAGAATGATGTTCTTCTAATGTACCTGCTTTTAAATATTGGGCTGGATGATTGCAGATTTGTTTGAGTTTAACTAATAAAGCTAAAATCATGCCTCGACGTTGTAATCCTTCAGCCGATTCAATTTCTGTTAAAGATGTCTCTACTGCTTGTTGATAAAGTGTAGCTTGTTCGGTAGTCAGACCACAAAATACATTCATTTCTTGCTTATCTGGCAAGTCTTGAATAATGTCGCGATCGGTTTTCAGTCGACGCAAAATAAAAGGTTGAACTAAAGAACGCAATTGATTTAAAGAAGCGATGTCACCATATTTTTCAATTGGCATGGCAAACCGCCGCTGAAAAAATTGGCGATTACCTAAATAACCAGGGTTGAGAAAATCTAAAATAGACCATAATTCTTGCAATCTATTTTCTACTGGTGTCCCTGTTAAAGCAATGCGAAATGTTGTTTCTAATTGTCGGATTGCTTGTGATTGCTTCGCTTCTGGATTTTTGACATTTTGAGCTTCATCTAAAACGATCGCCTGCCAAGAAAGGCTCTGTAATAATTTGATATCTCGATAAACTAGTGAATAACTAGTAATCACTAAGTCTTGGTTTTTGATTGCTTCTGTAAAAGCTTTACCTTTAGGGCGCTTATCGCCGTGATATTGCAAAACTTTTAAACTAGGGGCAAACTTTTTAACTTCTCGTTCCCAGTTACCTAACACAGAAGTTGGACAAACTAACAAAGTTGGTTTTTCTAGTGCGTCCTGTTCTTTCAGGTGCAGGAGAAAGGCAATAAATTGAATTGTCTTACCCAATCCCATATCGTCCGCCAGACATGCACCCAAGCCCCAACGTTCTAAGAAAGCCAACCAAGCTGCACCACGTTCTTGATAAGGTCGTAGCTGTCCCTGGAAGCTGGCTGGTGTGGGTAAAGGTGCGATCGCCTGATTATTCGCTAATGTTCCAATCAACTCTTGTAATGCCCCAGAAGCTTCAAAGCTAACTACTGGTAACTTTTCAATTGCTTGGGTATCACCAGTGCTGAGGCGCAAAGCATCTTCTAAAGAAAGTGCCATTTTATCTTTGCGAGAAGCAAAAAAAGCTTGGGCTGTCTTAATATCTTGGGGTCGTAACTCCACCCACTCGTTATTAATTTCTACTAGTGGGCTATTCAACGCTACCAGCCGATCAAACTCAGTTTTAGAAATAGTTTGTCCCCCAATTGCCAACTGCCACTGAAAATTGAGTAAACTTTGCAACCCTAATCTTCCCTGCTTTTGCTTTTGTGTTTCAGCACTAATTTTTAATCCCAAACGATTTGCCCAACCTTCGCGGTTCGCCAAACTAGGAGGTAAAATCACTCCTAAACCACTATCTTCAAACCTCCAAGCCACAGACTTAATAAATTCATAAGCCTGTAATGGATTGAGATGACAAAATTGAGGAGATGCAGTTTCTAAGCTGGGAGCAATTACTGGATACAATCTTGAAGCTAACCCCAAACCCCTTAAAAATGTTTCTTGCGGTTGGTCAATGGTGCGATTTTGATAAATTAATTGCTCAACTGGGTTATTCCAAATTGTGGCTGCATCTATTAAAAAATTGGGATCATCAGCTGCTTGAAGAAAATACGCCAATATCCAATCTGTTTCCCCAGACTCTGGAGAACGCAGTTGCAAACAGGTACGAAACAGTTTTTTCCCTGTTATTTGGTATTGCAGTGGCATCATCCAAGCTTTAAGTGCCGCTTCCAGTCGTTCCACTCCTATAACGTCAGCATCAATTGGGTGAGATGCATTAGTTAAAGCCTGTAACCACTGTCTTAGCACTATTGGTAAAGATGCCATTACTTTGGCTTCAATTAAAGGTTGAGAACCCACCATCCCTCGTACTTGGGCATCTATTGTATTGTTGAGAAATTCTAGTAATAATTCTTGAGGTTCTACAGGTAAATCTACTGCTAAGTATTTTTCTGCCGACTCAGTGCTTTCTTGATAGGTGCAGCAAGCTAATGGCATCTTCGCAGAAAATTTCTCTAAGCGGGTTCCATCTATAGCACTATCTAAAAGTACTTGCCATTTTGCAACGATAGAACTGTCAGATTGCCTTTGGATAGTGGGTAAAAACTTCGACCGCGAAATTAAATCTAAACTCCAACGAGCAATCTGTGACCAAAAACGTAAATCTTTACCTAAAGAGGCATCTTCTCCATTCGCAGCATTCAGAGGAATAGAAGTCAAAAATTTGATTGCTTCGCTAGGATTGAGACAAAAACCTTCAACTCGCCACGGTTGTAGATATTGAGGCGAGTCTATTTCAAGTCCCAAGTTCGCAGAATGCACAGGAAACATAGATGCGTTAGCTGCTTTACTGTTGTCTGAAATATGAGTGGGTAAAGCAATTATTTGGCATTTTTTTGGTAGATTTATCTCTGTAGAAGTTGTTTTTTTGGGCTTTTTATTAGTACTTGTTATAGCAGCTTGGAATGACTGCATGAAGTGAGAAATTTTTATTTTTGGTGAATCTTGTAACCACTCACTTAACTCCACAGATGTCATAGCTAATGGATGTAGAGGTATATCTGTAGATTCATCCAACTGAAAATTTACCCGCAATGAACGCCAAGTTTCTCCCCAAATAAATAAACAACTACTTTGATTTTTGTGCAACCAATTTCCGTGTAAAATTGCCATTTTTTAGCTACTTTGATTTTTGTCAAACTTAAGATATTAAATACATGTTTATTTCGTTTTTTATTAGCTGATAAATAGTATTATTGATTTATAACATTCTTATATAATAAAATAAAAAATTAAATATCGAAATAATCCGTTTTTACCAAGTATAAAAAAGGTTGGTGAACTATATTATAAATTCCTAAAAACAAACTACTTGAGTAATCAAAGTGTCCAAAATGCTACACACAACAAAGTGTTTTATCTAAAATCAAACTTTTTTCTGATTAGTATAGCTATACTTGTCACGCTGGTTCTATTGTACAACTAGTACAGTTAGGCGGAAATAAACCACCCATTCCTAATCAATGAAAAGCTTATAAAGTTGAGTCAGCACGGTTTTGGGTTGACAGACTACTAGTTGCTCAGGCAAAAAGCAGTCAAATTTACTCCTGTGGATGTATTGTGTTCAGTATTAAACGACTTGTTGAGCTTTGTATGTAACAGAAGTCAGCCTTAGGGCATAAATGTTAGGATTGCCACAGAAGAGAGAATAGCGAAAATAGAAGGAAAAAAAACTGAATGGCAGAAGTTGATAAGTCAATATCCTTCGATGGCAGGGATATTCGACTGAAGGTAGGCCTACTAGCTCCCCAGGCTGGTGGATCAGTTTTGATAGAATCAGGGGACACAGCTGTTTTGGTGACAGCTACGCGCTCAAAGGGTAGAGAAGGTATTGATTTTCTACCCCTTACCGTAGATTACGAAGAAAGAATGTATGCCGCGGGTAGGATTCCTGGAGGAATCATGCGGCGTGAAGGTCGTCCACCAGAAAAAGCAATTCTTACTAGTCGTTTGATAGACCGTCCCTTACGTCCTTTGTTCCCCTCATGGTTGCGGGATGACTTGCAAATTATCGCCGTAACACTGTCGATGGACGAGCTAGTTCCACCCGATGTATTAGCAGTTACAGGCGCTTCCATTGCTACCTTGATTGCTCAAATTCCCTTTAATGGGCCAATGGCAGCGGTACGAGTCGGTTTAGTGGGAGATGACTTTATTATTAACCCCACTTATGCAGAAGCTGAAAATGGAGACTTGGATCTAGTAGTAGCAGGTTCACCAGATGGCGTAATCATGGTGGAAGCAGGAGCCAATCAGTTGCCAGAGCGAGATATTATCGAGGCGATTGATTTTGGCTATGAAGCAGTGCGAGACTTAATCAAAGCACAGCAAGATTTAGTCGCAGAACTAGGTCTGACACTAGTCCAGGAAGAACCACCAGAAGTAGACCAAACTCTGGAAAATTATATCCGCGATCGCGCTAGCGATGAGATTAAGAAAATCCTGGCTCAATTTCAGTTTACCAAAGCCGAACGAGATGATGCTTTAGATGCAGTCAAAGAAACAATTGCTACTGCGATCGCCGAGCTACCAGAAGAAGACCCAATTAAAGTTGCCTCAACCGCAAATACCAAGGCATTGGGCAATACTTTTAAAGGCATTACCAAACACTTCATGCGTCGTCAAATCATTGAAGATAACGTGCGTGTGGATGGTCGTAAACTAGATGAAGTACGTCCTGTTTCTTGTCAAGTTGGGGTCTTACCTCAACGAGTCCACGGCAGCGGCTTATTCAACAGAGGGCTAACCCAAGTATTATCTACTTGTACTCTCGGTACACCGGGAGATGCCCAAAACCTCAACGATGATTTGCAAACAGACCAATCTAAACGCTACCTGCATCATTATAATTTCCCACCTTTTTCAGTTGGGGAAACCAAGCCATTACGCGCCCCTGGTAGAAGAGAAATTGGTCACGGCGCTTTAGCAGAGCGATCGCTTTTACCTGTGCTACCACCAAAAGAACAATTCCCCTACGTGATTCGTGTCGTATCGGAAGTGCTTTCTTCTAACGGTTCCACTTCAATGGGTTCGGTGTGTGGTTCGACCTTGTCGCTGATGGATGCTGGTGTCCCAATTCTTAAACCCGTTAGCGGTGCAGCAATGGGTCTAATTAAAGAAGGGGATGAAGTGCGAGTCCTCACCGACATTCAAGGCATTGAAGACTTTTTGGGCGATATGGACTTCAAAGTTGCCGGCACAGATACTGGCATTACCGCCTTACAGATGGATATGAAAATCTCCGGTCTGTCGTTAGAAGTTATTGCTCAAGCAGTCCACCAAGCTAAATCAGCTCGATTGCATATTCTAGAGAAAATGCTGCAAACAATCGAGCAACCACGTATTGAAACCTCACCTTATGCTCCACGTTTGCTGACAATCAAGATTGATCCAGACATGATCGGTCTTGTCATTGGCCCTGGAGGCAAAACAATTAAGGGCATCACTGAAGAAACAGGAGCCAAAATCGACATTGAAGATGATGGCACGGTGACAATTTCTGCTGTAGATGAGAGCAAAGCGAAAAAAGCCCGTAACATCGTTCAAGGCATGACTCGCAAGCTGCATGAAGGGGATGTTTATGCAGGTCGAATTACTCGAATTATCCCAATTGGTGCATTTGTGGAATTTTTGCCTGGGAAAGAAGGCATGATCCACATTTCTCAATTAGCTGACTACCGTGTGGGCAAAGTTGAAGATGAAGTTGCAGTCGGGGATGAAGTGATTATCAAAGTGCGCGAGATTGACAATAAGGGACGGATCAATCTCACACGCTTAGGTATCCACCCAGATCAAGCAGCTGCGGCGCGAGAAGCTGCGGCAGTAAATCGGTAACTCGATTGGGGATTTTAGATTTGATCTAAAATCCGCGATGCCTCTGTTGTAGGCATCGCCGTATGCTTCTTCAAAGCGAGCATTTGCTCTATATAGATCTATTGATTAACTTGGCGCAATTATATAACTCGTAGTTGAAACTAACAATTACGCATTTTTATACTTAAAAACTAGATTTTATAGTTAAATACACACAAAGTAAATATCAAGACGCTCGACTACATTGAAGTTCTAAATAATGAGAGAATATTAAATTAACCATCACAAAAGTTTAAATTCATTTATCATGGCGAAAATTCAGTTTTCTAGAGGTATTGACGAAGAAGTAATTCCAGAAGTACGCTTAACGCGATCGCGCAGTGGCGATAGTGGCACAGCAACGTTTATTTTTACAAATCCTCAGATTTTGGCTCAAGACAGCACCGAAGAAGTTACCGGTATGTACTTAATTGACGAAGAAGGAGAAATAGTTACCCGCGAAGTTAAGGGTAAATTCGTCAATGGTAAACCGGAAGCATTAGAAGCCCTTCATTTGATGAAATCGGCTGAAGAATGGGAACGTTTTATGCGTTTTATGGAGCGCTATGCCGCAGAACATGACTTGGGATTTAACAAAGCTTAATAAAAACTCTACCTCTTGTAGGTAGAATTTTTGGGCATGGGGAATAGGCACGGGGCATTAAATCTTTATCTGAATGCACACTTCCCATGCCTAATTACTGATGACTAATAACAATGACATCACAACCTCACCCAAACTTACCAGGAATTTCAGTAACTTGTGCTGTTGTTACTGTCAGCGATACACGTTCTCCTCAAACAGACAAGAGTGGTCAGCTAATCCAACAATTGCTCCTTGATGCTAACCATACCGTAGCAGCCTATGCAATTATTAAAGATGAACCAGCGCAGATTCAAGCACAGATAGAACTGCTGGGTCAAAATACAAATTTAGACGTTGTAATTTTTAATGGTGGCACGGGAATAGCGCCGAGGGATACCACCTATGATGCTATTGAAAAGTTGCTAGAAAAAACCTTGCCGGGATTTGGCGAGTTGTTTCGATTTTTAAGTTACCAAGAAATTGGTTCACGAGCGATCGCCTCTCGCGCTGTTGCTGGTATTTATCAACAAAAATTAATCTTCTCTTTACCCGGTTCTAGTAACGCTGTGCAGTTAGGTATGGAAAAAATAATACTACCAGAACTTACCCATTTAGTCAATCAAATGAAAGCTCACTAGATAAAATCTATACTTGTGTAATTACAAAGTTAGGGATGGAACTTTGGTACTGGTTATCAGGAAAAGAGCAAAGCTTGAACAAGTTGAGCAAATGCTGCCAACTTTGGGAGTTTATATCAAAATAGCAGTAGATAAGGAAGTGTTGATATGAGTATCCCAGTTTTAGAGCAGCCGACAGAAGAAAAATTGGTAACTGTGCGCGGTATTTCTTGGGAGCAGTTCAAAATTATAGAAGCACAGTTAGAAAGTAACCGAGAAGTCAGACTAACCTATTTAGCAGGGGTAATGGAAATTATGTCTCCCGTAGGAGATAAGCATGAGTATGTGAAAACAACTCTCGGTTATTTACTAGAAGCTTACATGAAAGAGTTGGGTATCCGGTTTTACGGTCGCGGTGGTTTTACCATAGAAGAACCTGGGTATGCTTCTGGTACACCTGATGAGTCTTATTGCATTGGAAGCAATAAAGAAACACCAGACATTGTAATTGAAATTATCGTCACCAGTGGAACTATTAACAGGAAAGAGTTATATAAACCCAAAAAAGTGCCTGAAGTTTGGTTTTGGAAATCAAACTCTATAAAAATATTCCGCCTGACTGAGCAAGGCGAATATTGTGAAGTAGACCGGAGTGGATTTTTTTCCGATTTAGACCCTACTTTACTGCTACATTATATTGCTATGCCTGACCAGTATGATGCTGTGCAGGAATTTATTCAGGTTGTCCGGAATGAACTCAACAGATGACTCGTTAGCTTTTTTTGATTAGAAGTCAACAATTGATATAAATAGACTTCTTGCAAAAGTCCTTATTCTTAGCTTCTTCTTTGCGTCTTTGCGTCTTTGCGTGAGACAAAAAGATATTTATGCAAGAGGTCTAATATCTGCGAAAAGCGAATCTTCATTAAGAAAAGCTCAGAGGTTAGAGGTTATTTGAAAAGTCTAGTTTATTACTGATTAGGACTTACGCAATCACTCTCTAAATCCCTCTTACCTTTGCGTTCTACCCTGCGGGTACTCCTTACGGAGAACTCGTAGGAGTAGCCGCTGACGCGTCTATGCGTCCTTGCGTAAGTCCTGCTGGTTATAGTTATTATGGGTCTTTCGCTTAACTATGATTCAAGTCATCCAAGCACAAAATGTCGGACTGGCCTATCTGGAAGAAAGATTTAATCTGCAATTAGCAGAAAATGATGCATTTTTTACAGAATGGCTAGAAAAATTATCAGAAATTACGGTTTTAGAAAAACAATCTTTAGATAAGGTAAAATTTCACTTTCTTCGCTTAGTGAAACATCCTCCATTGTCAGAAGAAACGGTGAAATTAGTAGTATTATCTCCTATACTTAGTCTAGCTGGATTTTATGATGAACCTTTTTTAATTAGAAGTGAACAATCGATAGAAATATCTGCGGACGATGAAGGGGAAGTTGTCAGAGGTAGAATTAATATTTTAATTATTCAAGAACAATTATGGTTATTAGTAATTGAATCCAAAAAACCCAGTTTTTCTGTTTTGGGAGCTATTCCTCAAGCACTTACTTACATGCTAGCGAATCCTAATCCGAAAAAGCCTGTGTTTGGATTAGTTACTAATGGCAGTCATTTTACTTTTTTGAAACTAGCTCAGGAAATTATAAATCAGTATGCTATGTCTGACGAATTTACGCTTTTAAAACGTGAAAATGAATTGTATAAAGTTCTCAGTGTTTTAAAAAAACTAAGTGAAATTTTGAGTTAATTTTATGTCTAATCACCCTATATATCTCGATTGCCATGCTACTACACCTGTAGATGAACGAGTATTAGCAGCAATGCTCCCATACTTTACAGAAAAATTTGGCAATCCATCTAGTATTAGCCATGTTTATGGTTGGGAAGCAGAAGCAGCCGTCAAACAAACACGGGAAACTTTAGCAGCAGCAATTAACGCCACGCCGGAAGAAATTGTTTTTACTAGCGGTGCAACAGAAGCGAATAATTTAGCGATTAAAGGTGTTGCTGAAGCTTATTTTCAAAAAGGTCAACATATTATTACTATTGCGACTGAACATAGTGCAGTGCTTGACCCTTGCCAATATTTGAAAACACTGGGTTTTGAAATTACTATTCTGCCAGTTAAAAAAGACGGAATAATTGATTTAACTCAGTTAGAAACAGCTATTCGTCCTGAAACAATTTTGGTATCAGTAATGGCTGCAAATAATGAAATAGGAGTATTACAGCCTTTAGCTGAGATTAGCGCAATCTGCCGCGATCGCCAAGTTTTATTTCACACAGATGCAGCCCAAGCTATTGGTAAAATTCCTTTAGATGTGGAAGCGATGAAAATTGACTTGATGTCGCTAACTGCCCATAAAGTCTACGGCCCTAAAGGTATTGGGGCGTTATATGTGCGTAGGCGCAACCCCAGAGTCCAAATTGCCCCCCAACAGCATGGCGGTGGACATGAACGAGGGATGCGTTCTGGGACTCTGTATACGCCCCAAATTGTCGGCTTTGGTAAAGCTGTAGAAATAGCTTTGACAGAACAAGCGACAGAAACTCAACGTCTCACCCAGTTAAGGCAAAGATTGTGGGAAGAACTTTCTCAAGTAGAAAAAGTTCACCTCAACGGAAATGCTACCCAACGACTAGCAGGAAACTTGAATATCAGCGTTGAGGGAGTAGATGGGGCTGCACTTTTACTAGGATTACAGCCAGTGATGGCAGTATCTTCTGGTTCTGCTTGTTCGTCAACAACTACTGCACCTTCTCATGTGCTGACAGCATTGGGACATTCAGAAAAATTAGCTTATGCTTCAGTGCGATTTGGTATTGGACGTTTTAATACTCAAGCAGAGATTGATATTGTAGCGAAACATGCGATCGCTACTATTCAAAGTTTACGCAAGCAAGCAACATTGGTTTAGAAGTGGTCAGTGGTCAGTGGTTAGTGGTCAATAGCAAATTGTAGCAACTGTTGTCAAGTGGGTTGGGGTATTAAACCAGATCAAAAACAGCTAACAACTGACAATTGACAACTGACCCCCTCTCATCTCAATAAGGATCTGAGCTAAATCTTCCCTGCCTAACACTTCTGAGATAATAACCTCTTGTGGGTCTGTTTTTTAAATCGAAAGTATCACCATAGGGAACTCTCCAAATTTTGTAGTCGGAAAATGTTAGAGGAGTTCGGGGTTTGCATACTTCAGGCTGATGATCTCCTAATACAAAATATGCTGCACCTCTACCCATAACTTTCGCCAAACCATATTTATCTACAACAACCGATGTCTCCTCACTAATGGCTATTCCTAAAACACTTTGTGATACACCATCTTGAATTTGACGGGCAATAAAAGCCATTATTCTACCCATTCTTTTACGTCTGTCAAAGTGGGTATCTATAATAGTTCCTTTGAGATATTTCCAAGGAAACAAGTTGTAAGTGAAGGTAATATCCTTATAGGGATCAACAAGTGCATCTTTAGTTTCAATGCCTTCTTCAGAAGAAGCACAAGCATCGTAGATATATTGACTTTGGATCATTGCTCCTGCGCTAGTGCCACCAATAGCACCGCCTTTGGCATAAACTGATTCAATGGCAGTCTCTAGCTTACTGTTTTTCCAACTGCGGATGTATTGGCATTGGTCGCCACCAGCAAAGAAGATGACATCAGCATTTCTCACTTTTTGTACAATCTCAGCTTTATTAGCATCGTTTTTATTGCTAATTACTAAAGTCTCAACATAGTTCACGCCTTTCATGGCATAAATCAGCCGATTATAATCGTCATCGCCGTAAGTGCGAAGTACAATAACATTAACTTTGGAGGTGTGGTTAGTAGTTCCTCTGACTTGGTTAATCATCCACTGGATGGCTTCCTCTACATCAATGCCACCTCCACCTATATTCAGGACAGGCCCAGCTAAGGAGGGATGAACATCGAGAGTGTTGCTCTGGAAGTTGGGTTTCAGGTATGCTGTAAGACGGGTGATGATTGAAGCTCCCATCTTCATCAAATTACTTCCTACAGTCTTCAACCATCTTGCTATATTGGGAAATGCCTGTGTCATAGTCAGCTTTTGGTGCAAACTGCAATTATTGCTAACTTTCGCATCAGAGCAGGCAAAATTTCCAGCGTACAGGGTTTGTACTGTTTTTTTACGCTAAATAACCCAGAGTAACAATTAATTATCTGGGCTAATCTGCGGAAAACTCGGTGTAACTCGACATTTTGTTACCATACAACTTGCGATCGCTCTCGTACAACTCGCTGATAAACATCTTCTGTTTGCTTGGCTAGTTTCGGCCAGCTAAAGCGTTTTTCTAAATCCTTGTAAGCATTATCAATCAACCATTGCCGATAACCGGGATTTTTTAAAACTTCTAAAATTCCCCAAGCTAAAGATTCAGAATTATTAATCCAGGTAACAACACCTGTTCTAGTGTGTTGTACTACTTCTGGAAAACCTCCAGTATTAGAAACTACCACGGGAACGCGAGAAGCAAAGCTTTCTAAAGCTACAATACCAAAGGGTTCGTAAAGACTGGGAAAAACGGCACAATCAGCTACGGTTTGAAATTTATCTAAATATTCATCAGAAAGAAAGCCGGTAAAATAGCACTTATGCCAAATTCCTAAATCCCAGGCTTGACGCTTGAGATGGTCAGTATTGCCACCACCAATAATTACAAATTTAACGTTACCTCCCATTTCCCAAAGTACTGTGGGAGCAGCATTAAGCAACACAGGTACACCTTTTTCATAAGTCATGCGACCGACATAGTAAACAATTTTTTCATGTTCTTCAGCAAATTGCTGACGAAAAGCTGGAGCATGAAAATCTTCGTGGTGCTGTTTCTTTTCGGCTCGGATACCGTTGTATATTACATCGATTTTGTTCCAAGGACTATGTAAGGCTCGTTCTACTTCTTGCCGCATATAATCGCTGCAAACGATAATCCGCCAAGCATTATAGGCAAGTGCGTTTTCTTTGCTACTAATATAGTGTTGTATATCAGTGTTAATACCGTTATAGCGTCCATATTCGGTAGCGTGAATAGTGGCAATAAGAGGTATTTTAAAATTATGCTTGAGAGCGATCGCAGCATCTCCCACTAACCAATCATGAGCATGGATTAAATCAAACGGCCCTTCTTCCAAAATTAATTTACCACCATGATGTCCCATGCTTTGGTTAAGATTCACTATCCAGTGAAAGAAGTCGTGACTAATTTCCACTGGGACTCGATGTATATGTATTCCTTCAACCACTTCATACATCGATGCCTGACCAAACTCCGCTGTAATTAAGTGAATTTCATGCCCTAGTTTTACTAGTTCTGGGTACAATTCCGCAACGTGACGCGCAATTCCCCCAACTATCCTCGGCGGAAATTCCCAACTCAGTACCAGTACTTTCATATACTAGACTCCCCGATACTTGATCAATTATCTAAAAAACTACGTTTATCTAAAAATACAAGGGTGGTAATTGCAGTGTGTATATTTACTAAAACTTTGAGATTTTTTAACAGTTTTTTGATAAAGCTGATTATGAACATAAGGTGATCAAAGCTGAGGAAATCAGCAAATACCTGATGAGACATCTTAGAAGATTAACTTATAAAAGCTTAATTATAAGGAAGTATCTTACCCCTTTGCCTGAATTAGAAGTCAAAAGCTATATCAACACGGTTTGGATAAGATACCCTACCTGAGCTTTTTAGCAGAAATTAAACCGTCTTTGCACTCAACATTACAAACTGCTGCCAACAAAGATAAAGCGCACGGGGTACGTGGAAGCAGCCCTTCCATTTACCGCCTTTGAGATTTAATAACACTTCTCCACGGCGATTAAGATAGCCAAACCATTCACCAGACTCGCTATCCGCAAAGTGTGACCAAGCGTAATCATGCATCTTTTGATACCATTCCCAACACGCTTCACGTCCGGTCAGGTGATAAGCCATTGCCAATGCCACCAAAGACTCTAGGTGAACCCACCACAGCTTTTGATCCCATTCTAGTTGTTGGGGAGGATGACCGTCTGCATCCATAAAGTAATATAGCCCACCGTATTCATTATCCCAAGCAAAATTAAGGATGTTTAGTACCACATCAACGGCTTGGTTAATAGTTTTGGTGTCGTTTTTACGGTGGGCAATGTCCATAATAAACCACATAGCTTCGATGCCATGACCGGGGTTAATTAACCTTCCTTCAAAACAATCAATGTGGAAACCATCAGGGGCAACGTTTTCGTACATTAATCCCTGTTCTTGGTCAAGAAAATCGTTCATCACTTCTTGAACAGTCGCAGCCAAGACATTCTCTAGGGTTTCAGTCGATAGCAACCATTCCATTTCCAAAGTCAAGTTAGCTAAAATCATTGGCACAGCTAACGACTTCATAGGGCGTGTGCCAGGATAAGTCTTATTATATTTACCTTTCGGGTTATCCTGGCGGCGTAAAACATTATTGTAAGCTTGCATGGCCACATCCTTAGCCCAATCTTCGCCAGAAGCTAGGGCGTATTGGCTAAATGCCATCGCTGCAAAGCAGTCCGAAAAGATATTGTAAGGCTGAACTAAGGGTCTACCTTCACGGGTCAAGGCAAAGTACCAGTTACCATCACTATCTCGACCATGTTGTGCGAGGAAATTAGCACCATTTCTAGCAATGGATAGCCAATTTTCACGTTTTTCTAGCTGGTTGCACAGCATGGAAAAAGTCCACACTTGGCGGTTTTGTAACCAGATAAATTTGTCTGTGTCATAAACTTTACCCTGACGGTCTAAACAAGTGAAATAACCGCCTTGTTGCCAATCAAGGGAGTGTTTTTCCCAAAATGGTAGTACGTCGTTGAAAAGGGCATTTTTGTAAAGTTCAGTCAGGTCTTTAAAGTTGTATTCCATAAGATTTATCAATTGACATTATTTAGATACAGCATTTCTCGGTTGGGTGTAGTACACCTTTTAAGAAGAAAGGGGCTAGAGATTAGGGACTAAAGGCTAGGGAAATGTACCTCATTTAAATGAAATTTGTTGTAGTTTAAATTTTAGTAGATGCACATTTAAAAAAATTAAGTTTTATCCATTAAATTTGTCAATTTTGCAGATGGTCATTATTGGGTGCATCCCAGTTTTTATTTGACAACAATAGAATAAGTGTCATTGCGAGGAGGAACGACGAAGCAATCGCATTGACTTGTTTGTAGTCAGAGATTTTGCGATTGCTTCACTCCACTTCGTTACGTTCGCAATGACGTTCAAAAAAGTGGGATGCTCCCGTCATTATTTAGGCGATCGCTTTTCTTTTCCTATAATTAAAACTATATAAAAACGCCGTTTCAAAAATGGAATAGAAACTCTAATATCTATAGGGTGGCGTTTACCGAAACGATCTCTAAAAACTGATTTCAACTCTGCTAATTGGATATCGGTAAAAGTAGCTGCTGTTTGAGAAGGAATACGAGCAAAAAACTGTTTAATGAAAGGATCATTTCTCAAATCATTGTTGTTTAAAGACTTTTGAGACATATTGCGTTTGCTACCAGTAAAAGTAAAATTCAAAACATAGGACTGTGTTCACTATCCCAACATTTGCCATCGCGCCAAGTTCTGTTAGTGTGTCGGCATTCAGATTGATTATCGATCCAAGGAATCGATGTAGGATAGGGTGAGGTAGGTGTAAATGTAGAAGTCACTGAGGACAATATAAAAAAGAAAGTAGCATAGCTAGAAGCCAATAGAACAATTAAAAATCCTATGAGGAAAATTATATTACTTGGAGTCCACAAAGGATGTAGACTTTTTTCATCGCGCAAGCGTTGTAGAGATCGACGTTCTAAACCCGCCAAGAAAACTAAATAAAACCGCAGTTCTGAAGTTGGAACTGAAACTCGTAACTCTACAGGATGGCTAGTTATATTATTAGAGCCAAAAGCCATTTTGATAGACTTTATTTGGTCTCCTGTAAAAGTATCTTTTATCTCTGGAGAAATTTGAGCAAAAAGTTGCTCAAAAATGGGATCATTTTTTTGTACTTTTTTCATTAGGCAAATGTATTAATATACATAACTATTATGGTTAAAAATTAACATAAGGTTCCAAAATATTAACTGATGCTTTTACTGAAAATTGAAGAAACTTGACTTTTAAGTTGATGCATTATCTATGAATAAATATTGAAATTTTAATGATTATATATTTTATTATAGAACTCATATTTAATTTATGAAAAAACTCAGTACACCACACCCCTAAATCCTTTTTTCCTGCGATGCACTGAGCGTAGCCGAAGTGTTCCCCGTTCCCTGTTAAGAGTTTCCTCCCTACGCAAATATGTTCATTAATCAAATCTGATTGCTATATCATAAATCGACTTCAATAAACTAAGTAGATATAGGGCTTATATCTAATTTATCCAACATTTATGCAGTATTTATTCGTTTTTATTTGAGTGCAATTAACTTATTCAATTAGAAGCTGGCAGAATCAGGCAACTATTTACAAAAATATATAAATAGCAGTACATAAGATCCCCGACTTCTCAAAGAAGTCAGGGATCTGAGCCTTTCTCTAGATTTTCGTATCAGTTATACCAGTCTAGTTTTTTGTGGGCGATCGCTTGACTTTTAAGACAGTCGCTACAATTGTCTTTAACCGAACTGTATTGAACTATATATAATATCTCTTTTCGTATAAAAATATAGGTGAATTAGCTAATGAAAATAAATTTGCGATCGCTGCTCAAAACTAAGCTAAATTTTAAAACTAGTAAAGTTATTTTAAGTTTGCTGTTAATATGTCTCGTCGTGCGCTTACTGCCTTATTTTGCACCAATTCGTACCGCAGATATTGTTCAAAATCAGCTGGCAATGCAGTTTAGCGATCGCAATGGTTTACCATTAGGCACATTACTCACCCGTGACCAAGAGCATACAGCAGTAGTACCACTAAATCAAGTTTCTCCCCAGTTTATTCAGGCTATTTTAGCCGCCGAAGATGGTAGCTTTTATCAGCATGGTGCGTTGGATATCAAAGCAATTTTTCGCGCCATCAAAGAAGCCATCCACGCCAAAAGAATTGTCTCCGGTGCTTCTACTATTACTATGCAATTGGCGCGGATGTTAGATCAAGTTCCCCGCAATCTTTTAGGCAAAGTTCAAGAAATTTGGTTATCTTGGCGGTTAACAGCCGGGATGAATAAAGATGAAATTTTAGCAGCTTATATTAATCGCTTGCCAATGGGAGGAAATATCTATGGTGTAGAAGCCGCAGCCCGGACTTATTTTTCTATCCCAGCTAGTGATTTAAATCTTGCCCAAGCTAGTCTTTTGGCGGCTATTCCCAATAATCCTACGTATTTTAATCCTTATGAACATTGGGAAAGGTTGAAACAACGCCAGCAATACGTCCTTAATCAGATGGTAATGGATGGGTATGTAACTGAGGCGATCGCAGAGCGAATATCCACAGAAAAAGTCGTGTTTCAGTCACGCCAAAAGGGAATTATTGCTGCACCACACTTTTTATTTTGGTTAGCGAATCAGATTACCCCCACCAAAGAACAATCTTTAATTCGTACTACTATCAATCGTTCTTTGCAGCAGTTTGTTGAAACCCAAGTACAACAGGTAATCGCTTCTCTCAATACTAACAACGTCCACGATGCAGCAGCTTTAGTAATTGACAACCACACAGGCGAAGTTTTGGCTTATGTCGGTTCGCCTGATTATTTTAATGAAGCAAAACTAGGACGCAATGATGGAGTCCAAGCCCTACGTCAACCAGGATCTACTTTAAAACCTTTCGTCTATGAATTAGCTTTAGAAAAAGGTGTAATTCGCCCAAATACCATTTTGGCAGATGTTCCTGCTCACTACGCTATTCCTGGGGCAAAACTTTATAGCCCTACAGACTACACCGAAACTTTTTTAGGTCCTGTGCGGGTGCGTGTGGCTTTGGCAAATTCTTTAAATGTGCCAGCAGTGCGAGTATTAGAAAAAGTCGGTGTGCAGACTTTCTTAGAACGTTTACATCAGTTAGGATTTACCCACCTCAATCAAACTCCAGAATATTATGGTTTGGGGTTGACTCTCGGTAGTGGTGAAGTTAGTTTATGGGAATTGGCTAGTGCTTACGTGACAATGGCGCGACAAGGAGAAGCTACGCCATTGCTAACTACTTTTAGCGATTCTTCAAAAGAAAATTGCCAGCACCCACATACGCCGACAAACGCCGATAAATCTATCTGTGGTTCTTGGTTTCCCAACCGCACAACATGGCAATTAATCACTGATATGCTCAGTGACAGTCATGCCCGTGCTACAGCTTTTGGTGTAGACTCAGTGCTAAATTTACCCTTCCCTGCTGCTGTCAAAACTGGCACTTCTTCTAATTTTCGTGATACTTGGACTGTCGGCTTTACTACCGATTACACAGTAGCCACTTGGGTAGGTAATTTTAATGGCGAACCAATGCGACAAGTTTCGGGAGTTACAGGTGCAGCACCGTTATGGAATCGGATTATGCTACACCTGCATGAACATCAAGAACCCGCAGCTTTTGTGCCTCCAGAGAATTTGATACAATTACCAATCTGTGCAAGTTCGGGATTACAACCAACGCCAGAATGTACATCAGTAGTACAAGAATATTTTTACCCTGAAGATAAAGTTGCTTACGCAAATCAGCACGATTTCAATTTGCCATCAGAGTATAACGATTGGTTAGCCAAACAACCACAATCAAATTTGGTTTTTAGTAATCTGAGAATTGTATCTCCGCATAATGGCGACTTATTTTTGTTATATCCCGGTGAAGAGGGACAGCAAAAATTAGAGTTGAAGCTAGCAGGAACTAAATCTGGGCCTGTAGAGTGGTGGCTGAATAATGAAAAGTTAGCGACTCAATCAGCTAATTCTTTATTTTGGCATTTGCGTCCCGGTAACTGGACTTTGGAGGCTAGAAGCGGCCAAATGAGTGACAAGGTAAATTTTCAAGTCAAGGTAGCTACTTTTAAACCTACACGCCGGGGGTTTTCACTATAGCAGGACTGACGCAGGGATTACAATTTTATGTCATTACGTTCGCTGGGAACAGGAAAAAAGGGATTTAGGGGTGTACTGAGTTTTTTCTCCAAATCAAATATGAGTCCTATAGAACTGGTAATACTTAGTAAATTAGCTTAGTAAAAATCACAGTTTTGAATGAAAAAATAGATTGAAACACGCAGTAAAATTCACCAAATATTTGATATTTGATAAAATTATGTATAGATATCAACCTCTATTTTAATTAGTCATACTAATGAAAAATTATCAGTAAAAACATCTTTTTTCCCTTCCAATAGGTCAATATGCTGATTTAAAATGTTAATAGTGAGTTATACAAATAATCTTAATGTTGTTTTTGTAACTTTTATTTTGTTTAAGTAGCAAATTAATAAAAAACTCAAATTATAGTTGACACTTTATATATTTCATAGCTAGACTTTTGAAGTCCTCCACTGTTGGAAGGTCGTAAATGAATATTTTTTCTGGCAAAGTGACCTTGGTAACGGGTGGTGCCTCTGGCTTGGGGGAAGGTTTGTGTGAAGAGCTTTCGCGGCGCGGTGCTAGAGTTGTAATTACTGACATTAATAAAGAAGCTGCACACCTACTAGCAAAGCGTTTGCAGCAAACAGGGGGAAATGTAGAAGCTGTCAGTTTAGATGTGACAAACCCAGAGTCTGTTGCAGAGGTTATCAGTACCGTTATAAAGAGCTACGGGCGTATCGACTATGTATTTAATAACGCTGGCATTGCAGTGGGTGGAGAATTTCAAGAACTAGATTTAGTTACTTGGCAACGTGTCGTAGACGTTAATCTACTAGGTGTTGTGTATGTCATGTACACAGCCTATAAACAGATGATGTCCCAGGGTAGTGGTCATATTGTAAATATCGCTTCTATGTATGGCTTGATGCCTGGCCCTTTGTGTGCGCCTTATGTGGCAACTAAACATGCTTTGGCTGGTCTGACCCAATCTGTAGCATCCGAAGCAAAAAACCTTGGTATTAAAATGACACTCGTATGTCCTGGCTATATTGATACCAATCTTTTCAAAAGTGGTGCATACGGCAAAAGTGTTAATGCCGAACAGATTAAGACTCGTATTCCTTTAAAGTTTATTGATGTACCGACTGCGGTCAAAAATATACTACGTGGGGTAGAAAGTGGACAGCTAATTGTAGCCTTTCCCAGATATGTGCATCTATTTTGGTGGATATATCGCCTGAGTCCACAGTTGTCTCTACTTATCAATAAGTTGATTATTCGTAACCAGCGCCAACATTCTAACTCCCCTATCTAATACCGTTTTACTTTAAAGTTGATACATTTGGGCGAACAGGGGAAGCAGAGGTAGCAAGAAAAGTAATCGGCATCAAATTTGTCGTGCAATGGTATAGCACTGTTTCTTTTTGAAGCTGTGTTTAATGCTCTTTATCTGTTTGTGTACGGTTTGGGGTATCCATCATAATTTAGCTGCACGCTCTTTGCTCGTAAAATGAGACGAAAGTGAAAAGTTGTGAGCGATCGCCTCATTTATGTTGTCAATATTTAGAGCCTGAGTATTTAGTTTTACACTTGATTATAAAAAATAGTTTAAAACTATGTTTATAAGCATTAAAACTGATAAAAACGTGATCTATCACGTATAAACGTCTATAAACAGGCTCACCATCAAGTAACTATCTTTTACCAGATTTTCAAAACAGAATTGAACAAAAATATTGACATTTACGCTCACTTAAGTAAATGTATCATTTAGCGTTAATTTTACAATTTGTTATCTCTACCTTAAGTTACAAACTAAACCTAACTTTAGAGAGATGCAAAAGTAAATTTAATTATTGCATCTGACATCATAATTGCTGTTCAAAATCTGCCTAATATCCAAATCTCAAAAGTAGTAAATTACTTTGAAACTCCTACAAGTTTGATTCAATATAGCTTCAACATTTAGGGTTTTTACTGATGCTTAATGTATCTACCGACCAACTGCCATACAATCAGCAACCAATTGTTGCTACTGACTGGAATATTATTGAGACAGAGTTTGAACCGACACAACTATATTATAAAGAAAGTATTTTTACCCTTGGTAATGGTTATTTAGGAACACGAGGGACTTTTGAGGAAGGGTATCCTCAAGATTGTCCAGAAACACTGATTCAAGGTGTTTATAGTGATATACCTGTTGTTCATAAAGAACTTTTGAATTGTCCCAACTGGCTACCATTGGTGGTGACATTGGCAGGCGATCGCTTTAGTATGGATTCTGGAGAAATCATCAATTATGAACGTCGCCTGGATTTGCGTGTAGGTATAGTTAGCCGTGATGTCCGTTGGCGTTCTCCAAAAGGTCATACTTTGGATTTCCACTTTGAGCGTTTTGCTAGTTTGGCAGATCAACACGTTTCGGTAATTCGTTGTCAAATCACATCCATCAATTTTGCAGGTGATATTAAAGTTGAAACTGGATTTGATACTAACCTAGATACTCAAAGCCAACATTGGCGAATCTTAAATCAAGGAGGGGTAGAGCAAATTCTTTGGTTACAAACTCAAACAATACATTCAAACCTTCAACTGGGGATGGCCGCGAAATTGGTAGTGGAAGACGACACTGCATTTATACATGCAAAGAATGCTACTGATTCTTCAAGACTATCAACTACCTTGCAATCCGTTCCAGGAAAAACAATAACTGTAGAAAAGATTGTCACCTTATATACATCACAAGATACAGATATCCCCATAGCAGCAGCTATCCAAAAGCTAGCCGATGAAGCCAGATATGCCACTTTATTAGCAGCTCATATTGCGGCGTGGGAGCAAATGTGGCAAGACAACGACATGATTATTGAAGGCGATGATCAGGCTCAATTGAGTGTGCGTTACAATCTCTTTCAATTAATGGCGATCGCACCCACTGCATTTTAAATAGTGATAGGTGATTCTACATAAATAGTTGGTTCTTGCAATGTGAACTCAATTCCATCAAGACCTAGCTTTTTGGAGATTTTTTCATTTGCTAGTTCTAATAAACGTTTACGCAGTTGCAGAGAGTTTTCACTAGAACCCAAAATAAAAAACGACACTCTGCTGCGAGTTGTCTGCTTGTGATCGTTGTTACTTAAAAATGTAATACTAGTACTTCCTGGGTCAATACCAAACAACGAGTTGGTACTTTCGATAATCACCTGTTGAACTAAAGCTTGTTCTCTTTCTTGTAGAACATTCAAAAAATCGAGGTAAAGTAAAACCATAACTTTTTTACCTCGTGTAATATTCTCAATTTCTAAGTTTGCCAATATCGAATTAGGAATAATAAATAATGTACTTTTAGCAGAGGTACGAATCTTAGTTGAACGGATACCAATAGACTCAACTCTTCCAAATAAACCTTCTGGGATTTGTTGAGATCTTTGTAAACGAATATATTCCCCAGGTACAAAAGGCCGATCCAAATACAATACAATAGTGCCTAGCAACTGTTCTAGTGTTTTTTGCGCTGCAAAAGCCACAGCTAATCCACCAATTCCTAAACCAGTTAATAGACCAATTAAATTAAATTGCTGACTTTGAGCAAAACTAACTATAGCAACAAATCCGATAATCACATTTGCTAGGGTTTCAAACACTAACAGTAATTCATCTACTTCTCTACCTAATTTTCTGACTAATTCAATGCCATAAACTCGAATAAATTGCCGAAATAGCCGAGAAGCCAACCAAGCAACGCTGACAATAACAGCTAAATCTATAATGAGAGAAATAAATTTGTAGATAGATGTATACTCTACAATCCATATCAAAGATAACGAAATAAGAATTGAAGTACCAGCTATTCTAAATAAATTTCTAATAGGGTCAATTAAATTATTGTAGATACTGGCGACTTGCTGCGGTGCAAAGCGTCGAATGATAATTCGTACTAATGTCGGTGTATATCGTCCAATAAATATAGAGAGAAGAATGAAAAATAGAAAAATGCCAAATTTAGATAAGGCTAATATTGTGCTATCACGTTGCAGAAATCTGAGAATATACTGTGAAATATCATTTATCATCTCTAAATTGTAATCGGCGAATCGACATAAATTGTTGGTTCTTCTATATCAAATGCAATACCATATTCTTTTAAAGATTGTGTAATGCTTTGAGTAGCTAAATCTAGCAACTGACGACGTAATTCCATCGAAACATCTCCAGAACCCAAAATAAAGAAAGCGACTTGTGCTTGCGTTTTATCTGGATCTGTGATGTTGTTGATATTTTTAAAAGTAACTTCTGTATTCCGCGAGTCAATACCAAAAATTTCATTTGTACTTTCTATAATTACCCGACGAATCAAAGCCCGTTCTTCATTACTAATGGCTCGATAGAAGGTCAAATAAAGAATGGACATGACTTTCTTTGCACCAGTAAAGTTTTCAATATTTACTTGAGTTAGAGAACTGTTGGGAACTATCATTACGGTTCCCTTACCAGAAGTACGAATCCTGGTAGATCTTAACCCAATAGATTCAACTCGCCCAAAAGTCCCATCAGGTAGACCAATATAATCATCAATCACAAAAGGACGATCAAGGTAAAGAACAATACCACCTAAAACTTGTTCTAAGGTTTTTTGAGCAGCAAATGCTACTGCTAATCCACCAATTCCTAAACTAGCTAGCAATCCTAACAGATTGATTTGATGTGTTTGAGCATAAATCAGAATTGCTAAAAAGATAATAATTAGATTAGCAACCCATTTGACAAGAATCAGTAACTCACTACTGATTTTTTGTCCACTGTTAAAAGCTGCATTTAATAAATAGAAATCAAAAAACTTTTTAAATAATTGAGATGCTAGCCAACTAGCTGCGATCGCTAAAGTTAAGCTAGTAATAATTTCTAATGGATTAGTCCAGCGATTTTTCGGCAGTAAAGATGTCATCACCTCGACAACCGTCATCACTGTCACTACAATAATTAAGCTTTGGTTAGGCTTAAATAATTTTTGGTTAATATCACTAACTGGAATAAAATTTAAACGTTGCAAAAGTAAATTAATCAATGAAACAATTAAACGACCAAATATGAAAATTAAAGAGCCAATCACTAACCCTATTAAGCCAATTTGGATTTCTCTATTTGTAAAGATTTCTGGCAATAAAACAAGCATTTCTGAGATTGGTGTGCAACTTTGGTATCATGCTAAACTCCTGTCAGCAGTTTAGCATGACTTTTTCTGAAAGATGCACATCTAAATTTATTGCCATAGAACTATATTGGTTTGTACTCTTACAAGACCTAGGCAAAAATTGAAATTTACTTTGTAGCACTCAATCTACTCATTCGAGTGATGAGAAATAGATATCCACAAATAAACGCTGGATAGATAGGCTACGGCTATGATGCAGATAGTTAGTATAAAGTCAAAATCAGTCATGACATTAATTTAGACGTAGAAGTGTGCGAGGATCTGACAAATTAATTTGTCAACTGTGAGTGGAGTATGCAAACGCAAGATGCAGAAAAACAAGTCAAAGTCCTTTAGACTTGAACAAGTCAAGTTAGTTTAGTTACTGAATCGATAAAATCCCAAATTGAGGGGACAGTTTAGACGTAACTAGCCCCAAAAGTCAACATAATTCGTAATTGATAATGGGCTACGCTCTAAGCGCAGCTATGCCGCAGGCTTTACTTAATTCGTAGTGCTTCTAGGTAGGAGCTTGAATCCACCACTGATAGCGTAGCGGTGGTAGCGAACTGCGAACGTCTTGAAGACCACCAATTTTTAATTTGGTAGGGGCTATGACACCAAGTAATTACGAATTACGAATTACGAATTAGTAACTATTTGGTCATCTACTCAGAAATTGATCATACAAAACAGATGTGGCTAACAACTACTCTCAGTAATGCTGAAGTAGTTGACTAAATAGCAGTGATGAAATGATACTTGCCTAATTTTTGACTAGCTTTTCACCAAAGCTTGGTTAACGCTGCTAACTTTAAACCACTGTATGTACCAGCAGCAATGACTAGATAGCTAACGCTGATTAGCTTAATCAGCCCAATATATGTACGCGATCGCTATTTTTTAGTTACTCTAATCCTATAGTAGATCAGAGTTGCGAAAATGGCTAAAAAATTTGGTCTACAAAGTGAACAGTAAATAGACTTTATTTTTCTGGTAAGGTAGGATAATCAATAATTAAGTATTTTTACTGAGATAGCTCAAATGTTTGTCCTATCTTGGATTCCAGCGCAAATAGTGCCTAGAGTCAAATCTACAGATACGTCTTTAAGCCTATCCACACGTAAGCAGTTTTGAATACATAACTTAACAAAACATATTAAAGTGAACACAAGATCCCCTCTTTTAGAAGTCGGGGATCTTGTTGTTCACGAATAATTTAGAACTGCTATAGCTAAATGATGACGAAATTTATAGAATAATTCTCCAGGAATATAAAAAATATCAGTTTGAGCAAGACTAATTATTCCCTTGTTACAAGCTTTACAATATTTATAGATAATTTTTCAGCAACTAATTATATCGTTAATGACTCATTCTACGGATATTGCCACCTTAGCCCGCTGGATGGCAGCTGACTTTAGCAATCAAGAACAAGCTTTTGAAAATCCACCTTTTTTTGCTCATATTCGTGTGTGTATGCGTCCTCTGCCGTTAGAACTGTTATCAGGGGTAGGTTTGTTTGTGGAACAGGCCTATGACTATCAGCTAAACGAGCCTTATAGAATGCGGGTGTTAAAGTTGGTAAACACAGGCGATCGCATCGAAATTGAAAACTACACTGTTAAACAAGAAGAAACTTTTTACGGTGCTTCCCGCGACTTACAACGTCTTCATACCCTAACAAGCGATCGCTTAGAAAAGTTATCAGGCTGTAACATGATTGTGGAGTGGACTGGTAACAGCTTCAAAGGCAGAGTAGAACCAGGAAAAGGTTGCATTGTCTTTCGTAAAGGGCAAAATACTTATCTAGATAATGAATTTGAGATTAACGACGATAAATTTCTTAGCCTTGACAGAGGACGAGATCTAGAAACCGATGAACATCTCTGGGGATCTGTCGCTGGACCATTTCACTTTGTGCGCTGGAACAGTTTTGCCGACGAAGTGAAGGTGTAGAAGAAGCAGGGGAGGCAGGGGAAGCAGAGGGGCAGAGGAAGACAGGGAGACCCCAAGACCGCACTTCTCTTCTGTCCCAATTCCTCTTCTCCATGCCCCATTTTTAATACCCTGTTGCTGCTAACTCCAATGGATAAAAGTAAGGAACTCGCTCAATCCAAGTTTCGCATTTACCATTGGGGTATAGTTTTAAAAACCGAAATCCTGGGGGTTGTTGGTCAATAGCAAAATTTGCGCTTTTTGACTGAAACTGAATGCAAGTTGAAGGAGTACCCAGATATTCAACATTGTGGCGCTGGCGTTGAAATTCTTGGTGAATGTGACCAAATAAAACTAACTTAACTTGGGGATAGCGATCAACAACGTCAAAAAATTCTTGAGGATTTCTCAGACAAATGGTATCCAACCATGCAGAATTTACTGACAAAGGTGGATGATGTAGGGCTACCACAGTAGGATTATTGCCTAGTATTTGCAACTCAGAGTCTAGCCAATCAAGGGTTTTAGGTACAAGTTCACCATGCACGCACCCAGATACGGAAGAGTTAAGCAAGATAAAATTCCAACTGCCGCGTTTAAAAGATTTACGCCGCGAAAGCATACCCTGATTTAAGATATCATCCATTGCGATCGCACAGTCATGATTTCCTGGCAACCAGTAAGTAGGTATTTGCAGCGGATTTAGTAGGGTTTGTAGATTTTCGTATGATGCAGTTGTACCATCACCAGATAAATCTCCTGTTAGTAATAGTAAATCAAGTTCAGGTTGTAGCTTTTTTAATCGTTCTATAACTGTTTGAAAAGACTCTGTTGTGGGCATTCCTAAGAGTCGTTGATTTTCTGACGCAAACAGATGTATATCTGTTAACTGAGCAATTGATATGGGAGACACTTGATTCATCTTTACTGATAGCAATTTGTGCGTCACCGATTGATTTGATATTTGTACTCAGTCATCCAACTCTACTAATTTGCTAAAAAAATCCTCTGCGATCGCTTTTATAGCAAGATTGTAAATGTCAATAGTAGTAATGTTTTTACCTCCTGTCTGTGCGAAGTTGCTCCTCTGCTTCTTGCTACATAATGCAGATGCTTCTAAAGATTATTTCCATATCTAATACTACTTTTAAGACAAGCGATCGTATCTTACAGTACACTCTGAAAGCTTCTGACTAAAATATTGATAAATATTAATTCCAACTGAATAGAAGAAAAATTAGAGCGAAGTAACTTATTGTTTCTGGTGAATACGTAATTGTTCTATTATATATTCTTCCAATTCTTGTTTTTCTCGACTACTTGCTTTTCGCTGATAAGTTCTTCCTGTTTCTTGAATAAATCTCCGTTTCTCGCTTTGAGAAGATTTTTGCTTCATTCCTGGTTCTTTCAGACTTTTATTTAATTCCTCCCATGTCTTTTCACCGACAGTTTCGCCTACTTTAAAGAGTGCTTGAGGTAGTAATATTTTTGCCTCTCTCTGGAAATCTTCTTCCGTCTCTAGAGACGCTAAATCTACACTACTGAAGTCAATATCGATTTGAAATTTAGTCATGGAATTGTAATTATTCTATTAGGACTAAGTTGAATCTATACCCAAAAGTTAATCTTCAATGCTTCGAGAGATTAGAGAATATAATTTTTTAGTTCATTTTTTATTAACATTTATCAAAATTTAGTGACTGTCACACTAATACCAGAATCGAGTCGCGGTACTTTAAAATATTCCACTGGTTCAGCAGAACGTTGAGGATTTTGGTTCTGGCATGGTGGCTTCAAGATATCTGCCGGATTGTTAATCAAATCCAGAGGATTAACCTTGGGGCATTCTCCCGCACGGGCTGAACCAATCTCCTCAGCAGCTTGGTTGAGATTATTAGTTCGATCAAGGGCATTATTTGTACCACTATTAATAGTAACTGGTTCAGTAACAAGAACAGCAGCTTGATGACGCTCAGTGATCATAGGAGGGACATTTTCTTCGTTGGCATAAGCAGGATGAGCGAAAGCGATCGCACTAATCACAGCCAATAAACTCAGAAGTGGATGTTTCATTATTAAACTCCTTGGAGGATACTTGCAAGTGCAATTCTATGTTATCCGGAGTTAGCAGTAAAACACATAGTTATTGACAAAAAATAGACTTAACAGTTAGAGCAGATCTAATGTACTACGAGTTTTACTTTCATCTAAAGTTAGAGCAAAATACCGTAACAATCCCTAGAAATATTTCTTCTTTAACTTTCCAAATATCCTTTGAGTAAGTAATTTTACTATACGTCTTCTGGATAAACCTTTAATATTGTTAGGATGATGAGCTTTGTGGTCAAAAAAATCGTTGAGTTGATCTAAAATTACTTGCAAACGCTGAATAATATTTTCAGTCCGATGCTCTACAAAAAACTCTTCAGATAAACCTAGTGATGTAGGATGATTTAGTAATTTCATGATTCTTTGAATATCATACTCTTGAGAATATCCAGCAATTTTATAACAATTAAATCCCGGATCTAAGTAATCTGAGAGTCCACCATTCACACTAGAGAAGACTTGACATCCACAGGCTAAAGCTTCCATTGGTTGCAGCCCAAAACCTTCACTCACACGCTGTTGCGCCCAATATTCAGCAGAGTCATAGAGGTAAACTTTAGCTCGATTAAATAGTCCAGGTAAATCCTCTACGTAAGACTCGACTACACATACTTGACATTGCTGCTGCAATGATGGAATCAATTCTTTAATTAAATACTCAGAAGATTTCCGTGCTTGCACCAAAACATCAATATCTCGTTCTAAATGAAAATTTTGAAATTCGTTACTAATCTGATTAGGTAAATAATAAATCAAAGAGTTAGGAGACTGTTGCCCCCAATATCCCATCGTATTACGGCTCACAGCCATGATCGGAATACTTGCAGGAATTTGGAATTTGTAACCCGTACTGTGGGCATGATAAACAACATTATAGGATTTGAGTTTTGTAACAAGCTTAGCAATATCAAATCCCCAGCTAATCACAAAAATTACATCATCTAATTTTGGCTGCTTGAGCAAATCATCTAGAAAAAGCTTGTCTTGTTCTCGTTGACGATAAGTCACCACTTCAGCACTACATATCTGTTGAACGAGATGCACTGTTTTTAACTCTGCCCACAGACCACCACAAGCAAATTTACCGTCAGTTCCTGGCAGTAAAAAGTAAAGCTTTCTCATTATTTTAACCTTTAAAATTTACTAACATGTAGGTTAGCTTATTAGAGGCCAGATCCCCGACTTCTCAAAGAAGTCGGGGATCTGGTTGCTCACGAATGATTCGTAAAATAATATTATTAAATCTTTGCAACTAATTTGAGGAGATAATTGAAAAACTTTTTACAGTCAATCTTGCCAGTTCACCTTGACAAAGTGCGCCTCACGTCCCCAACTGTCAGATGTGCGAGTAATATTCTCAATTCTCAGGTTAAAAGGAATGGCAGTAGTTACATAACGTTGTGCTATAGAACCTAAATCTGCTGAAATTTCCGCTGCTGTCGTAGCTGCTAATCCCAAACCGATTAATTGCTCAATCGGTCGAAATGGTAACAAAAGATGCACACCCACAGCTAGTCCAGCGGTCAACAGCATCGCCACCGATAAGTTTGTACCACAACGAGGATGTACAGCTAAATCCCATTCACCACTGGTAAGACGATGTAAACCTAGGGTAACGGCACGTCGCAAATCGCTAATATTCACTTCACCATAAAGGTAAAATCCCTGCTCTGTAGACAATCCACTTAATAATTCGTCATCAACTTGAATCTTGGGGGGTCTGACCGTGGGGGGATGGGCAATTTTTGATTCGCTGAGAACCCAAACAGTAGCATGTTCTAAGGCATGAACCTGCCGCAGCGTGATCATTTCTTTCAACCCTGGAATAAATGACAGCTGCTTGAGTAACTCCGCATCTTGCGTAGATTGCGGAAAGTCAGAAATCAAATTGTCTTGACTGGTTACTTGCCAAGACAAAGGTATTGTCAAATCGAAACTAAAAAAGTCAAAGGAAGGCAAGCCACCTTTAACAGAAGCAGAAGTATTCATAGGAACACTGCTTTCCAAGTCGATGGAGCAATTATAGATTTCCTACAAATGTAGCGCTTGAGGCAAAGGATTGTTGCTAATTTTTGTTGATGATTTGAATATGGGGCGTGGGGCATGGGGCATGTAGAAGAGGAATTGGGGCAGAAGAGAAGTGCGGTCTTGGGGTCTCCCCCTCCGGGTGACGCTCGCAAGCTCGCTATCGCTACGCTAACGGCAGTCCAACGCCAGTCGCTCCTGGGGAGCCACTGCGTTGCGGGGGTTCCCCCCGAGTCCCGCAAGTGGCATGGAAACCCCCATGACCGCGCTGGCTCCTCTTTGTTGGAACAACTTTCTGCGGGCTGCCTCACCAAGTAGAGCAACTTCGGGGTGCGGGGTGAAAGAGGGATGAAGAAAAATTAGCTCTTTCTCCTTTTCCCCCTGCTCCCTGCTCCTCTGCCTCCTCTGCTTCCCATTCCCTGATGCCAATAGGAATTTACGCTAAGAGTCCACACGAATACAAAAGTAAACTTTCAAAATTGGCTTGACTACTTGCCAGACAAAGTTGATCGAGATTCTAGACGCGATCGCGCTTCGTCTGCCAAACGTTGTTGATCGCATCTCTAACTTGCAAATTGTCTAATCAGTCTGGTTAGGTAAAGTACAGCAATTGACATCATTCAAGCAAACTTTTCCCCACTGCAAAGCCCAGCGGACAAGAGCCACTCGATTTTCCGTCTGAGTTTTGGTGAGAATGTTGCTGATATGGTTATCAACTGTTCGCTTGCTAATTTCCAGTTTCCCTGCAATATCTTGGTTAGTTAAGCCAGCGGCCACTAAATCGATAATTTGCAGTTCTCTGTCTGACAGACTAACAGGGGTCTGAGACTCGCCACCAGCCATGACTATTTTATCCTCCCTTGGTATATGTACTTAATCGCTCTTTTTAATTCTAGAAGATTCTTTTGCTGGTGAGCGTTTCAAGTGTTGACAGTAATACGATTGACAATATTTTCTTTATATTTCAGCTTAAAAGTAGTTCTATCAAAAATTTAGTAAAAATTAGCACGTTACCAAAAATTTAACTAAGGTATATTACCGAAATAAGTAAATATAAATTAGGAGCATATACATCTTCTAGGAGTAGCAAAAATTGCCATTTTATTCTATTAAAAACTGGCGACAGATGAACCAAGATTGTTATAGATTTTATACTGAAAGAAAATCTAAAATAAGATGAGCAATCCCCGTGTTTTGTGCCTCGGTGAAATTTTGTTTGATTGTTTAGCCGATCAACTAGGTCTAAAGCTAGAAGAAGTAAAATCCTGGACTCCTTATCCAGGGGGCGCACCAGCTAACGTAGCTTGTGGTTTAGTGAAGTTGGGAACCCCAACAGGATTTATTGGAGCTGTTGGTGAAGATGAACCAGGAAATGCACTGATAAAATTATTACAAGAAGTAGGTGTAGATACAACTGGGGTGCAACGCCATCCTACAGCACCAACGCGGCAGGTTTATGTAGTGCGAGATCTAGCAGGCGATCGCACTTTTGCCGGATTCGGTCAGTATGACACCGCCGAATTTGCCGATACTCACCTGCAAGCCAAGCAAATGCCAGATTCGCTATTTCAAGAAGCAGATTTTCTAGTTTTGGGTACTTTGGAATTAGCCTATCCTGACAGTGAACAGGCAACTCACCGCGCTTTAGAGCTAGCAGGAAAATATGACCTTAAAATTGTCCTAGATGTCAACTGGCGACCTGTATTTTGGCAAGATGCCAATATCGCTCGGCAAAAAATTCAGGAAATATTTAAGCAAGTAGATTTCCTCAAACTCTCCAAAGAAGAGGCGGAATGGCTTTTTGATACCGCAGATCCAGGAGCGATCACTTATCGCCTATCTTCAGTTGAGGGAGTCTTGATTACAGATGGAGAAAACGGTTGCGGCTATTGTTTGGGTGAAAACGAAGGCACATTACCTTCTTTTTCTATCCCTGTAGTTGATACAACCGGTGCTGGAGATAGTTTCTTAGCAGGTTTCATCCACCAGTTAGGGCAACATGGTATCAACAAATTAAAGGATGCAGAAACAGCAAAACGTATTGTCACATACGCTAGTGCTGTCGGGGCGCTAACTACCATTAAACCAGGAGCGATCGCCTCTCAACCAACCCCTGCCGAAGTTGAAACTTTTTTAGCATCTCATCAACCGTAGAAATTAGTACAAACAGCTAGGATATCAGCTACCAAAGGCTGATATTCTCGGCTGGCTTGTGTTTGTTGGTGATGACTAACTCAAAAACCAAAGACAAAGATTGTCCTTAATATAGTGCAATTATTCTGTTAATTGTTGAAGTCGCTCAAAGTAAAAACGCAGCAAAAATCCAGCAAAAATACTTTTACAACAATTAACTAGAAACATTTTATTTATCGCAGTAGCGATCGCTAAGAAACTATTTTTTGAGATCTACGTCGTTTTTATAAGTCTTGGTTCTAGATTTGTTCTTCTTAGAAGATATACAAAACTTCTGGAGGAGTGCAAAAGACCAGCATTTTTATTAAACAGAAGTCAGGAGCTAGAAGTTAGTCTTCAGTATTGATTTTGTACAAAACTACAGATGCATAAATGGTGAGAAACGGCGCTAAATAAAGATATAGAAAATGACATTTAGTGTTAGGTTTAAATACGCTAATAAACCTAAAATTTGCTGTATATCCAGAGGATTAACAATGATTTTAAGGTTTATATATCTACAGATGGATGAACAACAACTAATTTTTTATTAATAGTTGTAAAGGGTGCAAATACTTAAATTAAATTAAATAAAAAATTTCTCAGGAGAATAACAGTTTATGAAATTTAAAACTGTATGTGCAAGCATAGTAGTCGCTACTTCTATGACTACAGGTGCAATATTTATTTCTCAAGCTCATGTATTAGCTCAAGCTAACTCAAATAAAACCGAACAAGCAAATTCAAAAGCGTCAAAGTCTTTAGAAATACAATGGTTTTTGGGGTTTATACCCTGGTTTAAATGGACTAGCGATTCAAATAGTCCCAGTAGCCAAAACTCAAGTAATAGCACTACCTATGTAAACAACTCAAACAAGCCCAAACTAACAAATATAGGTAGCTCAAATAGGTCAAAACCAATAAGTACAGAGCAAGGATATAACCATAAAGAAGTTCCTGTTCCTCTTTTAATACCAGGACTAGCCGCCTTAGGTGTAGGTTTAATACGTAAACATCGCCAAGAGCAAAAGCAAATGGAGATGAAATAAATTATTTCAGAAGGTAAACAGTGAGACGAATATTACGTTCTCACTGAAACATATTTATATTATTCGTAAAACTTTAGGTAACTGACCTTAAGTAAGTACTTGTATTAGAGTATTTGCTAACTTTATGTTGCTTAATTAATAGTTAAAAAAAGGAGGTTTTAATTCTTTTGAATAGCTATAAGAAATATGGTTATGCAATCAAAAAAATATTGTTAATCTATTTAACAAAAAGACACAATCAAATTGTACTGTGTGGTTTAGTTGTAGGTTTGTGTTATTACTTATTTTTTTGGTTAAAGACACTAACACAATTCATAATTATTGGTATTACATTTCCGTTGTTGACAGTTACTGCGGCTTATTTAGCGTTACAAGAATTGTGGCAACAGAAAAATCAACTTGCTAAATTAAATCCTCCAAACATCCAACGACGGCTAGGACATAGTTTGATTTTATTTGGAGTTGGTCTTTTCCCTTTTAGTCTTAATAAAGGCTGGTCTCAAGCATTAGTTTGGTTAATAATTTTAATAGGTGTTGTCCTTAGCACTTGGGGACATAAGTTCTTTAAACACTATCTACGTCCAATTTTTTTGATGGTTTTAAGTATCTATCCTGGTATTTTCTTTCTACCAGCATATATATGGCAAGCTTTGACTCCTGAAAGAACAATGGATCGCATTCAAGCTTGGAGCGTTAATTTAGCACTTCATGCCATAGGTTATCCAAGCAGTTTAGATCAAACATGGGTTAAATTACCTACAGGTAGTATAGAGATAGGATGGGGTTGTAATGGCTTTGATTTGATGGTCTTGATGGTTATGACTAGTCTGTTAATAGGTATAGCTTACAGATTAAAAGGATTCCAGATATTAACAATCAGCTTTTTGGGATGTATTGTAGCTTTTATTTTTAACACTGCTCGCATTGCATTATTGGCAATTTCTGTTGCTTATTGGGATGCCACAACATTTGATTTTTGGCATGATGGTTGGGGAGGACAAATTTTTTCAGCAGCCATGTTTACAGCATTCTATTACTTGCTTATTCAAATGCGGCTACTAAATTTTGATCGCAAATCTAAGCTGCAATAAGTGTGTAGCTCCATGTCAATAATTATCATTGGGATAAAGCAGGGAGCAGCACTTCGGCTTCGCTCAGTGACCAAGGGCAGGGGGAGAAAGAGTTTGAGCCAATTGATTACTCAAAACGTGTTTTGAGGAAATCTACGATCTTTTCTGGGGTCTGCGAAACATCCACATATAAAGCATTATCTGGCTCTTCAAGAGCATCAAACTGGCTGTTGAGGAGTTTTTCGGTCATGAAGTGATTTTGGCGCGTTTGGAGTCGTTGTTGAATTAATTCAAACGACCCATTTAGGTAGACTAATTTGATGCGATCGCCATCTAATAACAAAAATTGGCGATAACTAGCTTTTAGTGCTGAACAAGCCATGACTACATTTTTATTTTCTTGCAACCATTGAGCGATCGCAGTTTGTAAATTTTGCAGCCAAGGCATTCTATCGGCATCAGTCAGGGGGATATTATGCTGCATCTTAGCAATATTCTCTGGTGAATGGAAAGAATCGGCATCTTGAAATTCCCAATGCAATGATGCTGCCAACAGTTGTCCAATAGTGGTTTTGCCAGAACCAGAGACACCCATTACCAGAATAATCATAGACAAGTTTTTGAGTTTTACTTAATTGATTTTTGAGTAGCATTTGAGTAGCATAATCAAAAATCTGGACACTCGGCCGACAGTGATTCTGGATGGCAATAGAACTTTAATACTGTTGCTACGTCGTCGCCTATCCACAGCGCTACTTTGTCAGGGGTTACGCCTGAAGTGATAGCCAAAGTAGCAAACGTGTGTCTAGTGCTATATGGCTTTAGATACGGTAATTTTCCCCCGTTAGCCAATTGGCGTACGACTCCCAATCCACAAGATGACTGCCTCCAGCAGTTACCCAAGATATCGGAGTTCATAGGAAAGCCAGCTTTAGATCGGAATATTAAATCATCGCTACTGTTAGCGTTTTCTCTAAGCTGAATTAGTAGTGACTGAAGTTTAGATCCTTGTTGACATGGAAACGTTCTACGCTTCCCGTTTTTAGTTCCCTTTTGAATATTGAATAAATTTCGGGCTTTGTTGATTTTGATACGTGTGCAATTACTATGAATGTCTGACCAACGTAGTGCGAAGGCTTCACCATGCCGACAACCTGTAAAAAACAAGAATTTTATTAGGTCGGCATAGTGTCCATTTACATGATCAAGCTCAAAAGCTTTGATGATAAAGTCTCTTTGTTCAATGTTATAAGCTTTGTAATCGTCTTCTTTGGTGGATTTCCGTTTTGGTTTTTTAATTTGGAGGTTTACGAAGGGATTAAATGTGAGATATCCAGAACCAACAGCCCACTCACAGCAGCGGTTGAGAAATATTAATGTCTCCCACACCGAAAATTGGCTGTAATTAGCTAACAACCAATCTCTGATTTTTGGAGCATCTTCTACAAGTTGACTAGGAAATTTTTTAATTCTGACGGCAATGACTTTATATTTGTGCCTAGTCGTCGTCTCCTCCAACTGCTTTTCTTGAAACTGGGTGAATTTCTCCCACAATTCAAATAATGAGTGCTGAGTGATAAGTTTTGATTCTTTTGATTCCTTGGCTAAAAGGCGTTTGGGACGATAGCTATTCAGAGAATCATCAAAACGATTAAATATAATATCGTTTGCGATCGCGTCACGTTTTGATCGCAATATCTCGCGGTTACGCCTGTTATCTGTTAGTCCGGTTGACAAATAAAACTGGCGAGAGAACCCGCGAACTCGAAAGCGTAAACTGAGCTTTTTAGTTCGCGGATCGACGTTTATCCACTTATCATCATCCATTAAAAATCATCGGGTACGGCGCTTGCTTCTGATGGTTCTGGATAAAGTTTTTTTCAAAACAAATTCTTTGAGGATGTCGGCTGCAACATCTGGGTTATCATCTTCAGATACAATTGCTGTGGCTTCAAGATGTTCACTATTGAAATTACCTAAGTTTTTAATTCGTTTATATGTGATAGTTTCAATTCTCATTGCTAGTTATAATCCTCGTCATCTTCGTCATAATTATCTTCTTCCTCGTCATCCTCATCATCGGAAACAACCTCAGATTCTACAGTTACTGCTGATAATAAATTGCGAAACTGTGGCATTGATGGAGCATCTGGGTTTAATCCTTGTGCTTTTAAGAATGCTGCTGTAGCGTCCCATTCTTTACGTAATTTATCTAATCTGTCTTCAAACTGGATGCAGTCTCTATGTAGTTTATTTCGCTTTTCATAAAGATCGTCGGCTTTCTCTCCAACAATCTTTTTAGCCCGTTCTCTTAAAATTGGAACTACTTCTTCTGCCGTTTCTCCATCATCCAAATTTACAGAGAACCCGATTCTTTCATTGCTATAGTTGCCAGTTGAAATCAAAAAGTGAGCATGTATTGTTTTAATTTTCATGAGTTTTCAGTCATTTTTATTGAGAAAATTCCAATTTTTGAGATTTTTAAAAATTGTCTACAGTCGCTAAAATCCTATCTTGGCAAGGATTACAGCCGTCTACAGCCGATTTTTTGGGGTTGGAAAATTGTAGACGGTGTAGACAGACTGTTGCTGGGGTGGTGATTAGGTGTCAGTGGGTGATGGTTGCACTCGCAATACTGGGTAATTAAAAATAATTTATCCGTAAAACGGTGCTTGCAGCCTGTAGACAAGGTGTAGACAGGCTGTAGACGTTATTCTATCCACACCCAGCCGAGTTGATTGCCTGTCCCCTCCAATGTCCCTAAACCCTTGTCAGCAAGGGATGCAAAGATAAGCCGAACCTCATCGGGCTGGAAATCATCAAACAATCGCGTTGATCGTTGAAGCATTCCCGCTTTTAACAAGTTACTTGGATTCCGTTTACCCCAATCCACGATAAATTGTTCATATTCGTTCAGGGTTGGCTGGGGTATTTGTGCCTCAGCATTTGTGCCGCGGTCAGACTCCACCGCCGCGGCTGTTCCTACTCCCCAGTTGCTGAGGTCGAGTTCACACGGGCAATCATCGACCATAAAGCGTTTTTTACCTCCAGCTTTTAACCATTGCTCTAGCTGTGGATCTTTGAGTTTAGTCCTGGCGTAGTCACGGGCAAACTGCCCCAGCCGTACCAGGACAAAGCAGCTGTAGAGTGTGTCCTTGTCGCCTTGTAAGCCAAAGTTTTCAGCGGTGTCATTTTGGGCGATCGCACAAATAAATTGCTGATACCTCCTACCCCGCTTGGCGTGGCGCTTAATCCAAAAAGTTGAGTTGGGACATTCATCGACCAGGATGGGGAACTCTTCAGCAATCATGAAGCGCTCCCGACCAGCGATCGCGTTATCTCCCCCCTCGCCGCGAAGCTCAACCAAGTCTTCAAGATTTTCTAAATCTTTAGACATGGCGGTGTCTATGGCTTTGAAGTTGCCTTTACGGCCAATGACATCATTTTGGTCAAGCCATGACCAATCATCTGGCTTGGCATCTGAATCGTAGACGATGACCCGTCCTCCGATTTTTGATGACAAGTATTGGGTGAAAGTTGACTTGCCATCACCAGTACCACCAACTAAAGCAACGTGTTTCTGCTTTTTCTGGATATACTCAACTGGGTCAGTGATTAAATTAGCGGGTTTCCAGTTAGCGTCAATAGTTCCAACCGTAATAGCCAACTGTGCTGTGGGCTGAGTTTGAGTTCTTGCTAACGCTTGAAAGTTAAGCTGTGATGCTCGGTCGATGGTTCCTAACATCTGGTTTAGTTCCTTGGCTGACTTACGGAGGTTGACCCCACCGACCAGCGCCGATGCGGAGCCAAACAGCAACCAAGGCTTGATTTGTTTTTGACGAACATCGACCGCAGCGCACAACACTAGCACCGATGCAGCCCAGCACAACCAAGATGCTGTTTGGGTGCTATGGTACATCTTTAAATAGCTGTGTACTTGTGAGGGGTGTAAATCAGTTGTCATAGTCCCATTGCTGCCCCCACTGCTATCAGAATTAAGCGAAATGTTAAGTAATTCTTAATTTCGGTAATCGCTAGCATCTGCCACAGTACCAGCACACTCACCCCAACGGCAATCAATGCCCCAACTCTTAAAAAACCGGGAATAGGGAACGATGCCCAACAGCTGGTGATTAATGCCGGAATGGTAATGTATGCAGTAATTTCAAAAACTAAGTCTGTGGGGTTGTCGGGGAGCGCGATCGCATTTATCCATCCCTTTTTAAATTCTTCCATCCTGGATGCCTGGGGCATGGGGAATGGGGCATAAGAACTGCGATCGCTGGGAACCTCGACTACTATTTTCTGTGGTTCAGTTTCTGCCATAGGTGATGCCATCCTTAAAGGACTTAAATTCTGATTGGCAGTTTTTCAATTCTCGCGCTTGTAGATTTTGGTCGGAGCCTTGATACCAAGTGAAACCGACGATTCCCACCGCCAGGAGTAGCAAAAGAAAACTGTTACCTTTGTTGTCCATTTTAAACCTCAAAATTGCTGTAACCCCCTTGGTAGGGGGATTGTAGTTAATCGAGTAAGCCGTCAAGGATGGCGTTAAAGTTGTAAACTGAGTTGTCCTGGCTGGGGTCAGGTTGTGGCATGGGGTCAAAGTTGGCGCTGATGCCATCTTTAATCTCAGACTCACAGCTAGTTAGTATCGGGTTGAAATCAAGGTTATTAACTGTCTGTTCGTCCTGTTGAGGAGTTCTACTGCTATCCATTGCCATCCCCTAGCAGTTCTTTGGCTGCATCCAAGACTGTTTGTTTCTGTTCTGGGGTCAGGTGGTCGTTACCATCGCAAGGGATGACTTCCATCTGAGTACCAGCCCGGTAGAGGCAGTTCTGTCTCTCTTCTTCGCTGGTTGTGGTTTCAGCACGGTTGATGTAGCGCTGAACGTAGGATTTATTAACGTCTTCTGGCATAATTTTGGTGATGTTTAGTTTTCTTGGTGGAGACTAATCTCTAGGCGATCGCGTTCTTGACCGAGGCGGTCGTCCTAAAAATCTGCTTTGTTGGCGGTGGTCGAGTTGAAGTTAGTCACAACCCAAACCTGTAATGAGTTACGGATACTGGGTTTAACTTCAAGTGGCTTTTGAGTGTCCAAACACACTGCGCGACCGTCGTTTAGTTTTACGTGCAGGTTCTTACCACTTTTGGAACGAGAAAAAAGTTGTCCGGTTTGGATGTGCGCCCAGGTGACTGGAGCTTTACCCACGACATATTCAGCTTGATGTCCATCAAACCCCTCCGATAGTGGGTCAATAGACAAGTCCTTCCATTCCTTCTTCTTGCCTTTACGGCTATTCGCGGTCATGGATCGACCGTTAGCAATGGTTCTATCGGTGGTTTGTTGATCGGTCATAGTGGCTTAATAGTTGAATTATGAATTGCTGGATTGTTATTTAACAATTAGCCAAAGTCTTGCTGTGTATAGTGTTAAGCTATTGTTGTTATTTATTGACCTCCTTTACACTCAAGATTTTTACCTGCCAGGGACGATACAAAACCCTGGCTTTTAATTGGCACTCATCCCCTAGCAGGTCTTTGATTCGCTCAATGCTTGCAGTCTGCTATCTCTGCATGGTTTGGGGTTTTAATCACAGGGGTTGTAAAAATCATTGTACCCCTGTACAACTATAAATATAATAGTACCAGGGTTAAATGTAAACATAGTGCAAGGGTACAATCAAGGAGTAGTGCATGGGTACAATTAATGAGAAAGCCGCTACACGGGCAAAGGAAAAAGGATCTAACTTTGACACTTACTCCGGAGGGAGTAGAGATGCTCGACGCGAAGGCGAAGGCTATGGGACTGAGCAAAAGCGAGATGATCGAACGCATAGCGAGAGAGCAAGCGTCCTCACCCTTGGAAAATCAATTACTGGGGGAATGCTGCGCCAACTGATTGCCGACTACCGCGATCAGCTGGCAGCGAAGAAAGAGGAAATTAACAAACTTGAAAATCAAATTCGGCAAGCCAACGATGAGGCAGAAAAGCTCCAATCGAGAATCCAAGAATTTGAAGCGCTTCAGTCTCAACTAGAGCAGCAGATTGAAGAGAACGAATAAAGCCGTCTTACCTCATCGGTATGACGGTTTTGTTTTGGGCGATTAACGCAAGGTAAAGCAACAAATTAATTTATTGCGGTTGATCCGGAATAAACTCTAGCTGAAACCGAACTCTACCTTTTTGCCAGCCCCCACCTTCTTGTCGCAGTATTTCAAATTCCTCAGCCCCTTCTTCATCGAACCATGAACATCTATAAGCCGCAATGAGTCCGTCTTCAGTTCCTTCCTTAAAAAGAGCTTGAATTTGTAACTTGAGTTCGCTGACTTTAAAAGTGTTTCCTAGTCCAAAGTCCGCAGTACTACTTGACACAACATCCCCATCATCTAATCGAATGTTATTCATTTAATTTCTTTTTCGGTAAACAACATGGCGGATAGAGCGCCAACTCGATCCGCCTTCCCTAATACTTCCCCCAAAGGACTATGGACATTGCTTTTAACAAACCGACCAGTGCTGGAGCGATCGCCCTTGGTCAGCCGCTGGTTTTTTTGTGCGATCGCCTTGGTGAGATGCTGGTTTTTTTTTGTGCGATCGCCCTTGGTCAGATGCTGGTTTTTTTGTGCGATCGCCTTGGTCAGATGCTGGTTTTTGTGCGATCGCACTTACCCAACCAACGTTAATAGCCATTAATTAACCCGCTATTAACACTACAAAAAAAATACTCACCAAGGCGGTGAGTAAAACATTAAACAATCAAAAATAAAGATGAAAAATAAACGTAAACGAGAGAACGGCTTAACAGTTCAGATAATCTTTGTTGCCATCATTGAAGTTAATTCTAGCATATTTTTGGGGGTAGAGGAATGACGCAAGGTATCTACCAATTTCCCCAAGTACAAGCTGAATTTAGTACAGCTAACGACCGCTTACCACCATGCGAGATAGAAGCAGAAGAAGCAGTAATTAGAGGTATACTTGACGACCCAAAAGCAATTTATCTCGTCAGTGACAGGCTAAGACCAGAACATTTTTACGTTAGCGCCCATAGAGACATTTATCAAGCTTGTTTGAGACTTTCTAAAAAAGGTAAACCGACTGATTTATTAAGTGTTACTAGCCTCTTAAGGGAGCAAGGTATTCTTGCCAGAATCGGAGGTCAGAGCAAGATGGCTTCTCTTGAGTGGAATGTTACCGCTGTCAATATTGATGCTATGGCTTGGTTAGTAATCAAGGCACATCTACATAGGCAGTACATTAAATTGGGCAATGATATCACCCGCTTAGGATATGAAACTGACCGTGAAATACCTGACTTAGTAGCTGCAATCACTGAAAAAACTCGTTCAATCATTGAAACACCAATTGCACCCACCAAAGAAGAACATCAGCGATGGAGGCACGGTCAAATGCTACAGGAGTTGACATCAATTTATACTACTTGTTCTGAACCGACTTTGCGATTACTGAAGCTAAAAGATTTGTCTGATGACTATCGCGTATCAATGAATTTTTTAGAACTTTTTTACCTAAAAAGTCTGACAGAAAAGTGTAGCAAATTACTCACTTATCAGGAGTTAAAAGAGTTAGCAGGTTCTACAGTTCGTGAGTGGTTAATAAATGGTCTTGTTCCCAAAAGCACAACAATTCTTTTAGCTGCTGATGGTGGAATTGGGAAAACCAAACTTGCCTATGGAATCGGTAAAGTCATGATTCAGGGTTCTCAACTTGGGCCCTTCATCACTACCGGGGAGAAACGCAAAATTCTCTACTACCAAGGAGACGAAAGTCCGGGAGACATGGTGCAAGCCTTGGAGGCGCTTGGTTACTCTGAGGACGATATCGATAAATACGTGCGGGTGCGGTTTGGCTGGAGTGCCGAGAATATGCCCACGCTGATCCAAGACTTAAAAGAGTTTCAACCGGAGTTTGCTGTTATTGACTCCCTCAGCACCGCTAACAAATACTCTATCTATCAAGAATCGCAGATGGAATACGCCCGCCCAATTTTGGAGATGACCGGACTGGCTATTCAGTACCAAGTCACATTTTTGATCATCCATCACACAAACCGAGAAGGTGGTGTACGCGGGACAACCGCAATTAGAAACGCCGTGAGTGAAGTTTGGACACTCGTCACAGACAAAAGCGAAACTGCAACCCCTAACGACCGCATCCTGGAAATTAATAAATCGCGATCGCGTTCCTCAAACAAGAAATACCGGATGTTTTTTAACCCCGAAGACCTCAGCTTTAGTTTCATGGGAGAAGAGGGGCAAGACTTCGGCGGGTCATCTCAAAATGCCAAAGAGAAAACGCTGCAATTTCTCGCTGACCACCGCAACATCAAATTTACTAGTGAGGAAATCGCCCATAGGTTGGGCTTCTCCAGTGCCTATGCTCGTAAATACCTGAGTGAGCTATCAGCCGATGGGTTAATTAGTAGAAAGCTCCGGCCGGGCAAACCAAACCTTTATTACCTGGTCTATGAAGGATCACTAAAGGAGGATCAGCAAGGATCACCAAAGGATCACCCCTCGGATCAGTACTACTCAAATTCCATAAGCCTTGCTGGAGAAGAATCAGAGGATAGTACAGACCCATGTATAAAAAAGAGAGGATCACCCCAGGATCACCCCTCGGATCACCTTCAAAAGCTAGATGCAGTAAGCGATACAGCCAAAGGTGATCCTCGAAGTCCTGAAAATAGCAAAAAAAGTGAGCAGACGGAAATTTCTGAACCCCCAACACCTCTTAAGGATCACCTTCGGCTAGATGCCTTACCAGATATAGCTTCTGGAGGTGATCCGAAGGGTGATCCTTCCCTGATCCTGTGCGAAAATATACAGAGTGTGAAAACAAGCTCTAAAGACTTACCAGATAATAATCATAGCCATTCTTCGGTCACTGATCCGGGGGGTGATCCTCAAGGTGATCCTGGGTCTAACCCCTCACCCCATTCCGTTACAAAACATTACAAGAATATTGAGGTGGGCGGGGTTTATCTGTCGCGATCGCTGGGTAAAAAAGTCAAAGTCATTCAGCTATATCTATCTGTGAAGAAAGCCGATGTTAATGTCCTGGGTGATATTGTTCAGCCGCGATTATCACTAGCTGATTTATATCCACTTCCCGATGATTCCTGGTCGCCGAATGTGGGGCAGCTAGCAATGTATGGTGGTGAGTTGGTGGCGATAGTTGGGTTTGATTCCGGCACTAGGAATTACCAAGTTGAGTTCGAGTCAGGCAGGTTTGAATATGTCAAAGCTAAGAGACTCGCCAAACCGTGACCGCGTAGAATGTCCCCATTGCCACGAGCTACGAACTCACCGCAATGGCTATAACCACCTAACCAGCGGTGAAGTGATCCGGCGATGGTACTGCCAGCGCTGCGATAAAAGTTTTCAGGTGAAATAAGGTGCGATCGCCAACAAACAGCCCGGCGATCGCACTGGATGACATCATGAGTTACTAGATTATGCGATTATTTGGAAAATTGCGATCGCGCTACGTGGGCATAGCGAATAACTACCGAAGCCAGGGCATAATACCGTTACCCTAGCTTCAGCGATTATGCGTAACTCAAATGTTGACTTAGATGATTACGTTAGTTTAGTTGTGCCTTATACCTTTAATAATGCTGACTTAGAACCGCCCACACAAACAGCTTTAGAGATAGCAGATGGTGAAATTAACCACAATCTCAGTCGCTTGACCCGTTTTTTGAGACGAGCAAACAATGTATTAAATAAACGAGAATGAACGGGTAGAGCGAAATTTTAGAGGCGGTTGTGAGGAGCGATCGTCTATTTCTTGCTGGTTAGTATATCTACATAAAATTAAAAATTAACTAAAATTAACAATTGAGATTTTCAGCATAAATACTAGCTTCTTGTTAGACAAATTTGTCTCAAGTTCCGGTTTAACCGTCTAGCAGGGTTAAACAGGTATATTTTTGTGTACAGATATCAGCAATATCGCTACAGCTTAGGCAATACAAGGCATACTGACCGCAAAAACACTACCACTTTTACATAAAACTGGAAGATTTACATAAATTTCAATCGCTCATAAAACGGATCTATCACTTCTATTCACTTCATCAAAAATTCGTTTTATGGCAGAACCAACTTTAACTCAGGTATTTGGTGCTAACGCGATTCAGGACGCAACAACTATTACTATTACAAAATCTGATTTAGCAGGATTAACCGCTTCTAGTAACAACACTGGCGAAAGTTTGTTAGTAGCTATTTTGTTGCAGGCGAAATCTTATTTAACTACGACTAACTTTGACTCCAATATTGACCAATCTATTGTTATCGATACTGGCTATACAAGCTTTATCACACGCGGCACTGATAACACTGGGTATAGGACTGATCAACTAACAATCTCTTTGAGCAAAATTGACACCGCTGCAACAATTGACCCGGATAATTACTAAAGATGACTCAATGTTTTCGGTTCTACGGCAAAGGGGCTGACGGGAATGTTAGTTACGAATTTTTTGCTTGTGGCACAACACCTGAATATCGTGCCAGAAACTCAACTACTGTATATCTTTATCTTGATGGTGTAAACGTTGCCGGGACAAATTATTTTTATCTGACTACAACGGCACAAGTAACTGCTGTAGCTAATGATAATCCTAATGCTGGTTATACAAAATACGGTAATTGCACCGCTTGTAACGCGGTTCCTTATGATTGCATAAATAATTCATGTGTCAAGAGCAATGTTTACGGGACTCCTGGCGAATATGACTCATTAGCTGAATGTCAAGCCGGCTGTGGCATGGTCAGCGGTCAGACATGTCCAGATCCATTTAAGTGTCTCGATCCAAATAACTATTGTCCTCCTGACATGGTTTGCATAGAACAAGCTGAGTTCAACGAAATTAGGAGATTATTAAGGTGATATGCCAACTTCTGGAGGGCAAACATTAATAAGTGATGTCGATGGGCTGAAATCGGCATTACGCGCACTAGAAATAAAGTTAAGTGATACCACAAACATAGCTGTTAGAACCGCTAATGGTTTAAATACGGTAGAGAGGAAAACAGATAATTTATCATCAAAAATTGATATCGTAGACGGAAAAGCTACTAGGTCGCTTAGTACCGCTAACGGTGCTAGTAACGAAGCTAAAAATGCAACTGGTGTCGCCAACAAAGCCGACAATAAGGCCAATAAGGCGTTGAATGTTAGCAACGAAACACAAGGCACAGCAAGACGAGCGCTCGTCGTAGGTGAACGTGCTGAAATCGTTGGCACAAAAGCAGACAGAGACGCGGCGGCTGCATTCGGTCAAGCTAATAATGCAAGCGCTCAAGCAACTAAGGCTGCAAGCGATGCCGAGTTAAGTAAAGGTTTGTCTATTCAAACCAGAAGAGTAGCAGAAACGGCTATCAGTGAAGCCAAAGCGTCAACGTTAGTGGCTAAAGAGGCAAGCGCACTAAGTAAAGCGACTAGGGGGATTGCTGACAATGCTGTAGGGGTAGCAAAAGCAGCCCAACGCGCTATTGACATCGTAGACAACAAAATCGCTAGTGTTGTCGGTCAAGTTGGCAGGCTTGCTAGCAAAGTAGCAGATGTAGCTTTAGACGCGGCTGAAGCAATAGGCATATCAAGAAAAGCGTTAACTACTGCTGGTAAGGTAGCTGGTGATTTATTGGGACTTGCCGCTAGAGTGGCAGGTTTAGCGAGTACTGTTATCGAAATTTTGCAGTTAGTAGCCTTCGCTGAGGCTTTGGGTTCTCGGATAGACGGCATAGAGCGAGAGTTGACATCACTTGGTGACGCTGTATCTAATATTTTAGGTCGCCAATTGCCAACCATTAGAGGTATAGCCAGGAATGCTTTAGAGGTAGCTAGTTCGGTGCGTGGTGTAGCTGACTATGCCGTAAGCTTAGGAAATTCTGCAAGCTCTCAAGCAAGCAGTGCAATATCTCAAGCTAGGCAAGCAATTGGCACAGCGGGACAAGCAATTCTTGCAGCTAATGTTGCTCAAACCGTTGCATCCACAGCAATCAATACAGCAGTACAAGCAAATTCTCAGGCAGTGAAAGCTGCAAGTATTGCGATCGCTGCGGGTAGCGTCGCCGCAACTGCAAACGTAACTGCCAACGCTGCTAGCACTTCAGCAAATGAAGCTAAATCAACAGCTAAGGATGCTAAGGACACAGCCAAGAAAGCCCAAAACACTGGTGATAATGCCCTAGCAAAAGCTGTAGAAGTAGCTGCGGGACTAGCGACATTATTGGGACTGTATCAATTGCTTAAACTTAAACCCGGCATTCCAGGTGTTCCAGGCATTCCGGGTCGTGACGGTAGACCCGGCAGGGATGGACGGCAAGGCGCTCCTGGTATCACGCAAATTATTCAAATTCCAGGCCAACCGGGCAGAGACGGAAGAGATGGTTTAAATGGATTCCCCGGTAGACCAGGGAGAGATGGAAAGGATGGAGTAGATGCAGTGCCTTATAACGATTCAGGGCTAAAAGCCTTTATAGCAGCTCAACACTCAGCAACTAGGTCATCGATATTGGCTCCGATCATGGCATTGCTAGCCCCAATATTTGCTATTTGTAAGCAGATTTTAGATGCTGTTAGTCAATTTAGTAATGCCGCACAATTAGCACTATTAAACATTATTAATAATAAGCTCGGTGTCCAACTTCCTGGTGGCATTGCTGGTAAGTTATCGCGAGTAGCTGAATGGCTGCATTTAGATCGAGTTTTGAATGTTCTTATCTGGTGGCAGACTTTGCACAATGCCTATATGCTCAGTGCCAATTTAGGACAAACATTAACTAGTGCAATATCCAATGTATTAGCAGCAATTGGTATCAAAGATGCAGAAGGTAGCCCTTTAGATATTGGTGCAATTTTAGGTGGTCAGTTTGATTCACTCGCTAAATCTGTAATTGGTGAGAGTGAATGGGGAAGTATTAAAGCTGAATATAAAAAATGGAACCGTATTTATCAAGCTGCTGCTAACTTAATGAATAGCATTCAATCAATTGGCTATTCAATTTTAAGTGCTTTAGAAGTTGTTGGTTCTTGGGTTGCTTTTATTGGTAATGCTTTAAAAAGATGGGGAAAGGTTAGCGAAAAAGCTTACAGATGGATGAATCCTACACCTAACTTTCAAAATAAATTTTTTACTAATTTAGAAAACGCTGAAAATGTAGTTTCTCAAGTAGATCAAGTTGCTAGTGAGGTTCTCTCTGTCCAGCAAACTGTTAACCAGATTGGAGAACAAAAAGAACAATTTACTAAAGCATTGAGTCAAGAGCCAGAAAGTAAGCAAGGAACTACACCACCAGAGGCAGCACAAATTAAAGCTGCTTCTGATGTTGCTAAATTGTTTAGTGCAACTGGTTTGGCTATTACTGATATAGACAAGGAGGCAGATGATTAATGCCATTACCAGAAGGATTTGATGAGTGGGAAAATCTACAAGATATTGTCAGACTGGAGCATAATAAAGCAGTTCGAGCATATTTTAAAAACCAGCCAGATGATGATATTAGTAATCCTAAGCCACGACTGAAGCATTCTTGTTTAATGAAAGATGACGACACCGATGTTATGACCATGATGAGGATGTGGTTGTTTGAAGTAACAATAGGAAGGTTAGAAGCAGTTCAGCGCCCAGTGTATGGTGTTCCTTGGTTTGATGTGCAATCAGAACGAACTTTTAAGCCTCAAGTAAAACTATTCTTTTTAGAACCTTATAATTTTGAAATTCATAGCAATGAATCAACACCACAAGCAGAAGGCGAAATAACTTTTAGGTTGATGAATGAATCAAGTGAAAGTATCAGCAGAACTGACGCAGAAACATTAGCAAGAAAAATTAAAAGTGTTTTTGCGACACCTCCTTTTGTTTGGCATAAAGGACGCTTTAAATGTACTTATTCAGATAAAGAACGTGGTTATGAATTAAAACTGTTAGTTCCCAGTAAGACTGAGGGAGAAAGAATTATTCGAGCCGTGCTAGATATCCAAAATCATTCTCTTGACCGTGATTATCTGCAATTTATAGACAATGACCGCGTTTATTCAAATAACCCAGGAACACATCGAGTTTATGGGCGTACAGTTAAAAAGTTCGTGCGTAGACGCACATCTGACGTAAAGTTTCGTTATGCTCAGTTGTTTATTTGGGGAAAACAGAATCCTGTGAATTTAGTAGCTGTTAGTGGATCTCGGCTACGAAGTGTAATTGAACGCGTTTAATTGAATAAAACTAAAAATTTTACGGACAACCTTATGTTATCCGGTTGAGAAAATTACTGCTAAACCCTTGCTAGAAATGATTTACGCAAAACATTTTTTACACAAACCTCAGTAACTATGGGAAGACGCAAAAGCGCCAAACAGATTGAAAAAGAGTTGCAATATGCTCGTGCAAGGGAAGCTTATAACCCACCCGTTAGAGAAGATGGTGCAAGTACTCGCAAAAATCCTTTAATTGCAGTAGCTTACAAACCTATACAGATTGCAGCTGGAGAAACTGCTAAAAAGTACAAAGTACAGGCATCCCAAAAAAGTGTCGTGTTTTTTGGACAGACAGCTTTAAACTTGGTTGATGCCGGTTCAGAAGATCCTTTACCTCGCGGCGCTAAGCCTGCGAAAGTTCACGCTACTGTATCAGACGATTCACCTAATATCATTCGGGCTTTAGGTAGTAATCGCCCATACAAGAGATATGCGCCAGGGAATCGTGGCAGTAACACCCAATATTCTTACACTGCACCACTTTCAATTCAATCAGCAGCAGCTTTAGATAATGAAGTGAAAACTGTTTTCAACGCTGTTAAAGGCAAATTAGGGGGTGCTTATGGGCGTGTTTGGTTTACGCCTGAATATTTTGTATTAACTGGCAGTGGTGAATAATTTTTTAGAAACTCCTGCAATTTGGTATCCGGGACAGTCGCAATTGGAGTATGAGGAGGAATTAAATCTCATGCTCCAGCGGGCAAATATGACAGCAGCGTTTCTGCGCGGCAATATTCACCCAGATACCTTTCTCGACTTCCTGGACGAACAAGAGTATGACGTTTTTGAACTAGCTGAAGATTGGGAATTAGTCAAAATATGACACTTCAGCTTGACCTAACAGCAATGGGAGCTTGGGAATTAACTTACTACCAAAAGTTAGTAGGTAATCCCGACAACCGCAGAGCCAGAGCGCCGCTAATTGACCCAGTAGAGCTTCCTTATTTGACTGATAGTCACGTTTTTTTAGTCGGGGCTTCCTGGCTTAATGCCAAACCTACTTGGATTAGAGCAGGATATTTCTATCAACAAATTAGCGGCATTCATGTTGACGACACTGTAGTTTTTGAGGGATTGGGACAGGTTCCAACCACTGAAGTAGATGGTACACGCCGACTAATTAAGCTTAATGCGATTGAGTTGGTTCAGTTTCCCAAGCTGACCGAATCTTATCGTTTGAGGTTTGAGGCTTTACCTTGGATTTACCAAGTCACTCTGGCTGTCTGGGAATACAGAGGAATAGAAACTGATACCACGGAAGATTTAATCAACGCGGTTCGCTCCAAATTAGAAACAATTGAGTTCAAAATTGATAATTTATGACTACTGCATTAAGTTACAGCGCATTAGCCGAAAAGTTACCCGCTGGTTCAATTGAATTTGTTGGAAATAATCAAGTCAAGCTTAATTTCAGCACAACTACAGAAAGCGGTAGCAATCTGACTCTTAATGCTTCTTGTGTTAAGGGAATTGTTAAACTTTTGCAAGGATTAGCTGCATTAACCGACCAAGTGAATGAAGCAAGAGTTAATGCTGAATTACCACCTATTCAATTTGCCAGTCAACAGCTTACGGGTACACCGGAGATGCCAGAGTATGAGTTTACTGTCCGGGTGAAGGTTGACACAGCACAGTTTATTGAAAATTTGGATGATCCAACTGATTAACACAAGTGACTACTACAAAATCAGTAATAGCTGTTAGTAACTCAACTAACAGTAACAGCCCAGGAATCACAATTACTTTAGAATCTACTGGTATATTTTTAGGAATCCTTGTTAGCTTTTCCATTTTAGGTGGGTTAGGCATCAAAATTGTTAGCAGTATCAATAGAATTTCAACTTCAATTATTCAAATTGAAGAAGATTTGAAAGAGTATGCTAGCAATGCCGAGAAGATTAGAGAGTTAGACAAAAGATTTGATTTACACGTTCAAGAGTATATCAACAGAAAAGATGTAATTCAAATGCTGTTGGGTCAAATGAATGAAAAAATTGACCACAAGTTTAAACGAGTTTTATTCTACACCCGCGATATTCAACGCTTTTTACAGCGCGACACTAACTTCCAAATTCGGGAATACGAAGAGAATACAGAACAGGAGTAATTACAAGTGAATCAAAAAACTTTAGATCGATTCAGCACAGTTTTAGGTTTGGTTGCAGGAGTCTCTAGTGTCCTGGGCGGTAGTGGGATGATTGGCAGTAACACTGCGACGATAATCACAGGAATATCTACAGCTATTCTGGGCTATCTGGTGCAACGCCCGGCTAGTGACAAGCCGGCTGACTAACCGGACGGAGATTACTTTAGTTCAAGAATCAAGATCAACAATCCAAAATAAAAAGAAAAGCTTAAACACAGCATCCCAAATAGTTTAAGTCTTCCCCAAGGATAACCATATAAATCATCGTAATAGGCTATAAACGTTGAGGGTAAAGTTCCCCAGTATTTGATAAATTCGTCTAATTCTCTAATTAATTTTTCAAGGTTGAACATGATTAGTAAGTTTACGTTAGAAAATTACTTTCAGATACACGAAGGAAAAGCAATTGATTTTAGACTTAGAGTCCAAAAAGACCAAAACAATCAGTATAGCTTTTACATTCACCCCCAAGATATTAACGGGGAAACTTGGGATTTTAAGGTTATTGGTAATTTCCTAGAATGCACTACATCCACAAGTGAAACTTTAAACAGTCTATTAGTAGACGGTGAGACACTTGACAATCTTGATAAAAACGTATTGTTTTTGATGATTAAGCATCTCAACACTAAAATCAGCGAACTAGAAACCGTCAGCACTTCGCAACGCGATCAGCTATTTCGCCGGGTACAAGAATTAGAACAATTCCAGCGTGAGTACGAAACTGCACAGGAGTATGAAAGCGATCGCAGTTAGGTCTACTGGGGATTCACTCTAGTAAGTTACTTTGACCAGCTTGCTAAACGATCGCGATATTCTTCAATTAACTTAAGTGCTTCCTCTCCACTCTGAGAAATTGTATAATATCGCCTCCGTGGTGTTTTTTCAGTTTTGCTACTTATGGAAGTAATAAAATTTTGAGTTTCCATCCGTCCTAAGGTTGTGTAAAGCGAACCACAGGTCAAAAGTTTAATTTTATATTTTGAACGTACTTGATTGATTACGTTTAATATCTCTAAGCCATAAAATCCGTTATGGCTTCTAAGTAGAGTCAGTAAATCCTGCTCTAGACTTGAAAGTAAAAATTGATGTTTCGCCAATTAATTAGTCGTTATTCCCTTTTTGTCACACTGACTCTAATAATTTCTCAAAATAAGCAGCATTTGAGTAGCGCGATCGCCCACTGTGATCGCCAAAAATCAGTTTAAAACTAGTGGTTTTGAGCAGTGAATGAGTAGCACACTGAAGCATGAGGACTCAAACTATTGCCAGACAAGGGTTAATTATGGTTTTGCCAGAACCAGAGACACCCATGACCAGAATAATCACTTATTTTTCCTTGGTGTAATCAAATTTTTAACTTTGCCAAACCTAAATAACGGATGCCTTCAGGAGAAATATCAAAACGGCAAGGTAACACTTCTAAACCTAAAGCGATCGCCTCCCGCAGTAACTTACCATAAGTAGGGTCTGTACTATCACCAGGGGCAAACTCAGTACAATCACCCCGATTGATAAAATAACACATAACTGCACGAGTCAAAGGTAACAGTGCCGTTAGTTCCCGTAAGTGCTTTTGTCCTCTTGTCGTCACTGTGTCAGGAAATAAAGCTAACCTTCCCTGTGCCAAAGTTGTATTTTTTACTTCTAAATATATGGGGCGATCTTCTTCACTTCCCAGCAATACAAAATCTACACGACTTTTTTTATCTAGTCCATAAACCACTTCACCCTTGATTTGGCTGTAGTTACCCAGTTCTGGAAAAAGATATTTTGCCAAAGCTAGTTTCACTACTCGATTTGGTAAAGCAGTATTAACACCAACCCAGGTCGGCTCGTTGTCATGTACCTGAATTAGTTCTAAGGTATAAAGCAGTTTACGCTTGGGGTTATCACTTTTAGAAACTTGTACTAAGCTACCAGGAGTCGATACTCCAACCATTGGGCCTGTATTTGGACAGTGTGCTACTACAACTTCCCCATCAGCAAGTTGAACATCAGCAAAAAAGCGTTTGTAACGTTTGAGTAAAATACCTGAATATAAAATTGGATAGCAATACAGCCAATCAATCATTAACAATACTCCGGACACGGTTGTAGCGATCGCACGCAAAAGCCATTCTTTAATTTTGATAGGAGTTAAGTTAAGCGATCTAAAATTGTTGTAATCAATTTCGTAGTCAGGACTTTAGTCCTCACCCTACGGGTAACTATATCTTTGCTTAACTTACATTCATTTTTTGTAATTTTACATGCACCAATACAAAATTATACTTAAACAATAAAATTCTTTTCTTGAGAATAGAAGTTTTTGACCAGTATGTTAAATATATAACAAAATTTAAATTTTAATACTTTAAGATGCTGTTGATATCAATCATGTATAAAGATCAAATAAATGCTACAGTAAAAATTCTTAACAAAACTTAGATGTAATGCTACAATCTACCAGGAATAATTTCCAGCATTAATTAAAACAACAAAAACCCACTGTTCCAATAATTAGAGGTTGAAGCCTAAACAAATATGTAATTTAAGCCTGTGAGAATCAATTAATGTTTTCATTTTAATGTGATTGATTTAGCATTTTAAATGAATGTTTATCAGTATTTATCTCATTCTGATGCCATTGATCATCACAACCGAAATATTAAGTATAACCTGACATTCTTAGGCTGACTTCATAAAATTCACAATATAGCTTATGCATATTCTGATTTACTCTTACAACTATCATCCAGAGCCGATTGGAATAGCACCCTTGATGACCGAATTGGCTGAAGGACTAGTAGAACGAGGTCACCAAGTGCGAGTGATTACAGGAATGCCTAACTATCCTCAGCGTGAAATTTATGATGGATATAAAGGCAAGTGGTACGTTACAGAACAAAACAACGGTGTGACCATTCAGCGTAGTTACTTACGGATTAAGTCTAAACCCAACCTTATAGATCGGCTGCTATTAGAGTTGAGTTTTATCTTTACTAGCTTACCACAAGCCTTAAATGGTAAGCGACCAGATGTAATTCTTTTAACAGTGCCACCACTACTAGTTTCACTACCAGCAACTCTATTGGGGTGGATGTACAAGTGTCCTGTAGTTTTGAATGTCCAAGATATTCTTCCAGAAGCAGCTGTGCGCGTCGGTCTCATGAAAAATAAATGGATGATTAAGGCATGTGAGGTGTTGGAGAAATTTGCATACCGAAACGCATCTAAAATTAGTGTGATTGCTGATGGATTTTATGACAATTTAGTAAATAAGGATGTACCTGTTAAGAAAATCGTTTGTATTCCCAATTGGGTAAATGTAAATTTTATTCGTCCTTTGGCTAAGGCGAATAATCTTTGGAAAATCGCCCATCAGTTAGATAGAAAATTTGTAGTAATGTACTCTGGTAACATTGCATTAACGCAAGGTTTAGAGACAGTAGTAGCCGCAGCAGCTAACTTGCGTCATATTAAAGAAGTTGTTTTTGTAATTGTTGGCGAATCGAAGGCTTTGGCTAGACTGCAAGAATATTGTTTGTCTTGCGGAGCAGATAATATTTTGTTATTACCGTTGCAGCCACGAGAACAACTACCACAAATGTTGAGCGCTGCTGATGTGGGGTTGATTGTGCAAAAGCGTAATGTGATTTCCTTTAATATGCCTTCTAAAATACCACTATTGCTAGCAAGTGGTCGTCCAATAATAGGTTCAGTACCTGCTACTGGTACAGCAGCAAGAGCTATTCAAGAAAGTGGTGGTGGCATAATTGTAGAGCCAGAATCATCAGATGCATTAGCGGCAGCAGTATTGGATTTATATCGTAATTCGGTACTAGCAACACAACTAGGTAACAAAGGAAGACAGTTTGCTGTAGAGTGCTATTCCTTTAAACAGTCAATTGAACAGTATGAGGAACTATTTTTAGATGTAGTTACTAAACGAACATTAACTATGGGCGGTACAACAACACTAAAATCGAAAAAATCAGTTGTTGATATTTGAAAGTTTGTAGGGCGACAAGTTACTTGTCACAGCATTAATCTTAACCAAAAATAATTATTGTCCAATTTAAGAGGGTGTTAGACACAACTGCCATTTTGATGATGTTATCGCCTATATTCGTCGCCACAATCGCCGATTATCTCATATAAATCTCGTGACTGGCGAGATACTGCATCTATGCGATCGCTATCTTCAGCATCTAAACTAAAACTAAATACTTGGGCGTTATCTGCGATATGTTCAGATACACCAAGCCTCGCACCAACTATCACACCACCCACAGCTGGTTGATCTAAAATGTAACGTACTGCAACATTGGCAATGCTGACTTTATGCTTATCAGCAATTTGTTTCAAAGTAGTAAGCAACTCTTGAAACAATTGCCAACCACCCCAAGCATCAATCATATTTTTATATTTCTTCAAGCTTGTGGTAGCTAAATCAAATCCTCGTAGTTCTGATTTATCTAAATACTTTTCTGATAACAAACCACCACAAACTGTACCATAAGTAAATAATTTGATATCGTGCTGTTGACAAAACTGCACCATATTTACTTGGGGACGACGATCAACTAAAGAAAACTGTACTTGGTTAGAAACAATTTTAATGCCTGCTTCAATAATAATTTTGAGGTGTTCTGTATCAAAGTTAGTTAAAGCTAAATGTTTAATTTTTCCCTCAGTTTGTAATTCTGTCATATACTTGAGGGCATCCAAGTAATTTTTATCCTGGTATTCCCACCAATGGAATTGCATTAAATCTAATGATTCAACATTCATTCTCCTCAAGGAAATATCAATATTTTTTTCGACCAATTGTCTCGTCATTTTACCGGGACGAGGAACCCATTTTGTGAAAGCTTGAATATTAGCCAAAGCCTCCTGTCCACGCATCGCAATCATTTGACGACGAAATTCACCAATAAAGTCTTCCGCAGGGCCATAATGGTCTGCTAAATCCCAAGTAGTGAAACCTGCATCCACATATTGAAACATAGCTTCAATGGCAGCTTGGGGGTTGATGCGTCCGTGTCCACCAGACACTTGCCACATACCATTTAATATTCGACAAATATTTAGATCAGGAGTGAATTGAAGACGGCTTTCTATTGGTAGGTTCATATTTATAGGGCATGGGGCATGGGGCATAGGGCATGGACATAGGAAAATAAAGTTGAACTTAATTATGCCCAATTACTTAAAGTATAAAACTTAAACAGGTAAAGTATAGTAACTGAATAATCATCAACTGTTAACTGTTTTTAACGCCAGCCTGTGTTTGCTTGTTCAAAAACGTAAGCAGCTACAGATTGAATTTGCTCTTTGGTGAGACGGTCTTGATAAGCTGGCATATTATTTTTACCATTGGTAACAAGAGATGCGATCGCTTCTTTAGAATCCATCCTATATCTCTTGAGTGCTGGTTTTTTCAAGTTCTTACCCCGCCTAATGATATTACTGCCATTGATATGACAACCAGCGCACTGAACGCTAAATATTTGTGCGCCGTCGGTTGTTTCAGTTGCGATCGCAGGTAAGGTAAAGCTACTTGTTAATAATAGCGCTAGCAACAACAAGGTTATAATTTTTTTCACATAGATAGTAGCTTTTGAATAGTAAGAAGGTTGTTGAGTATTTTTGAAGTACATCATTTAAAATTGGCAGTGTTTCTTTTTATTCAGCTAGATGAGCTTGAGCTTTGATTACTATTAGATAATCCAAAATAGAGTTGTTTATGAAGATTGTTAGGAAGATAAATAACGAGTTGGCGATCGCAGGACAAATTACCCTCGAACAATTGCCACAAATTGCCCAGGAAGGATTTAAGTCAGTACTTAACCTGCGATCGCCCAATGAGCAGGGCTTTCTGAATAGCGAACCAGAAAAAGTTGAATTTTTAGGACTTTCGTACATCAATATACCTGTTAAATCCGAGGTAATGAATGATGAAACTGCTACCTCTTTGTTAGAGCAAATTAACAAACTATCCAAACCACTCTTAATGCATTGTGATTATGCCATGCGGTCTGCGGTGATCGTATTAATGTATATCGTAATATGGCAAGGAGCAACTTTGCAACAAGCATTTAAACAAGTTGAAAAATTTGGTTTATTTAGGACTGTGAGCGATTAATTGCTTCATCCACAATTGATTTAATCGGTCAAAAAAGCGTTAAAGAAAGTAACCGTTCACAGGGGTAAATTTCAGCCTTTCCCCTTTTCCAAGCAACCATACATTTTGATCCCCCCTTGTAGAGACGCGATGAATCGC